>JBELAE010000246.1:0-7651 GCA_049509155.1 Candidatus Sulfotelmatobacter sp.
GACGTCATCGACTCCACGAAGAGCAAACCCGTCGAAGCCGTGTGCGACCTGCTGCCAGGAGGTGCTGACCACGTCTTTGATTTTGTGGGACTGAAGTCGGTGGCCGAAGAGGGCCTCGGCATGCTTGGCGTCGGAGGTGGACTCTATCTGGTCGGCGTAGCAAAACCCGAAGTCGACATTAATTTGAACATCTTCGGCGCAATCGGTGGCCAGAAGCGCGTGGTCGGTGTGAATTTCGGCTCGACCAACGCGAAGCATGACATCCCGATGTACGCACAACTTTACCTGCAAGGCCGGATGAACCTGGACGATCTGGTTTCGAAAAAGATCTCGCTGCGCGAGGTCAATGACGGTTACGCGGCGCTGAAGGACGGCTCGCTCACGCGCGTCGTCGTTACTTCGTTCTGATTGTAGAAAACTCATATTAAGGAGACACACAATGGCAACGATGGAAGCAATCCCGGTGAGAGGCACGATCAAAACCATCACCACTCACTATATCGATGGAGCATTCGTTGAATCCCACGGCCGCGAAGTCATGGACATCATCAAGCCGACCAACGGCAAAGTGATTGCCCGCGTCACGCTAGGTGATGAGGAAGATACGCGGCGCGCGATCGCCGCGGCCAATCGCGCATTCGTCACTTTCAGCCGGACAACAAAGGAAGAGCGCGCGGGCTACCTGCGCCGCCTGCACGATGCTGTCTCGGCACGCATCGATGATCTTACGGCCGCGATGGTGGAAGAGTACGGAGGTGTTGTGCGGTTCGCAAGGCTTATCGTGCAATCGGGGATCGATGCCTTCCCAGCCGCGGAGAAGGGACTCGACGAGCTGCCTTTGACTCGAAGTTGGGGCAAAACGACGGTGACCTTGGAGCCGGTCGGCGTGGCCGGTCTGATTACCGCTTGGAACGCGAACGCCCTGTTCATTTGCCTCAAGCTAGCGTCGGCCGTCGGTGCTGGTTGTACGGTCGTGATTAAGCCCAGTGAGCTGAGCTCACTGCAGACGCAGGTGATGCTTGAATGTCTGGACGCGGCTAAGCTCCCCCAGGGAGTCTGCAATATCGTGATAGGCCGCGGTAATGTCGTAGGGGCCGAACTCGTGCGCAATCCCGACGTTGCGAAGATATCTTTTACGGGCTCGGTTGCCGTTGGCCAGTCGATCATGCGCGACGGCGCCGCCACGATGAAGCGCATCACGCTGGAACTGGGGGGTAAGTCGCCCACCATCCTGCTCGACGATGCGGCTCTTGAGCAAGCGATTCCGTCGGCTCTTGTGCTGGCCTTTATGAATAGTGGACAAGCCTGCGCCGCCGGGACACGGCTCCTCGTTCCGAAGAGCCGACTCGACGAGGTGAAGCGGGCCATCCGGGATGAGATGGGTGCCTACACCGTCGGCGATCCAGCTGATCCAAAGACCGCCGTCGGACCGATGGTGTCCCACAACCAATACGAGCGAGTGCAATCGTACATCCGCAAAGGTATCGAGGAAGGCGCAGAAGTCCTCGTCGGTGGCGAGGGCCATCCGGCAGGTTTTGAAGCGGGCTACTTCGTGAAGCCCACCGTGTTCGTCAACGTGAAAAACGACATGACGATCGCCCATGAAGAGATTTTTGGCCCCGTTCTGTGTGTCATCACCTATGACTCCGAGGATGAGGCAATCCGAATTGCCAACGACTCTAAATATGGTCTTCACTCCTGCGTGCTTGGGACCGACCTCCAGCGCGCGCGTCGTGTGGCCTCACAAATTCGGGCCGGGCGGGTCGTGATCAACGGCATGACGGACGATCCGCAGGCACCCTGGGGCGGATTTAAATACTCTGGCTTCGGCCGTGAATATGGCCAATACGGGATTGAGGCGTTTCTCGAAACCCGGGCCATACTTGAGTCTTAAGGAGCACTCTCATGAGCCAGCACCTGACAATCTCTCCCAGCGAGGCGGCCGACCGCCTCGCGATCCGGGAGCTCGTCGAAGCCTACGCGCACTGCGCCGATCGTCGTGATGCGAAAGGCCAGATGGCACTCTTTACTCCAGATACTCACTTCGTCGTGTACATGAACGCAAACGATCCGAAGCCTTCGCAGGAACTGCACTCGCGCGAGGCGTTGGCTCCAGTCTTTGCAGATTTGAACCAGTATGCCGCGACCATGCACTTCCTGGGACAGACCACGATCCTCACGCTGACCGGCGACCGAGGCACAGGGGAAACTTATTGCATGCCCCATCACCTCACGCTCGCCGGCGAAAAGCGACGTCTGATGATCGCCGCTCTCCGCTATACGGACACCTTTGTGAAGATGAACGGCGTGTGGCTATTTGCGGAGCGCCAGCTGTACGTAGACTGGATCGAAGAGCGCCTACTCTCATGACAGCGAACGATCAGGCAGGATCTACGGGCCAGAAACGCCTTGTAATTGTGGGCGCATCGGGAATGGTCGGGGGGTACGCCCTGCGCTACGCGCTCGAAAACCCAGCCGTCGGAAGTGTGACCGCTATTGGGCGCAAGAAGCTCGGCATCTCGCACCCCAATCTGAAAGAGGTTCTGCATGTGGACTTCGCGGACTGCTCCGCACTCGCGGAGACGCTCTCGGGTCAGGATGCAGTAGTGTTTTGCCTGGGCACGTATACAGGAGCTGTATCGGATGCGGAGCTCCGCACCATAACGGTGGACTACACGATCGAGTTCGCGCGAGTTCTACACGGGAGCAGCCCCGACGTCGCGTTCTCATTTTTAAGCGGGAACGGCGCAGACCAAACGGAACGCAGTCGCATTCCCTACGCTCGCTACAAGGGAGAGGCGGAGAAGGCACTACTTGCGGCGGGGTTTCCGCGCGTTTACCTCTTCCGGCCCGCGTACATCTATCCCGTGGAGCCGCGGAAGGAACCTAATTTCAGCTACCGCCTGCTCCGCACGCTGTATCCGCTGTTTCGAGTGCTGTTCCCCAACCAGGTGATTCGCGCTGACGACTTGGCTCGGGCCATGGTGGATGTCTCTGTGCGCGGTATCGGGAGCGAAAATCACGCCGTCGTGTTCGAGAACCGTAACATCCGAGCTCTCGTCGCCTCGTGATGCCATCTCGCCGTGGTTGTCCCCTCCAAACGTTTGAACAGAGAGGAACTTGATCACGTCGCGGGCGCAACCAAGGCTACTCACCCACGCGGATGAGCAACGTCTTGTCGGAAAACCGGTAGTTACCAGAGATGGGCTTCGGGGAAGTTGGCCAGATTGGTAACGGGAAGTCAGCTTATGGGAAGTGATGCGGCGGCTCGACGAGCGCATTGGCGATAATGCACTCATTGACACCCTGTGGAAGATCGAAGGATCGAACTGCGTTTATCGTTACCTATGTCGTGAAACTTCATACAATCCGACTTCGCGGTACCAATCCGATTAGGGCGGCGGTCAAGCTCCGCTGCAAACGCGACCATCGCGTTTGGCCTTGCTCAAGGACTTGTTGAAGTGCTGCTCCGCCTTCTGAGATGAACGGCTCGCATCAAGCTTCTGCGGCTGGCGGAACCGCCTCGGCTGCGCAAAAGCTGCGAAACAGAGCCACAACGCGATCGGAGGCATCGGGTGCATAGAACATCTCTGTGTTCACCATCGTGTCTTCCGTCATGTGCCGCATGCGGGCAAACATCTCGCCTTCGTACGCCGCGATCGCGTCAGAGGATGTGTCTTGGCTGAGAAGGAGCCGTGACAGCACCAGGGCGTCGAGCATCGCCATATTTACGCCCTCGCCTGCGTACGGCGGCATCACATGCGCTGCATCGCCGATCAACGTGACGTTGCGCTTCGGCTCCCAATGCTGATCTGTCGGGCAAACGAGTAGTGGGCGCCAGACCATAGACGCGGCTTCCTTGAAAAGAGGATCCCATATCTCGCTCCACCCCTGGAAGTTGGCGTGGAACCATGCCACTCGCTGGTCCGGGCCGCTTGCCTGTTCGAAGCTACACCTCGCGGAGTCGCCACGGGTCTTCACTCCTGCGTAGAGCAGCACGCTGCCGTCAGGCTTGGTACCCATGCCGATGGTTCTTTCCCCTCCCAGAGCGATCAGTGCTGATCCCCCGAGGAGATCCCACAACTCAGGGATCATCTGCTTTGCTCCGGGAACGAGACCCTCTACGAGCGACACGCCGACGTACTCTGGCCGAATGGGAGTGACCAGCTCACGCAAGCGGGAGTTCGCCCCGTCGCAGCCGACAGCGATATCGGCCAGTGCAATCTGTCCGCTCGCAAAACGTAACAAGACCTGCTCACCCTGCAATTCTGCAGACTCGAGCTTGCAGTCCCACTGCACCGTGTTGGGTTGAAGCGAATCGAGCAGTAGATCGCGCAATGGACCACGCTCGATCTCAGGACGTTTCCCGGCACCGGACATCGGGCGGAAATGATCGTGGAGAACCGTTCCCTTGGCATCGGTAAGGCGAAGACGATCAAGATCCGGCCGGTGATTGGCCCAGAACGCATCTATCAGGCCGGCAGTTTCCAGTGCCGCGAGACCGGAGTTTTCATGGAGGTCTAATGCGCTGCCCTGGACTCGCGCGCTGCGGCTCTGATCACGCTCATACACGGAAACCAGCGCACCACTTTGCTGCAGTAGCCGGGCCAGCGTGAGCCCACCTGGCCCCCCGCCGACAATGGCGATCCTCCTTCCAACAATGGCACTCATACGCACCTTTCGGGTCGTTCAACACATGCTTGAAATCCTACCCGCTCCCCATCACTTCTCATAAGCCGACATATCAGGACTAAACTGACCTCTTTCCATCCACGGCGGTCGTTCTTGCTCGATTCAATGAATGCCTATAGCCAGCCGTGACTACGATCTTGGATTAATTAGGTGAGGGGTAGGACAACTCCAACCTAATCCCGCCGCACCCAGAGAGGAAACTGTGAAGACGAAGGAACGGCTATCTACCAGCGCACCCGCATATCGGGCGGCAGCCACGTCAGCCATGACCGCTGTTGATGTCAGACTTTGGCCTTCGAAGGTTAAACTGGCTTCGGGAACCGGAGGCGGAAAAGAAGCATTTGCACATCCAAGGTGAACCTGGCCGCCATGTCAAGTAATCATGGCCGAGCACTTCAGTTCGAAACGACGGCGACATACGCCACAAGTTTGGGCACGGTAACCTGCACCTGCCCTCCGGAGTAGGTAAATGCCACCGGCGTATCCGCTCCGTAATCGGGCGAGACCAGCGTCACACTCCTGGGAGCCTTGGCAACGGGAAAGCCGACACGCGCTCCATCCCGCTCCTGAAATCCCTGTGAATAGTTGTGATTGATCAGGTGCGCCACCGTGCGTCCATCGCTCAACTGCGTCAGCTTGGTGCCGATATTCGCTACGGATGCCGTCACCCTCCCCGGCAGGTCTGTGGTGTTGTGGTAGAGAGCGGCATGAGCCGGCATCTTGTAGAACGCCGTCGTCTTTTCGAAGAACGGCATCAACCCCAGTTGCTTTGCCGTCGGGTCGCCCAGCGTATCGGCCAGATGCATATTCAGATACACAGTCGCCGCCAGGGCCTCCGGCACATACATCCGCCAGTAGTCCGATTTCTCCAAAGCAGGCAGCGATAGATAGTCGGTCATCACATCGGTCGGCCAATCGATGAATGCCGCCACCGGGACCACGCGTCCGTCTATCCTCGCGGATCGTTGCTTGATCGCCATAAATACTGCTAGCAACGACTGCGTCCCATCCAGATGACCGTCCGCCGTAAGCGGACAATAATTCACTGAAGACCCGCCCGGCCCATCGGGATTGCCGCCCCAAAGACCAATCATCTGGAAGTCGACGAATGGAAAGACGCCGTTGGCGGTAATGTAGATCTCCTTGTTGTACTTTTGCCGCGCATAGTTACGCAGCGTCAGAACAATATCCTGCCAATAGACCAGGCTGGTGTAGGTTCCGGTGAACGTCCCGTTCTGTGGCTCTGGATGGCCTTCCTGTATCCTTCCCCACTCTGCCGCCAGCGGATTCGATTTATTGAGAGGCGATGCCTGCCATCCGTTGCGCGCCAGATAACCGCGATAGTTGAACGTGCGGCCGCGCGTGGCGGCAGATTTCGAACAATCGAGATTGTCGGCCGTCGTTATGCCATATTTCGACTGCCAGTCAGCTGGGCTGTAGTTGGGATACTTCCCGCACAAAAATCCGCCGAAATCGGCAACATTTGCGTCGTCAAATCCCTCGTCTCCATCGTTTGCATTCCCGGAAGTCGCGCCATCAAAGCTAAAATCGGGCTCATCGAAGAACAGCCCATCCACGCCGCCGTCGATCTGAATCTCCGCGATGCCGATAATGTATTGCCGGTAAGCCGGGGACGCCAGGCTACCGCGATAAAGATTCAGCGGCGCATGAGCCACGGGCTTGCCTGTTGCATCGCATGAGACCACCGAATTCAATGCCGTCACGGAAGGAAATTCATCTGCGAAGAGGGCAGTGGCGGTTGTTCCACCGATAAACACAATGCCTGCGGCACGTGCCTGCGTCGGATAGCTCCAGTTGTAATCGAATGGCTTAACTCCGCCTCGATCCCACCGCTGCCATGCTCGCGAGACGATATTGGGCGACATCGCAAGAACCTGTGGATCGGCGGGGAGATTCTGGTTTTCCTGGCTGAAGCCAAAGACCGTAAGCCCGGAAGGATCGCGCTTCCCATAGACTCTCGGATCGATCGCGATCTGCGTGTAAATCCCTCCGCCTCCAACAGGATTGCTCGCCGCCGGCGAAGCGCACGTAGACTTGGTCGCAGGAGGCGAAGAAGGCGGCGGCAAATTGGTCGACGTCTGACCCGAAAGTCCGCCGCATCTGGCAATCGCAACCGCCAGAAGAAGCGAGCGAGCGCATCGAAAGACTCGATTGCTGCCCGACCGGAAAATCAAATTCAATGCTGGCATGAAGGCTCCGCGGCGAATGTATACTCAGTCGCCGAACCACCCGAACTGGGTTACAGACCACCGGCACCTGCGGTCTGGCTGACAAAACCGACAAACGCCGATGCCAACGGCAATTCTCCGGGGCTGGTCGTTCATGAGATTCTAGTCGACATGCCGACGTCTCGGTACTAATCACCGGTCAACGAGTGCATCGGAGGTTATCATTCTTTCAGAATGAGTATGGGTAAAATGAAGCGCGTTATTTGTTTCTTGATCGTGCGCGACAATCAAGCCAAGGGCATATCGACGGCCGGCACATTTCACGGCCAAGTGCGGAGAAATCCGTCCGAAAAAAGGTCCTTGTTGGAATGCCCTATAATTTAGCCGCTAATAATCACGGATAGCGTTTATCAGCTACTGCCTTGCAGCCGTAAATAAATCTGTGGAGACGCGGGGTCGATGAATAGATTGAAAATGCCCGTCTGGTGGTTGGCAGGCGGATTGATCATCTTGCAGACGATCCTGATTGCGATCATCATTCATGGCGAGTCGCTCACCTTCGATGAGGGCGACCATATTTTCGCAGGCTACATGATGTGGCATAGCGGCGACTACGGTCTGAATCCGGAGCATCCGCCGCTGGTGAAGCTGGTGGCGACGCTGCCTTTGCTGCAGGAGAAGCTTTGGGTGCCTCCGCTGCAACAGCGAATGTTCAAGGGTGAGGCGTACCTGGACGGCCGCGATTTTATGGAGCGGAATGACGGCCCAGG
>JBELAE010000247.1:0-10721 GCA_049509155.1 Candidatus Sulfotelmatobacter sp.
CTGGGGCGCGCGGGCCGCCCCGAGGAGATTGCCGCTCCGGTGCTGTTCTTATGCACTGAGCACGCGGGCTTCATCACCGGGGAAGTGTTTAATGTGAATGGCGGCGCTGTGCTGGTGGGATAAGCACGACAAGAACAGAGCAGTGGTACATTTTGAAAAAAGATTCGTATCAGGGCATCGCTTCGGCGATGCCAACAAAGGCTCAGGGACGAGCGGCTTTAGCCGCTGGGGCTCACCCACGGCCCAGCGGCTGAAGCCGGTTTCAAACCGCACTGGGCCGGCATGCCTGAAGGCATGCCCTGATACGAATCTCTTTTTTCAGAGCGGACTACTACCCAGAAAGGCGTAATAAAACGCCCGCCGCTGCCATGCATTCGTGGCGTTTCCTGCATCCAAGGATCAAAGGAGCTGTCATTACTGCAGGCAGAAAGTCCACAAGAAACGCTACAATTCTGATTGCACGCGATCACTTCCTCAAGTGGAATGAAACAGTTTCTCCCGATTCTGGTTTTGGTGTGCTCGTCCTGGTTCCAGGCGGGCGGAGAGCCGCGGAACGCCGCGGCTCAGGCGCCGTCGCAGGCGGCGCCGCAGACTGTCAACTCCGGGCTTCCTGGTTCCAGCCCCGGCAGTTCGACCCCCGCGGCTTCGGCTCCTGCTGTCTCGGAAGACCAGAAAAATGCCCAAAAGGCTAAAGCGATCATCGACCAGGGGATTCAGGCGCTGGGCGGGCCAGCCTACCTTAGCCTTCGCGACCGCGAGCAGCAGGGACGCATTTACGGCTTCCATCACGGCCGGGCCAGCGGCGCAGGCGGTTTGTTTTGGAGCTTCTCCGAGTTTCCCGACAAAGAGCGGGTCGAACTCACCAAAGAGCGCGACATTGCGGAACTCTACGTCGGCAATAAGGGATATGAGCTCACCTACAAAGGCGCACATCCTATCGAAAAGAAGGATCTCGAAGACTACTTGCGCCGGCGGCGCTTTTCGCTGGAAACCGTCCTCCGCACCTGGGTCAACGATCCGGGCGTCGTGCTGCTGTTTGATGGGTTCGCGATCGCGGCGCAACATCCGGCGCAGCAGGTAACCCTGATCAACGCGGAAAACGAAAGCGTCACGCTCTACTTCGATAGCGACACCCACCTGCCCGTGAAGAAGTCGTTCTTTTGGCGCGATCCGATCGACAAGCAGAAAAATCTGGAAGAAGAAGTCTACGAAAACTACCGCGCCGTCTCCGGCATCATGGCGCCCTACAATGTCACCCGCTTTTTCAACGGCGACATGTCCAACCAGCGCTTCCTCAACTCTGTCACCGTGAATCAGGGACTCGACGAGGCTATGTTCGACCCGAACTCTGGCTACGATCCCAACAAACCGCCTGGAAAACAAACCGGCAAGCGTTGAGAGGTATTCGATTCGTAAAGAAGGGTAAAAGCCAAGGGGTTACTGTTGCTTGAGCCGAGCACTCTTTAAATGTCTTGTAACATGCTATCCCGCAAGTAGTTACATTGCATTCCAGGTTGGCTTTCCAGGGCGATTGGCACCCACCTTTGACCACGGACTGTGGCTTTTTTGCCACAGACAGTTTTTATAACACGAGCGTAGTCTACGCATTCGTCAACATCACTCATTGGAAAACTCTCAGAACCATTCTTGACCCACGAGCAGACAATCCGCTCCGCGGTGGAATGCAGCGGCGTCGGGCTGCACAGCGGTGCGCCCGTATCCATGCGCATCCTGCCGGCGGCGTCGGGCACGGGAATTGTGTTCCGCCGCACTGATCTTGATGGGTTCGAGATCGAGGCCGTCAGCCGCAATGTGGCCCGCGTCAGTTATGCCACCAGCCTGATGAAAAAAGGCGTGCTCATTTCAACGACCGAGCACGTGCTCTCGTCGTTCATCGGCATGGGCATTGACAATGCCATCGTCGAGCTCGACAACCTGGAATTGCCCATCCTCGACGGCAGCGCGCGACCTTTTGTGGAGATGATTCGCAAGGCGGGGATTCGCAAGCAGCGGCGTGCGCGGAAGTATCTAAAGATTCGCCGCGAGTTCGAAATGCGCGAGGGCGGCAAGTTCATCGCGGTCTACCCGTCGGACACCTATTCGGTTTCCTATTCGATTAATTTTCCGCATCCGCTCATCGGGAAAGAAACGTTTCAGGTGGAACTCACCAACGGAAGTTATTTGAAACACATTGCGGGAGCGCGAACGTTTGGTTCACGCCAGGACGAGCAGGCCATGCGCAATATGGGACTGATTCGCGGCGCGTCCCGCGAAAACTGCATCGTGCTCACTCGCGACGGTGTGGAGAACGGCCCGCTGCGTTTCCCTGACGAATTCGTTCGCCACAAGGTGCTGGATCTGGTAGGCGATCTGGCGCTGTTTGGGAAGCAAATTTTGGGCAACGTAGTTGCCGATCGCGCGGGTCACGCCATGCATACGGCTCTGGTCTCGCGCATCCTGCGCGACAAGACGCTGTGGGAGGAAGTGACTTTTCCCGGTGAGGAGCGGGCCAGCGTCCACGTCAGCGCCGAAGCCGCCGCGGGATCTTCGCTGTAGCGTTCGTAGCAACTTGCCGCCCAGGCAACCCGAATCCGCTTCTAGTCCGCGGGTTCGCAGGGCATCTCACTGCTGGCTGTGTGCATGTCTTGTTCTGGTGGCTGCTCTCGCAGCAGACGTTCCAGCTCCGCCCGGGTCTGATCAATCACAGCAGCGGCAAATTTTCGGGCCGAGTCCTGACGCTCTTTCGATAGCTCTTTTACCCGCATATTGAGCAGAGGGATGTCCTCCTCGAACCATCGCAGGGTTTTTTGCACTTTGGCAATGCGGAAGTCGTTGGTCAACATTCTGTTTCTCCCTGATTCTCCAGAAGTGGATCTCAGAAGTGATCTTCCAGATTGCCACGGTCAGGGCCACGCGCAAGTCTAAAGCGAGATACTCCCCGGCAGGGTTGGCAACGCAGACTCAGGATGAGGTTAGTGCCGGGTTTCGGATTCCGCCGCTGTCAGCCGGTCTTTGGCTCCGGGAAATTCGCGTTCCATTTGATCGTCGAGCCACTTCTCCAGCTGTTCCTGGGAACTCTGCGGAACGTTGTGAAACCGAAGCCCGGCCAGGCCTTTCATGTCGACCCAGGCGACTTCGGCTTCGACTTCCATGTGGAGATTGGTTTCCGGCAACGTAAACTTCAGGTGAGGCGCGGCGCCTTTCGGCGGGGCCTCCCGGAACATCAAGGCAATGCCGCCCTCGCTGATGTTGGTGCTCGCCGCATTCAGCGTCTTGCCCTCGTACACAACTTTGACCTGCATCCTCACGGGCTGGCGGAAGTAGCGGCGGCGCTCCTTGACCATGAAATTCAGCGCCGCATGAAAACAGCGGGACGCGTTGAGCGCGCTGATCGGTTTCTGCAAAACGAAGTTGGCGCCCATGCCGAAGGCTTCCTGCATGGTCGTCCTTTTCCCGTTGAGGACGGCGAAGGCAACCGAGTTCTTGTTGCTGGGCGTGCTGCGCAGCCCCTGTAACACCGCCAGTCCGCCGCTCAGGTCGTCACAATCGACAATGACCGCATCGAATTTGTCGGTGATCAGAATGTCGGCCCCGGCCCGCGCTTCGTGGCAGATTTCCACTTCAATCGACAATTTCTCAAGCGTGGGCCGGATCACGCGTACCAGGTCCGGGTCCTGACTGAGCAGCAGGGAGTCCAACGTCATGTTGCGATTCTAGGGTGCGGGGAAGAGGCCCGATAGTCACCAAGGTAATGGAACCTTCGGTGCGAAGTGCGGGCTCTTCTGATTCAAACATTTCTTGACCGCACTGGTATCTTCTCGACTGCTCCGCAGCTCAGCGCGGTTGTGCTCCGCAATTTCGCAGAGTACAACTGAACAGCGCACGTCATGGCCAACGTGGTTTATCTTTCACTCGGATCGAACGTCGGAGATCGCGAGAACCACCTGCGGGAGGCCATCGCTCGGCTCGAAACAAGTGGTCGTATCAGGTCGGTTTCTTCGTTTTATGAAACCGAGCCGGTCGACTTCACCGACCAGGCATGGTTTCTGAACTGCGCGGTAGCTCTCGAGACCGACGAGACTCCTGAACAACTGATGGCAACGATCCTCCGCATTGAGCGGGAGATGGGCCGGCGGCGCGTCCAGAAAAAGGGCCCGCGCATCATCGATATCGACATTTTGTTATTCGGCGACGCAGTTGTCGACACGCCCGAGCTGAGCGTTCCCCATCCCGCCATGCACAGGCGGCGTTTCGTACTTGAGCCTTTGGCGGAAATCGCGCCCACAGCCCGGCATCCGGGGCTCAAGAAAACCATTCGTGAACTGCTCGACGCATTGGAGCCCGGACAGGAAGTGCGAAAAGTCCAAACGAAATAGCCACGGATCGCACGGATTGGCGCGGATCAGCAAGATAGAATTCAGATCCGTGGAAATCCGTGAAGATCCGTGGCGGATAGTCTTACCGCAGAATGATCCGGCTTCCCGCTTCCTGGGGCGCGACGACCGTAGCCTCTTTCTCGGGAAACTGGGCGAATAGAAACTCCACAAAGGCCCGAGACTTCGGGCGGCCTGATGTCCGCCCGTGGGCCAGTCGCAGCAGGAATACCAGGGCCTTCAGCACATCGGAATCGCGCAGGCTGGTGCGGCCCGTATGCTTCTGCTCGGCCTCGCGATATTCCTTCACCATGGTCTCGATTTCGGCTGCAACCCGGCGCTGCGTCTCGCTGGTCAACGCTTGCTCGTAGTGCAGCCCGGAGTTCACGCGCCGCTCGTAGCTGGTCGCCAGCACCGAGAGCGCGGCAATCAGATCCTGATCGTGCAAGCTGCGGTCGGCGCGTGCCGCTTTTGCCAGCGCGTAGGTCAGGCCCATGAGCAGATGTTCTTTCTCGTACATGAACTGGTCGGAGATCTCGACCTGGAGAAATAATCCTGCCGGATCGACTTCGGCGGCCGATCGCGGTTTTTCGTGCTCGCGCGCCTGCCGAAGATAAGGGCAGTCGCTGGGACAATCCAGCGTGACTTCCCGCTGCTCGCCGCAGCACTGCGGGCAAATGCGCCCGTGAACAGCGGGGCAAAAGCGTTTTTCTTTGCGGACCTCACAAATGGCGCAACTCAATCGCGGACTCCCCTGAGAGCATTATGGCATGGTTGCGGGAAGCGTCGCGGAGACAGAAACGGCACCCTGAAAATTGTTGATTGATGATTTCTGATTGTTGATTAGAGCCAGCGGGGGCCGGTCTTCAATCAGCAATCAAGAATCAGCAATCGCTCCCCGGTTACCATGCTGGTACGCATGACAGGCCCACTCCGGCATCGGCATGCACGGCGAGCCCTGTAAACATGGCCCATCCCGCGTTCCCGAATTAGAAAACCCTTGTAAAATAAGGTGATTTCCACAGCCCGCAGGGTATAAGATAGGCCCCGCTGGTATTAAACCGATTTTTTAAGAGGAGAAAACACATGGCTGCAGGTTTGACCAAGACACAGCTCATTCGGCATCTCGCCGAGAAAACTGAGCTCCCTAACAAAACCGCGGCGGCGTTTCTGGAGCACCTGGCCGACACCGCTATCAAAGAAACAAAAAAGAACGGCATCTTCGTTGTGCCCGGCCTCGGCCGTCTGGTGAAGGCGCACCGCAAGGCCCGCGTGGGACGCAATCCGCAGACCGGCGAACCCATCCAGATCAAGGCTAAGACCGTGGTGAAGTTCCGCGTCGCCAAGGCCGCCAAGGACGCGATCGCTCCCAAGAAGCCGTAGTTTCTGTTTGAGATCGAAATCGAAGGCCGGCTCAGGCCGGCCTTTTGTTTTTGTGCGATGCTCATGGAGCGGCGGACGCCTTCGCCCGCCCGCCAAGATTTGGCGTCTCGGGTCACTCTGCTCAGGTCAAACCGCATGCTCAACTGGATCGTCCTCGGAATCGGCGACATTGCAGTCCGCCGCGTGATTCCCGCGATTCAGGCCGAACCTCGCAGCCGACTCTTCGGCATCGTCACCCGCGATCCGGCGAAAGCCGCGCCCTACAAAGCGCGCGTCTGGGCGACCCTCGACGAGGCCCTTGCCGATTCCGAGGTTCAGCAAGAAGTGCAAGCCGTTTATGTGGGCACGCCCGTCTTTCTTCATGCGCCGCAGACCATACAATCCCTGCGCGCCGGCAAGCATGTGATTTGCGAAAAGCCCATGGCGATGAACGAGGCCGAGGCTCGCGCCATGTTGCGGGCAGGCGAGGAGAGTGGCAGGACTTTCGGCGTCGCCTATTATCGCCGCTGCTATCCCAAGGTGCAGCGCGCGAAAGAGCTTCTGGCGGCGGGCGCGATTGGAAAACCGGTGGTCGCCGAGTTCACAAACCACATGTGGTTCGACGGAACCGGCAGTCGCAGCTGGCTGGTCGATCCTGCAAAGGCCGGAGGCGGACCGCTGTTCGATATTGCCTCGCACCGCATCGACGTTCTGAATTTTCTTTTCGGCCAGCCGCTGCGAGCGACTGGCCAGCTTTCGAACGTGGTGCATCACTATGCGGTCGAAGACAACGCCACAGTGATGATTGAGTATGCAAGTGGAGTCCGCGGCATTGTCGACGTTCGCTGGCACTCCAAAGTCAGTCGCGACGAATGCCGCATCCGCGGCACCGAGGGCGAAATCGAATTATCTCCGTTAAACGGTCCCGATCTCGTCTATCTCAGCACCAGCGGGCCCGGCGGCCGCGAAAGTCTTCCTCCGCATGGCAACCTGCACTATCCCATGCTCGAAAACTTTGTGGATGCCGTAGAGGGCAAAGCCACTCTGCTGGCCGGCGGAGCATCGTCTTACTGGACGGACTGGGTCACGGAGCAAGTGCGCCGAGATAAAATTCCCACTTAATCCAGATTCAAAGGTCTCGAAGAAAACCACTCACCGCGTTCGCAAAGCCCGCGGGGTTATCCATATGAACCACGTGACCCCCTTCCAGAACTAACAGGCGCGTATTGGGCCGGCGCGAGGCCATTAGTTCGAGGTGTTCCTGCTTTGTAACTCGGCTATCTTTTCCCCGCACCAACAGAGCGGGACAGTCGCTGGCGAGCCAGTCTTTCCAGTGGTCACCGTTGAGCAAACCTTGCGAGGCTCCCGTGTCTCGCGGATCGAAGGCGAGCCGCCATCCTTCGGGCGTCTGCCGGAAAGAGTCCTGCAGATAAGGCAGGAACCGGGAGCCCACACGCTCCACGAGGAGCTCGCGAGTCTTAAAGGTGCCTCCCCAATTAAGCGCGAAGCTGGTATCGTCCGCGATCTCAACGCCGATATCTTCGATGATCAGCGCGCGAACCAACTCCGGATGGCGCGCGGCGAACTGGTATGCATTCACGCCACCCAGCGAATTGCCCAGCAGGGCGGCCGGCTCGGTTATCTCGAGATGACGGCAAAGAGCTGTCAGATCGCCCAGATAGTCATCGCGGGTGTAGCTTGCGGCATGATCGGAATATCCGTGCCCACGTTGGTCCATGGCGACGACGCGCCATTGCGGAGCCAAGGCAGTCGCGAGCAGCGCGAACGTAGAGCCCTCCATCCAATGCGCGTGGAGAGCGATGAGAATTCGACCGCCTCCTCCTGCGTCGAGATAAGAGAGTGTCAAACCGTCGTGCTGAAATTTATACGTGCTCGAGAGTGGTCACGTCTTTCACAGGATCGCCATCGACCGCGACGATGTCCGCCCACGCGCCCGGCTCGAGGGTGCCGACCTTGCCTGTCCAGCCCAGCAGAGCCGCGGCATTCGCGGTTGCGGCTTGAATCGCCTGTAGCGGGGTCAGGCCCAGTTTCACCATCACCGCGAATTCGTGGGCGTTCAGCCCGTGCGGATAAACCGCCGCATCGGTGCCGAAAGCGACTTTCACTCCGCTGGCAAAAGCGTGAGCGATGTTCTTGCGCGCGACCGGCATTACGGCTTTGGCCTTGGCAAGATAGAAATCGGGCACATGATTTTTTTCGGCGTTTTCGAGGAACCAGTCTCCGAGGTAAAGCGTGGGCACAAGATAGGTGCCGTTCTTTTTCATCTCCGCGATCCCGGCATCGTCAATGTAGGAGCCGTGTTCGATTGAATCGACTCCCGCTTCTGACGCCCAGAGAATGCCCTGCGCTCCGTGCGCGTGGGCGGCAACCTTTCGTCCCAGGCGGTGCGCGTCAGCCACGATGGCCTTCATTTCCTCGAGCGTGTACTGCGACGCTTGCGGATCGTCGCCTTTGGAGAGCACTCCGCCGGTGGCACAGATTTTGATCAAATCGGCACCGTACTTGATGTTCTCGCGCACCTTGTGCTGCACCGCTGCGATTCCGTCGGCCACGCCGTCGCCCACGGCGTGATACTCGTAAGGCAGCAGATTGTTGTCACAGTGACCTCCGGTGATTCCGAGTGCCGGCCCGCTGACCAGCATCCTCGGCCCGGGAACGTCCCCGGCGTTGATGGCATCGCGCAAGGCAACATCGCTGAATCCGTCCGCGCCCACGTTGCGCACTGTGGTGAACCCGGCCAGCAGCGTGAGGCGCGCGTTCTTGGCTCCAATGAGCGTCTGGCGCGCGACCGAAATACCGAGTTCTTCGTAGCCGAACCTGGGATCCATGGTCAGGTGGGTGTGCGCGTCGATCAGCCCCGGCAGCACGGTCGCGTTGGGCAACTCGATGCGCACCGCGTCAGCGGGAATCTTCGCGTCGGCTGCCGCGCCGGTGCTGATGATCCGACCATCTTCGATCACCAGGATCTGATCCGTGAGCATCTTGCCCGTCTTTACATCGAGCAGATGTCCCGCGTGAACCTCGACGTGCCGCGAGGTCTGTGCGACGCCGAGTGTACCCAGACAAACCAGAGCAACCGCAGCCACAGCACTGCAGATCTTCCTCATCCTGAATTTACCTTTCCACGGATTGTTTGATTGGCGAATAGCCACCGCGCGCAACAAGCCCGCGCGGAGGTCGATACGAGACTGCTCCGGCGTCAGCCGCGGAGAAAACAACGATGAATAGCAGCAACAGTAGCAGATGATCAAGACAGAACCGAACGAGCGCCAGAGCTAACCTGCTCGGGCGCGAGCCGGCAGCCGTCCTAACCCCCGGGCCCGTCATTGGAAACGTATTGTTCGAGCGAATCCAGTTCGTGGCTCAAATCATCCACACGCCACTCCAGCAGATTCCGAATGGAGAGAATTCCCAGCAGTTTGCCGTTGTCGTCGGCCACCGGCAGATGGCGGAAGTGCCGCTCCAGCATGATGCTGAGGGCCTCGCCGGCATGGGTACCGCGCGTGGCCATCTCGACCGGCGTGGTCATCAGTTCGCGCACCGAAGTCGACCTAGGATCCACGTGGCTGAGCGCCATTTTTCGCAGTACATCGCGCTCGGTAAAAATCCCCGCCACACGATAATCGCTATCAACCACCGCGACCGCACCCACATGGTGGTCGAGCATTTTATGAATCGCATCGGCTACGGTGGCTTCCAGCCCCACCGCAGCTATCTCCCGGTCACAAAGATCCAGAACGCTCATAAACCCTCCTTTGGTTCGACCGACAGGCTCAACCGACCGAGCCCGACCTACCCAGCTCGACAAACCAGCCCGATTACCTTGAGCTTAATTCGACCATCTCAAACCGGATGGACGCATTATGCCCCCGCCAACGCGCTTGTCAAGAGGTTTGAGGATAAATCGATGGGAATCGTTACCCGGAATTGCCGAAACAGGGAACGCCGTTAGTGATTTCTTCCTCGATGCCCGCCCGGCGGGATGACTTTGCCGAGGGAATTCTATACTTCTGGACCATACTCCGTTTGCCGCCCGAGGCAGCGTGCCAGTGCAGGAGGAAGAGTCTTGCAGCTCCGAGTGGCGGATTTTCACGACGCGGAAGCAATCACTTCCGTGATCAACGCAGCGTTTCGGCGGGCCGAGAGTTTCCTGATCGACCGTGATCGTATCGACCCGGATGAGGTTCGGCGATTGCTGCAAGCCGGGGCGTTCCTGGTTGCTGAGGACGTTGCTGCGGAGGACGTTGCTGGGGACGTCGCTGAGGACCGAGGCATGGTGCGGGGTTGCGTTTTCGTTGAACTCAGGGGCGATCGGTCCTATCTGGGATTGCTGTCAGTCGATCCTCAACTCCAGAAGTCCGGACTGGGTTCGAAGCTGATGACTGCTGCCGAGGACTACTGTGCCCGGGCGGGCAGCCGCTTCATGGATTTGCGAATTGTGAATGTGCGGAAGGAACTGCCTGCCTTCTACCATCGCCGGGGATACACCGACACTGGCACCGAACCTTTTCCGCCGGACCTGAACCCTAAGGTGCCCTGTCACTTCATAACGATGTCGAAGCCGCTCGCCTGAACCGGATCTGGGCTTAGGGTAGTACCGCATCGGCCTCAATCTCGACCAGAATCTCGGGCGAGACCAGTGCGCTCACCTGAACCATGGACGTGGCCGGACGAATGTCGCGGAAGAACTCTCCGTGCGCCTTCCCGACTTTCTCCCACTCGGCAATATTTGTAACGTACATGCGAGTGCGCACAACGTCTTTCATGCCGGCGCCCGCTTTCTGCAATGCGCTCTCAATGTTCTTCAACGTCTGTATCGCTTGGGCATACACGTCTCCCACCTCGACGATCTTCCCGTCCGGCCCCGTGGCGGTTGTCCCCGACACATGTACATACGAACCAATCTTCACCGCACGAGAGTAACCCACGACGGGTTCCCACGCGGTGCCGCTCGAAATGTTCTGG
>JBELAE010000248.1:0-7575 GCA_049509155.1 Candidatus Sulfotelmatobacter sp.
CGCCGACGCGCTGCGGCTGCAGAAAAAATGAAACTGCACAGAGCCTTCTTCGGCAGCGCAGCTCCGACTGGGGCTCTCGTGCAGTTTCCTCGAGTGGTGTGATGCGTTACTTCGCTCGGATGTCCACGGTCGCACGAGTTGTATCCCATTCCTCGCGCAAGGTGCAGCCGGAGGGCGTCTTGTCATAGACGATGGTAAAGTTCTCAACGGGCGACGCAGGCGCGGACATTTTCATGTCAATGCGGGCGAGTTCATCGCTTTCGTATTTGTAGGGGATGCCCCACTCGCCGGTTTTCTTGTTGATGATGAGCGTCCATTTGTCTGCCGTTGGAAGAACAAACAATGTATAGTTCCCGGCGGGCACTTTCGTTCCGCCCACTACAACGTCGGCGCTGGTCACGAACGTTGTCGCGGCGTTGGCGCCGTTACGCCAGACTTCGCCGTAAGGGTCAACACCACCGACCATCTTGCGGCCGCGCAGGCGCGGGCTGGAGTAGTCAGTCTTGATGGTCTTGCCCATGCCGAGATCACACGAGGCCGAAGCCGGTGGACTCGGGGGACTGGCCTGCGCCGAAGCGAACAGGGTTAGGGTCAAAATCGCGAACGCGAAAAGGGCGAATTGTTTTTGCATGGTCTCTCCTTTTGAATTGCGGTGTTGCTACGAGCTTTTGACGTTTTCGAAGGGATTATGTCCGCCGACTATTATGCTCCCCACGCTGCCGCAGGTACAATCTTGGCATGCCGGTATTCGACGAAAAGCAGGAAGAGCTGGAACACTACGAGACCATGATGGGCGTGCCCCGCGGGCGTCTTGCCGTCACCATGGACACCATCACCGATGCGATGGCTCTGGTCGGCCAGCACGGCATCTATTGCCAGAGCCAGCGCTGGCCCGGCAAGCCGGTGATGGATATTCAAATCATCATGAAGAGCTTGACCGACGCGAAGGAGCTGATCCAGAGCGTGATGGAAGAGCTGAAGAATAAGCGCTGAGGAAATGTTTGTTGCATCCTTGGTCAGGCCGACAACATCTGTGTAGAAATCTCCCAGGAGGATTGCACATGCGAGCAAATAAGACTGCGCTGACTCTGGCTGTTGCAATGTTTTGTCTGGCTCTGACTTCTGCCATCGCGCAGACTACACCACAGACCCCGCCAACCGCGGCATCCCCGCTGACTGCGCAGGAGCGCGACTTTGCCCTGCAGCAATTTCAAACCACGCGCGACAATTTTCTCAAGTCGATTGCCGGCCTCTCGCAGAAGCAGTGGACGTTCAAGCCCGCGCCGGATCGCTGGTCGGTGGCCGAGGTATCGGAACACATCGCGGTTGCGGAGTCGACGCTTCTCGGCCTCGTGCAAAAGAGGATCATGCAGTCTCCAGCGGCTCCCGAGAAACGCGAACTGGTGAAGGGCAAAGATCAAATGATTCTCGAGAGGATGCCGGACCGCAGTCACAAAGCGCAGGCGCCCGAGATCCTGCGTCCCACGGGACGTTGGGCCTCAGAGGCTGAGCTGACGAAGGCGTTTGAAGACAGCCGCAGGGCGACCATGGACTACATTCGGACCACGAATGACGACCTGCGCGACCATTTCTTCGATCACCAGGTTTTCGGAACCCTGGATGGATACCAGTGGCTGCTGCTGATCTCGGCGCACAGCGCCCGCCACACCGAACAGATCGAAGAAGTAAAGGCCGACCCTAACTTCCCAAAGGACTAAAGCCGGCCGGCAGCATCACGGCTTCACCGTGACCATCACGACGCCATGCGACGGCACTGTTGCCGAAAATCTCCCGGTGAACTTTCCCAGATCCTTGTGCTGCCACAGGTCGCGCACCGAAGCACTGACGGCGCTGGGATAACCGAGATCCTCCCAGTTCGCGGAGATCGGTTGTTCGCCAGCGCCGCGATTCAGCAGGATCACGGCGCGGCTCCCGTCCTTTAGCTGCTTCGCCCAAACTTCCAGGTCGCCGTTTTTCGCGACGCGCTCGCCCTCGCGCCCGAGCGGGTCCTGATCGACGGCAATCACCTCTTTATTAGTGAGAATGTCGTGAATCTCCGGACGCATGTTGCGCAGGTCATTCCCCGCGATCAGTGGCGCGGCCAGCAGTGCCCACAAACTGAAATGCGAGCGGTATTCAGTGTCAGTCATGCCACCGTTGCCGACTTCGAGCATGTCAGGATCGTTCCAGTGTCCGGGGCCGGCGTACGACTGCAAGCCGACCTGCTGGTCGATAATGGCGAGGACACCGTTCGAACAGCAACTGCCGTCAGGCCATTTCTGCGACCCGCCCCAGCGATCTTGAATATCGCCGGTGCTGCGCCACAGGTTCCCGCCAACTTCTTTGCCCCACAGCCAGGGCTTCGCCGTGCCCCACTCGCAAATGCTGAGTACGATAGGGCGTCCGGATGCGTCGAGCGCCGCGCGGATGTTGGCGTAGGACGCTTTCGCATCCTGCGAAGTCGTGTTGCACCAGTCATACTTCAGGTAGTCGACGCCCCACGCGGCGTATTGCACCGCGTCCTGATATTCGTGTCCGAGGCCGCCGGGACGGCCGGCGCAGGTCTTCGATCCCGCGTCGGAATACACGCCGAACTTCAGACCAAGCGAATGAATGTAGTCGCCAACGGCCTTCATGCCATGCGGAAAGCGCTGCGGGTCGGCCACGATGTTTGCGTTGGCGTCGCGGCTCACCTGCCAGCAGTCATCGATGTTGACGTAGACGTAGCCTGCGTCTTTCATTCCAGACTTGACCACTGCATCGGCCATGCTCTTGATCATGTCTTCGCTGACGTTGCACTGGAACTTGTTCCAGGAGTTCCAGCCCATGGGCGGGGTTAGCGCCAGATTGGCCGAGGCCGGATTGGCTGAGGATGTCTTCTCCTGCGCGATCATGGTCGTGACGAGAAGCAGCATGCAGAACGTCAAGATTATGGCGGAATAGCCTCGACTCGTTTTCATGCACACGTTTTACCAGAAGCGCATGAAGATTGGTATCAAAAGATGGGCGCAGTACGCGCCTCGCCGAGATGCGATTACAATGCAGCCGACGGAGGATTCTCATGCGCAGTCTTAAGACTCTAACGATGGTCGCAATCCTGAGTTGGGTTGTTTCCGTGATTGGAAGTGTCGCGTGGGCGCAAGGTATCTCAACACCCGTCGGACTCTTTGAAAGCCACGGTGACGTGGGAACTGTCTTGCATGCCGGTTCGATCGAGTATGACGCTTCGCAGCGGACCTACACCATCAGCGGCAGCGGCGAGAATATGTGGTTCGCGGCAGATGCGTTTCAGTTTGTGTGGAAGAAGATCTCAGGGGACGTGACTCTGACGGCCGACATTTCCTTCCTGACCAAGACAGGCAACGAGCACAAGAAAGCGGTGCTGATGCTGCGGCAGAGCCTGGATGCGGATTCGGTTTATGCCGACGTTGCGCTGCACGCGAGCGGCCTGGCCTCGCTGCAATTTCGTGACGAGAAGGGAACCGTCACACGCGAGATTCAATCGAACGTGTCGGCTCCGAAGCGTCTGCGCATCGCCAAGCGGGGGGATTATGTTTACATGTCGCTGGCGGCCGAGGGCGAGCCCAAAGTCGCCGGAGGATGGCTGCGCATCCCGCTGCAGGGAACGTTCTACGTTGGACTTGGCGTGTGTTCCCACGACAAGGATGTCGTGGAACGAGCAATCTTCTCCAACGTTGAACTGACCCAACCTGCACTAACCCAATCCGCTCCCGCCGCGGAAGCCAAGCCAGTTCTTTACAGCACGCTCGAAACCATTGCGATTGATTCTGCCGACCGCCGCGTCGCGTATCTTGCGGAGGGACGCTTCGAAGCGCCGAACTGGATGCGCGACGGCAGTGCATTCCTGTTCAATCGCGACGGCCACATCGAGCGCCTCGCGGTCGGGAGCAACAAACCAGCCGTTATCGATACCGGTTTCGCGACGCGCTGCAACAACGATCACGGCATCTCGCCCGACGCCACGCAAATTGCGATCAGCGACAACTCGCAAGGCGATCACGAGTCGCTGGTTTATCTCGTCCCAATTACGGGAGGGACGCCGCGGCGCATCACGCAGAATTCTCCATCGTACTGGCATGGATGGTCGCCCGATGGCAAGACCCTGGCCTTCGTTGGCCAGCGCAACGGCGACTTCGATATTTATACGATCCCAGCGGCGGGCGGCGAAGAGACGAGACTCACTACCGCCAAGGGGCTCGATGATGGCCCGGAATATTCACCGGATGGAAAATATATTTATTTCAACTCCGAGCGCACCGGACACATGCAGATCTGGCGCATGAAGCCCGATGGCAGCGAGCAGGAGCAAGTGTTCTTCGACGATCTGAACAACTGGTTCCCGCACATTTCTCCCGACGGTCAGTGGATGGTGTTCCTCACCTACGGAGCCGACGTGACCGGCCATCCGGAGAATAAAGATGTGATGCTGCGCCTGATGTCGCTGAGTGATCCGAAAGCCGCCGACAAGAAGATCACGGTGCTAGCGAAATTGTTCGGCGGGCAGGGAACGATCAACGTTCCATCCTGGTCGCCCGACAGCAAGCAAGTGGCATTCGTCAGCTACATGCTGGTACCCGAAGAAAAGACGACAGCCGCGCGCCCCACACCGCCGACCCGCGATCCGAATACGCCCGGTTATGTCGCGGCGAAAGACCTACCTGATGGCGCGAACACTCCGGCAAGAGCCGACGGAAACTTCATCCTCGGCCCCACCCACAATCCCGCGCCCGAGTCGACTGTGCAGGAAGGCGTGCCTCAGGGAACCGTCTACAACTTCACCATGAACTCGGCCGACAGCAAAATCTACCCAGGCATCGCGCGGGACCCCGGTATTCTCGGAACGCCAGATCCTGCCGACCCCGCCAAGCTGATCGTCACTACGAGCCACTCTGCTCCCTACACTCGTCGCGTCGCGGTTTACGTGCCCAAACAATACGTCCCTGGCACGGCTGCGCCATTCATCGTTGGGGCGGACGGACCTGACTCTTTGATGTTCACAGTTCTGGACAATCTGATTGCCGAGCATCGCGTACCCATAATGATTGCTATCTCCATCGGCAACGGCTCGGGCGACGCTCAGGGCAGCGAACGCGGCCTCGAGTACGACACGATGTCAGGGCTGTACGCCGAGTTCGTCGAGAAGGAAGTTCTGCCGCTTGTGGAGAAGCAATTGGAGAAGCAGGCCAACGTAAGACTGACCAAAGATCCCGAAGGTCGTGCGACCATGGGCGGCAGTTCCGGCGGGTCCTGCGCGTTGATCATGGCGTGGTATCACCCAGAGCTCTACCACCGCGTTCTGACCTACTCCGGCACTTATGTGAACCAGCAGTGGCCTCCGAACTCGCAGACGCCGCACGGCGCTTGGGAGTTCCATGAACACCTCATCCCTAACACGACGGCCAAGCCGCTGCGCATCTGGATGGAAGTTGGCGACCGGGACCTGTTCAATCCGAATGTCATGCGCGACAACATGCACGACTGGGTCGTCGCCAATGAGAATATGGCCAAGGTGCTGGCCGACAAGGGCTACCATTATCAGTTTGTATTTGCGCGTAACGCGGGGCACGTCGACCGCGCCGTGAGGCAACAAACTCTGCCCGAGGCTCTGGAATATGTTTGGCAGGGATATCCGATTGCGGGCCAGGGCAAGTGATGCGCGTATGTAGCGCTGACGCCTTTACTCCGGCGCTTGAAATGGCGATGCTGGTAGGCCTTCCTTGTTAAAGAGATTGCAGTTCGGGCTAGCGGCCCATGCGTAGCGAACCGACACGGGCTTCAGCACCGCGGCGCTTGACACCACCACGGACTCGCCCTCGATCCTGGCGTCCGCTGCGGAATATTTTCCATCTGGGCCGGCGACTTCAAAGCCGGTTACCTCGCCGGTAGCTTGGCCGGCGGCAGCCGCGCCCTTGGCCATCAGTCCGCCGGCATGATCGAACCACACGCGCAGCGCATGATCTTCCTGCGCGACCTGGCGATACAACGGGCCGGACCATTCGATTTTTTCCCCGTAAGAAATCGCGCGCGCCGCCAGCGCGAGACGCAGACCGACATCCTGCTTGTTCTTGGGGTGAAGGTTGTCGGGTTCGCCGATGTCGATAGTGACCGCCATGCCCGTGTTCCGGAGCGCGAGCGCCTGCCGCTGTGCATTGCGCACCTCCGGCCAGAGAGCTTCGGGTGAGGTGTTCCAGTTGGCGATCTGCACGAAGAGGAATGGGAAATCTCCCTCGCCCCACGCGTTGCGCCAATCGCGAATCATGGTTTGAAAAAGGCGGGCATAGAGCGAAGCGCGAGGCCCGGAGTTGGCTTCGCCCTGATACCAGATGACGCCGCGAATCGCGAACGGCGTCAAGGGCGCGATCATGCCGTTGAAGAGCGCCGCCGGAGCCCACGCCGCGAAATCCGGATGCCAGCGCCGCCAGGGCAGCGGCTTGCCATCAGCCTTGGCCTGCGCGACCGCCTGCTGATACTCCAGTTCTTCCCGCTGCGCCTGTAAGACCACCGTGGATTCAGCGGCGACAGCTTTCGCGCGTTCCTCGAAAACCGGCATGAGCGCAGCGTCGGCCGAGAGGGACTGCAGACTCGTCCACGATTCGGCCGCAGTTCCTCCCCAGTACGATTCGACCAGGCCGATGGGAACTCCCAGCTTCTGCTGCAGATGGCGGGCAAAGAAGTAGGCCGCGGCGGAGGTATCCGCCACCGTTTCCGGAGTGCACGCGGCCCAGCCTTTGGAATCGACATTCTCCAGCGGATAGTCCGCGGGCTTGTGCTTCACCGTGAACAGACGAATTTTAGGGTATTGCGCGGCTGCGATTTCCGTCTGCGCGTTGGCCAGTCCGGTCATGGGAAATTCCATATTCGACTGGCCGGACGCGACCCACACGTCGCCTACAAGAATATCGTTGACCACGATCGTGTTCGTTGCCCTGATGGTCAACTGGAAAGGGCCGCCCGCTTCGCCGGGAGAAAGGTAGACGCTCCAGCGTCCGTCATCGTCGGCGGTTGAAGATTTCGTCTCGCCGCGGAAACTCACGGAGACTGCCTCATGTGGCGCGGCCATGCCCCAGACATGAACCGGCAGGCCGCGCTGCATCACCATGTGATCGGCGAGCAAAGCAGGAAGCGTGGCGTCGGCGCTGACGGGAATGGCGAAGGCGACGAACACGGCTAATACAAGTGCGAGAGGCAGAACAGAAAGCCGAAACTTTCGGGTCATTGGTTCTCCGTATAGATTTTCCGTCATAAAACTGGAAGATTCTACCGCCCCACCTTTTCGTCGAAGAATTTCGCCATCAGTTCGAGCGCTTCGCGCGTTTCCGGCAACTGGAAGTGATACCAGAAGGCGTGCGGCAGCGCGTCAAACACGACCAGTTGCGCATTGTCTCCGGCGCGCAGCATGGCGCGATGCAGCGTGGTCGTATCGCTCAACAGAATATCGCGCGTGCTGGTGACCAGCAGGGTGGGCGGCATGCCGTGCAGGTCGGCAAAGATTGGCGAGAGCACGGGATCCTTGCGATCGGTCTTGCCGACATATTCATCATTCGGCAGGTGATT
>JBELAE010000249.1:0-7556 GCA_049509155.1 Candidatus Sulfotelmatobacter sp.
GTAAACATGGGCGGCGTGATGGTCGATGACAACAATCATCCGGCCGGGCTGGGCCGGTTCTTCTACCTGCGAACCGGGCGCTGGTTTCTTCAGGAATTTGCGCAGCCGAGAAACTTCTTCCTCGCCCAGATCATGGGTGCTCGGCCGCTTGAAAAACACGCGTTGGCTGCCGATGCGGAACACAAATTCATCGCCTCCATGCGGCTGGACCTCACCACCCAGGTGCTCGACCAGATCTACAGCCTCGCTCCAACTCAGATTGTGGGGCAGCTTACCGTTGAGAAGATTCTGGTACAGCGATTCGAGGTGCTTGCTCATAGTGTGTTCTCCTTCACGAAGAAAGTTCCCTAAACTCGATCAAAGTGAATCCCCAACGATTCAACGCTTTTGGTACGGGTGAAAGATGTAGTCCTTCGCCTTCACCGGCGTATGGCACGCGTATCCGCAGTCGGATGGGCTTTTGGCGTCGGGGGTGAACTTGTCCGATGCGGCATCGTAGTTGAACACCGCGTAGCCCCACCCGCCGCTTTTTGCAAACCTCTTGCTGTCCTTTTCCATCACGAAAGCTTCCTTAAAGATGTCCGGCACATCCACGACGAAGGGAGCCTCCGTGCTCTTCTTTGGTGTCCACTGGAGCTTCACAATCATAGAACCATCCGGGAAAGGCTGGCCATTAAGCGGGATGCCGGCCTTGAACGCTTTGATCATAGTCGGATTGCCGACGATCACCTTGAGCCTTTCGTCGGTGTGGGCAGAAGAGACGTCGGCCCAATCCTCGTATCCGCGGAAGTCGGAGAACGCGATTCTGCTCGGCGAGTTCAGCGAGTACTTGTCGTTGTCTTTGTCTTTGCTTTGCGCGTAAACCACCACGGTGCCGAGGACGGCGAGCACTGCCGCGGCTATCGCAACGATGGTAAAGCCGCCGATGCGTTTCACGGCGATGCGGGTTCCTATCCTTTGTTCTTGTTGTTCTGGCGGCACAGATTTCGTCACAACCTCAAACACGGTGTTTTCTCCTCACGAGTAGTTTCACTACGTGCATCTTGAATCATTGCAATTAAGCCAGACGTGGGGGAGTGAGACAATTGGACTATGGTATCGCCTGACGCGAGTCGCATATTCGACTCAGTCGATGTGAATCGTGGGTGAAGAGGACGGGCTGAAAGACCGAAGTCAGCGTGGATGGCGGACGCCGAGGTTGATGGATAGCCCGCCGTGCTCACACAATGTGCCAAGCGGTCCTCGAATCAATTGATACGAAGGTACCGCCGATACTATCGTCCAATTGCGCGGCAAGTGCGGTTCTGGCTTAATCGCCACAGTCACTTTAACGAGGAGATAGAAATGAAACTCTCGCCAATGTACCGAACCGCTTTGATTGCAACCACGTTGCTGATCTTGTCGCCAGGACTCGACATGAGAGCATTCGCTCAAACGAGCTCCCCGCAAGGGACCAAGAATATTGTCCTGGTTCACGGCGCCTGGGCGGATGGATCGTGTTGGTCGGGAGTGATTGCGCTCCTCGAAGCGAAGGGCTTTCACGTCGTGGCTGTGCAGAATCCGTTGACCTCGCTGGCTGACGATGTAGCGGCGACCAAGCGCATCATCGCGTTGCAGGATGGACCGGTAATACTGGTCGGCCATTCCTACGCCGGCGTGGTGATTACCGAAGCGGGTAATGACCCAAAGGTTGTCGGGTTGGTCTACGTGGCGGCGTTCGCGCCCGGGGATGGAGAATCCATCAATACCGTCAGCAAACCATATCCGCCGGCTCCCCTGGGTGGCGAGCTCCGGCCCGACGCTCAGGGTTTTCTAACGGCAACTCCGAAAGGAATTGCTGAGGACATGGCGCAGGACCTCCCGGCCAGTCAACAGCAGATACTGACGGCGACACAGGGACAAACGTCATCGTCGGTTTTCGGAGCCACAGTCACGACGGCTGCGTGGAAGAGCAGGCCTTCATGGGCTCTGATCGCGGGCAACGACCGGGCGATTCCACCGGAACTCGAGAAAGACGAGGCAGCAGCAATAAAGGCAACTTCAATCACCGTGCCTGCGAATCATCTGGCCATGCTGTCTCACCCGAGAGAAGTGGCGGAGTTGATCGAGCAAGCGGCGGCGAAAGCCAAATAGAACAGATAAATAAGGTGAGCTGAGAAGAGCAAAAAGATAGCCCACAAAGGGAGCAACCAACATGAAGCGAATTGCTTTCTTGTTGGTTGCGCTCCTTACGGTGGTTGGCATTGTGACTTCTACCTCTCCTCGATATGAGCGCGATGAGAGAGCGGCGGCCTCGATCTTCGGGAGAAAAGGTCTTTCCCCCGTACTGCGACGGGGGTGATCTCCATGGCTCAGGGCTCTGCACCAGTTTTCATCCTCCGAAGTAATCTAGCCACCATACCATCGCGCGAAGCCGCATAGGCTACGGCGGCGGGAACAGTGAGCTGAACCTCAGTACCGGCGCCAGCCTCACTCCAGAAATCCACCTGCGATCCGATCCGCTCAGCGCGCTCGCGGATGCCGCGCAAACCCCAATGCCCGGGACGCCCGCCCTCCTTCAGCACCTTAGGATCGATGCCTCGACCATTGTCACGGATGCGAAGACGAAGCATCTGGTTATCGTGCCGGATCTCGGCTTCAATCCGAGTGGCGTTCGAATGCCGAAAGGCGTTTCTCAAGATCTCCAGAGCGACCCGACAGATCTCGTCTTTGGCCGCGGCAGACAGAGACCGACGTTCGCCTTCTTCGATCAAATCGAAAATCGGCGCCTTCCCATCCGCAGACGCCGTCAATTCCTGCATCGCGATTTTCAGCAACTCCACGAGATTGGCCTGCGCAATTGCTCCAGACCGCAAACCCTGAATCGCATCCCGACTCTCGGCAAGCGCTTTTTCAGTCTCGTCGATCGCATCGTCCAGGGATCGTGTTGCCTCCTCAGGACGTCGAGGCAGCAGGTTGCGAACCGCTTGGAACTGAAACATGAGGCCGTGAAGAGTTTGCAGCAACGTATCGTGCAGCTCCCGTGCAATTCGAGTTCGTTCGTTGACGCGGGCTTCCAGTCCGATATTGAATTGTCGATGCAATTGTTGAACCCGCAGTCGATAAACACCGAGCGCGAGCAGGGCAAGCATCCCCAGGCTCGCTGCCTGGAACCAGCGCGTTTGGAGTATTGAAGGCTCCACTTCAAACGCAATCGCAGAGCCATGGGAGTTCCACACCCCATCTGAATTGCGCGCAGCGACCTGAAATTCGAATCGTCCAGGCGCAATGTTCGTAAAGTCAACCTCGCGCAAGGGGGTTGGCTCGCTCCAAGGGGAGTCGACATCGGCCAATCGATAGCGGTATCTCACTCCCTCGGGGTTGGAGACGTTGATCCCGGCATATTGGAAGGTCAGGCGGTGTCGGCCGGAAGGAATACGGACATGGTCACCGGTCGCGACGTTCTTCCCATCCACAAGCATTCCTTCGATTCGCACCGTGACCGGGAACGCTGGATCAGCAAAGGCCGAAGCCGGTAAAAATGAAATTCCCTGTTTCAGAGAGAACCAAATGTTCCCGTGATGATCCAACTCGACCGAAGGACTACGCTGGATGCCTTCCACGCTCGGCAAGCCATCGCTCACGCCGAATTCACGGTAGTCACCCTCGGCATAGTCCTGGCTCAGCAAAGCAGAACATCTCACTCGCAGAATGTGGTCCGAAGTGGCGATCCAGAGCCAGCCATTTTTCTCCGCGATTCCGAGAATATCTCCGTAGAGCGCGGTTGGCGCCCCTAAGGGAACGTGTACGGCGCCGGATCGCAAGAACGCAATTCCTCTTGATGTGCCGATCCATAACGTATCGCTGTTGTCCAGAAAAAGGCTCTCGATCGCACCGGGCGGCACTCCGTCGTGCGTGTTGTAGCTCGTCCACCGGTCATTCCTGAACTCGCCGAGGCCGTTTGGCGTGCCCACAAAGATCAGCCCGGATTCATTTCCGGTGATCGCCGATATTCCGTCGGAGGGCAGCCCGTCTTTTGTGGTGAAAGTACGCCAGGCTCCATTGCGTAAGCGGCTGAGCCCCCGGTGAAGCGTTCCAGCCCACACAGTACCGTTCGGCTCGCGAAACACCGAGTAAACGGCATCCTGGATCGAGAAGGGTTCACTTGGCTGCGGCTGAGGCGATGCTCGTACAGAAGTACCTTCCACAGTCAGCCGGGTGAGGCCGCCATTTCTTCGCGCGACCCAGACCTCGCCGGCCGCTCCGGCAATCGAATAAACTATGTCATTCTTCAGCCCCGCAATTTCTATCGACTGAACTCTGCCCTGCAAAATACGAAATAGTCCACCATCCGGCGGGGCAAACCACACGCCCTGATCGGAATCAGCGTAAATTGCTCCACAATTACTGCAGGGCAGACCGTCCGCGCTATCTTTCAAACTATTTTTCGAACTAGGATAAGTAATGAAAGCACTGTCCTGGTAGCGCTCGATCGCCTCCGGCTCGCCAATCCACAGATTACCGTCGCGATCCTCAAAGAGTGCGGTGACGGCATGGTTGCCGTTGACCATCAACTGCTCGAGTGAACGGATCCCGCCCTTGGCGTCGATGTCTCTGGCGTCGACTTTGAAAACATGGTGTTCCGTGCCGATCCAAATACGGTCCTTGAGTCCGTTGGCCAGCGCCAGAATTTCATCGTGTCCAAGAGCGGAACTAACTTCGCTGAATGAGCTGTTACCACGGGAGCTGAACAGGCCCTGCTTGGTTCCGACCAGCAGAGTTGTATTTGCGAGCGGGAGAAGGCAGTTGATCCTCTTGTTCTTTAGACTGGGCACCTGCGACAAAGACGCTTCGCCTTTTTCAGGTCGGAACTGAAACAAGCCTTTTTCAGCAGTGCCGATCCAGATTGTTCCGTCGGCCGTTTGCGCCACGGCTGTCGGCGGCCCCGGCACAGCGCGGGGTTCCAAGAGGACTCTGCGTTCTCCATGCTTGTATTCCACCACGCCCTGTAATTCGGATACAAACAGCAACCAGCCGTCGAGGGTCTTGTTCATGGAACTGACCGCATATCCATGTCTGCCGTTATCAGGAACCGGCCCTTTCAGCACGCCAGCCTCGTAGCGAAACAGATGCGTGAAGTCGTCCGCCGCCCACAATTGACCGCTCGCATCGATTAACACGCGTGGGATGAGCCCGAACGATAAATCGTTGGAGTTCGCTTTTCGGATGAATTCAAACCTCAAGCCGTCGTACCGGACTAACCCGTCGCCCGTACCGAACCAGAGATAGCCATCAGGGGTCTGTGCCATCGAATAGACGTGGCCACCGGGAAAACCGGACACATGATCCCAGGTGCTATGGCTACGGCTGGCCGCAATTGTGTTGTGGTCGGCGCCTGACACTCCACTGGCCGACAGAACCAACAGGACGAGGCCGAAAAACATTTTCATACGATCGGAGCCCAGGACAACTAGGGCAAGAATTCAAAGTGATCCACCACAACTTCGGCGCGATGGCTAATCGTCGGCAATTTATGATTCGGGTCCGAGTAAGCATAAAGGACCATCCGCACGGACTCATCCACGGGTCTAGGAACCTCGTCTGTAAAGACGTGCTTCGCAACGAGGCGGATTTCCTTTCCCGACACTCGCGAAGTGAGCATTGTGACCCGTCCTTCCTCCCAGATGATTGTGAGTCGCAGTTTTCCGGCCGGTGCAGTGAACCGCGACAGGTTCAGCGGCAAAAATGCCGGTTGGACAGTAAACTGCCCGTTCTCGTTTTTTGGGTCACCTCTACGACTGATATTAATGTCAAACTCGCCGTGATTTCCTTGAACGGACGAATGATCCCAGGTGAAGATCTCGAAAAAGGCTGCCGGGTCCAAATTCGAAGTGTCTTCCACCGTGAACACGTATGTGCCGTAACCCAGGCTACGCGTCAGATTTACCTCCGAACAGGTCCATTGGTTATTGCGGTTGACAATCTGGAGGTGAAGCGCTCCGGATTGATCTACATAAACGTTGCTGGGATCGTAAAGGTTCCTTGTCCCTCCTCGATCACTGGGTACTTTTCGAACCCGCCATTGAAGTCCGCTGAAACTTACAAAAAACGATGAGGATCGCTGCGGCCCGGGGCTAGCCGCGATCGACTGTACCCCGCGCCCCACCTTCGGCAGCTCTGCCAGCACTGCCGCCGGATGGTAGGTAGAATCCACCAATAAAGCGGCATAGTCGGTAGCAAGGTGCACTTCGTTCCTCCAGACCCCGCTGGGCAGGATCGGGGTGAAAGGCGAATCTAATCGCGGTTGTAGCCACCACAAGCCTCCGGTCTTGGAGTAAACGACCATACTCTGGCCCGGACGTGCACCACTTACGGTGCCCTCAATCACGTCTTCTTGATTCAGATCCCCGAGACCGCGTTGCGGCACCTGAGTAAACGAAATTGTTGCTTCAAGAGAGGGTTGTGCCGTCTTATGACAGGCCGTCAGCGCCAACAGCAATCCTGCGATTTTCAGAATCGCACTGGCACCCAGTCGGGTATTCGATTGAAATTCAATCTGAGCCATTCTTGCCACAATGCAGCGAGCGTTTTCCTCTGGGTCGTGAGCGCCACCACCGTCGGACGATAGCTGTCGCGTCCAGCATATCGCAAATCAAGGGCTCGTCGAAGACCCTGCCCGCCAGTAGAAGGCGCGACTTCATCCGGCCGATTTGAACCTAGGAATCACTCCGGCTACATCGTCGACCTGTTTACCCCAGGCAGCCGACGCTTTAAAAGCTAATACCAACGTATCCCCAATACCATCGTCCAATTGCCTCATTTTGACGCCTCTGTTTCTATGCATTGAGCACCTGCGAATCAAATCCACTATGCGCAGGGTCAAAAGTTCTCAGGAGCACGCTATGGCTCAAACCAGTGTTACCGCAACGCCAGGCCGAGCCATACGAACTGGTGGCTGCAGAGTTGGAAGCGACTTGCGGGATGCCGCAATCCGACCCAAGTACAAGGCCGTCCGTTCGGCGACAAGTGCTCTGGCCGCGAGCTGTTCCGCCGAAGATCAGATGGTGCAGTCGTGTCTGGAAGCTCTCACCCGCGAAGCTCTGACTCGCGAAGTGCGGCGTGGCTTGATCGCGCGGCCACGCTCGCTCTCACCCTGGATGTTCTACGATGCGGAGGGCTCGCGCCTCTTCGAGCGCATCACGACGCTTCCCGAGTACTACCCCACCCGCACAGAAAGGGCGATCCTGGCGGGATACGCAGATGCGATCATTGCCGCAGCTCACGGCGACAGATCGTCGCCATTGCGTCTTGTTGAGTTGGGCGCCGGCACGGCCTCGAAGACCTGCATTCTACTCGAAGCTGCTTCGCGTTTTTCGGACGATGTCGTCTATGTGCCAGTTGATGTCTGCCCCGACGCTCTTGAGTTGGCGTGCCAAAACGTTGCATGCGCGTTGCCGGAAGTGCGCATCCAGCCCATCGTCCGGAATTATGTAACTCACCCGCTCCAACTCGAACCCTTTGACGGCACCACACTCGCACTCTACATCGGCACGAGTATCGGTAATTTTTCACCTGAG
>JBELAE010000025.1:0-23078 GCA_049509155.1 Candidatus Sulfotelmatobacter sp.
CAACCGTTGTGGGTTGCGTTCCTCTGCTACTAGCTTGCACAGTCTTTGCCATTCGGTTTCCTGATCGCTCATCCCATCAGTAAGGCAAGAACCGTGCCAAACATCGCGTGCCGACGTACGGATGGGCGCGACTTCAAGTGTCCACGAAGAGGAGACTTAGGCTCGCACCTGAGAGGGGAAGGGGGCGAACTGTATGGATATATTGCACGAAACAACTCCGCGAGAAACGTTTTCAAAGGTTGTCAAGAAAGTCAAAGCATGTTGGTCGGCGCCGACGGGCTACAGGATTCAATGGATCGAACCAACGGTAACGTAGCGATACCATACCCGAAACGTACGGATAACATCCGGCAAAGGCCCTTAGAATGCCCTCCTCAAGCGAACGCCGGATTGAAGAGCTGTGTAATCGAATTCGAGACTTTTGTCGCGGTCCATTCTCCCCGGAATCCGAAGCGGAACTTAGAAGGCTTGCTCGACAACTCCGCGTGGCCGTCGGCGAGCACGTGGAGAGTGCGAAGTCTTCTCTGCGGGTAAAGAAGAAAGCCATCATCGAACGCGATCCAGAGCAAAAGTAGAGACGCCCGATTTTTTCTCCCCTGATTTTTCATCTGATCCTTTCATCTGGGATATCCCTCCCGCGGCTGAACTGCGCCGCGCTTCGGGATGACGCAAAAGTGAAGATGTAAGCGCGCTCGCTTCATGCGAAGTTTGTTAATGGCTATACCAATCATCCACAAAGTGGGTATTGTGCCCGGCCACTTTCCATGCCATTCTTGGCTGGCAACACGGCTGCAAACACTAACGATCCATACTGATGATCGATTACTGATGACGACCCATGGAGCGAGCGATGCGATACCGGGCTAAATTTACGTGCGCCGTTTCTGTCTTGTTATTTCTTTTGGCGTCCCTAACTTCGAGCGGCAGTTCTCAGAGCCTGATGGGGAATCCGCTCGCCCCCGGCACGGCAAGCCAGACGCAGATGAACAGCAACGTCGTCTACGTCTGTGCCTGCCTGAAAACGAAATCCTGCTCCTGCATGACCGAAGCCAAGATGGAAGGACCTTGCGCTTGCGGAACTGAAGGCGGACCGCCGCTGAAAGCGGTGCCGAAGGATAGCGCCTGGGCAAAAGAGAACCGCGAGGCCCTTGCCAAGTAATTGGCAGAAGGAATTCTTATTTACTACAGTCGCTTTGCGTGCCCGGAGACGTAGTATTGACATTACGACTCTCTGGCGCTTTGGAAACAGGGAGTGCCTGTACAGGGCGGTCCCATGCGGAAGAATACGATCACGGTCCTCGCTCTAACATTCCTCGTGCAGATTGTCTTCTGGGGCGCAACCAGGCAGGCGCGAGCGCAGGCCGATGGGGCTCCCTATCCGGCCATGGCTTCTCCCAGTCAGTATTTGATACCAGACGAGCATTCTGAAATCGCGCTGGCTCGCAGTGCTGCTCCAGCGTCCATTTCGGATGGAGCCGAGGTGCTGGTGCTGGGGCGCGCAGGATATACAACGGCGGCGAAGGGCACGAATGGCTTCGTTTGCTTAGTGGAACGATCCTTTGCCGCGGCTACCGATTTTCCGGAATTCTGGAATCCTAAAATCAGCTCCCCCATATGCGTGAACGGACCCGCCGCAAGAACCTATCTGCCTGGAGTGCTGCTGAAGGCTAGGCTGGCGTTGGCAGGGAAATCGAAGACGGAAATCGCGCAGTCAGTCAAATCGGCATATGACAGGAATGAACTGCCGCCGCTCGAGCCCGGCGCGATGTGCTACATGATGTCGAGGCAGCAGTATCTAAGCGACCAGGGTAAAAGCTGGCATCCACATATGATGTGGTTTGTCTCTGGCGACATGGCCAAGTTCTGGGGAGCGAACCTGCCAGGCTCGCCAGCTCTCGCGGCGAATGACCCGGAAGACCGAATGACGATTTTTCTGGTCTGGGTTGGCCACTGGTCCGACGGGACGCCGGCTCCAGAGAGCACTGGAACTGACGGCGAGAAGCCAGCTTCCAGAATGTGAATTCCGCCCGGCTTACGTTCGATCCCGGACGGAGTGTCGTCCCCGAGTTCGCTGTTGCCCAGCCCTTGGCACTCATTGACCCATGCTGATCGGCAGGTTTGGTTGCCTGGTTCGACTGTTCAAAATTGCTCACTTTCAGCAACAGATTATTTGGTAGGCTGAGTGTGGCGAAGGCGGTACTGCGCCCCGAGCCAGCAGAAAATTTTGTCTTCCATGACTTTTTCATCGAATCCTGCATCATAACTTCGCGGAAAACAATCCCTATGAACAAGACAAGCAAAGCACCTTCTTTTATCGTTCTGGCAGCCGCATCCATCGCGCTGACGTTGGGACTTGCGGCCTGCAACAATAACCCAACCCCGGACAACAGCGCCCAGAATCAACCGGCGCAGAGCGATCAGTCGCAGGATCCGGCAGCTGCGGCCAATTTGGTTCCCGCGAGTGCGCCCGCTCCAGCGGCCGGTGCCAGCGGTCAGCCGGAGCCGAGCGACTCCGACAATGATAGCGACTACGATGCCGACGATCAGGATGCCAGCTATGGTCAGCCGGCGATGCAGGCTTCCGATCCGCCGCCCGAGCTGCCGGAATATTCGCAGCCAGACTGCCCCGGTGATGGCTATCTGTGGACGCCCGGATATTGGAGCTATGCGCCTCAGGGCTACTATTGGGTGCCGGGCGCCTGGGCGCGGCCGCCGCAAGTGGGCTACCTGTGGACGCCGGGATATTGGGGCTTTGTCGGCGGTAGATACCACTACCATTACGGCTTCTGGGGCCGGCACATCGGCTACTACGGCGGCGTTAACTATGGATTCGGCTACGTGGGCGTTGGCTATCAGGGCGGGTACTGGAACGGAGATCGCTTCAACTACAACCGTTCCGTCAACAATGTGACCATCACCAACGTTCAGGTTTACAACCGCACCATCACGAACACGGTGGTCATCAACAACGTCACCGTCAACATCACGAATAACCGGTCGAGCTACAACGGGCCCGGAGGCGTCACTCGCAAGCCGCTGCCGACCGAAGTTGCGGCCACGCGCGAGCAGCGTATTCCTCCGATGACGACGCAGTTGCAGGCGCGGCAGGAGGCGTCACAGAACCACCAGCAGTTTGCCTCGGTCAATAAAGGTCGTCCGGCAGTTCTCGTGGCGGCGAAGCCGATCGCCGAAGGCAAGCCAATCGCGCCGATAGTTCCGGCTCGCCCTGCGCCCGCCCCGCGACCGGCGCCGAACGCGCAACCGAATCGCTCCGAACCGGCTCCCGCTCGCACTGCTGCACCTGAGCCGGCAAGGCCTGCTCCGCCAGCGGCGCGGACCAACCCCGCTCCCGCACCTTCCGCACGCCGCTCTGAACCAGCAGCGCCGGCTGCGCGCCCGCAGCCTGCAAGACCGGCCACGCCGCCACCCACGCCGAACAAGCCGGCTCCAAGGCCTGAGGCCAAGCCGACCCCACCGCCTGCAGCCAGGCCGGCCCCGAAGCCTCCGGCTGCGAAGCCGGAGCAACATCCGGCACCGGCGGCTAAACCAAAAACTCCGCCTCCTCCGGCCAAGAAGGAACCGCCAAAGGAAAAGAAGCCGGAATAAACGAAAAAATTCTGCCCGCAGGTAGTGGTACGTTTTGAAAAAAAGACTTGTATCAGGGCATGCCTTTCAGGCATGCCGGCTCAGCGCGGTTCGAAATCGGCTTCAGCCGCCGGGCGGGTGGTTAAATCCAGCGGCTAAAGCCGCGCGTTGCCCCGCTCTGGACGGCATCGCTGAAGCGATGCCCTGATACGAATCCTTCTTCGGCGGCACCAATTTGCGGGAGAGACGGTTTTGCGCGGCCACTCTCCCTCAGGTTTGTGCGGGAGCGCGATCGAACCAGGCCCGCAGTTCCGCTCCGCGGCCTTTCGTCTTCGTGCGAATGTAGGCCAGGGCTAGCATGGCGAGCGTTATCACCAGCAGCCCGACTGACGCGGCCGCGATTGTCATTCTGTGTTTCGGCAGAATTGAAACGCGGCCGTAGACGAACTCGATGTGCACCCAGTAGACCAGCAGCGATGCCTGACCCAGCAGGATCAGCGGGCTGAATCCCCACGGGCGTGCGCCAGTTTTTTCTGCACTCCGCTGCCCCAGTCCCCAGCGGCACCAGACGTAGCTCGCGGTCAGAATCACGAGCAACATGCCGACGCGGATCAGGAAGAAGCTTGGGCTGGTGTGCCAGTAGTCCTGGACGGAATAGAGCTGGCGCGGCTGGGCGTCGAGCCAGCGGGCGAATTCGATCAGTACGCCGCCCGCCAGGCCCAGCACGAAAATTGCCCTCGCTTCCTGCGCGCGCGCCCACGGGCTTTGCAGAATGAATCCCACGGCCAGGCCGGCGAAGGCGAAGGCCGTCCAGGGAAAAATGGGGAACAGGCCGGGCTGTGGGATTCCCTGGTTGTGTACGCCGTCGACGTAGGATTCGAGCGGCCAGGGCAGCCAGGTCGGGCGCCAGGTGGTCCACAGGGGTGGGGTGAGCAGGGAAATCAGCAGGGCAGTGCCGGCGGCGGCGAGGACCAATGCCAGGCGAGTCAGCGGGCCGCGCCGGCCGGCGAGCACCAGCCAGCACATCACGCCCATCAGCATCATGGAAAGGCCAATGGTGTTGAGCACGTCGATGCGGAGCAAGTCTGATTTCGGCGCCCAGCCCCAGGCGATGACGTATTCCTGCAGGCGGAAGAGCAGACCGAAAACGAAAATTTCCGCGCCGCGGCGGATGGTGGTGCGAGCGATCTGCGCGGGTGCGACGTGTTTGCTCCAGAGTTTTTCCGTGACCAGGGCGAAAGACATTCCCGCCAGAAACAGAAATAGAGGAGCCGGGAAAGTTCCGCCCAGCTGCGAGTACATGAAAAAGCGGCTTTGGCGCGCCTGCGGACTAAGCCAGGAATCGTAGCAGTGGGTCTGAAACATCAGCACGCAGGCCAAGCCTCGCGCCCAGTCGATGTAGGCGAGGCGCGATTTGGCTGGGTTCGACGGAGGCATGCGCGGCCTGGTTCGCAGAGCTTGATCGCAGAGTCTGTTCGCAGAGTTTGATCTGCGACGTTATGTGGGCAGGGGCAGTATACGGCAGAGGGCTGAGTTTTCCGCGGTGGCTTTCCGCACCTAAGAATTCGGCGGTGATTCCGCAACTTTCAGCCCGCGGCCGGGTTGCATCCTCCGACCGCTGCTTTCGGCGACGCGCCGCATCCGAAGCGACCTGAACTCTGGCCGATGACTTGGTTAACTTTAATTACTATCGTACAACCTTAGGTGCATCAGCCTTGATCGAAGAGGGATAAGCCGCTATAAGGTTAGAACACAGCAGGTTTTCCGATCTGCCCCGGAGCTTTCCATGCGCATCTTGAAATCGTATTCGGCTACACTGCCGCTCGCCCTCGTGATTGTCAGCTTATTCTCCAGCCAAAGTTTTGCCGCCGTCAGCGACCGCATCTCCGGCGCGTTAACCGGCGGCCAGACGATTGCTCTGAGAGGCAACGTGCGTCACCAGGCGCTGCCGCAGTACGACCAGGGGCCGGTCGATCCTGCCATGAAGCTGGGAACCATGACGCTGCTGACCGTGCCTACCGCCGCCCAGCAGAAGGCGATCACGCAGCTGGTGGCGCAGCAGCAGGACCGGAAATCGCCGAACTACCATAAGTGGATTACCGCCGAGCAGTATGCCGACCGCTTCGGCCTCAGCCAGAACGACATCGGGCAGATCACGGCCTGGCTGAAAGCGCAGGGCTTCACCATGATTCAGCCCGCGCACGGACGCAACTGGGTTTCGTTTACCGGCACCGCGGCCCAGGTAGAGAGCGCATTCGGCACGGAAATCCATCAATACAACGTGAAGGGCGAATTGCACTATGCCAACGCCACAGCGCCCATGATTCCCGCGGCGCTGTCGGGAATCGTCGCTGGCGTGCGCGGGCTGGACGATTTCCACCCAAAGCCGCTGGGAGTACGGAAAGTTCACCCCAATTACTACAGTTCGAGCCTGCAATCGCAGTTCATAGCGCCGGGCGACATTTACACGATTTACGACATCAATCCGCTCCTCAACGCAGCGACGACGATCAACGGCACCGGACAGAAGATCGCGGTGATGGGGCAGATCGAAATTTACCTGTCTGATCTTAGCGATTTCCGCAGCGGCTTTGGCCTTCCCGCGATTACTTGCACTACGGCTGCTGCTGCACCAAAGGACATCATCACGGCATGCAGCGACCCCCACTTCAGTTACGTTCCGATTAATGCGGGTCCCCCGGCCGTCACCGTAGATACGGTCGGCGACCTCAACGAGTCCGATCTGGATCTCGAGTGGTCCGCGGCCGTTGCTCCCGGGGCGCAGGTTATCTTCGTGGATTCCGACGATACATTCACGTCCTTTTATTACGCAATCGACAATCAGACCACCCTGGGCGAGAGCGTGATCAGCCTGAGCTACGGCGCGTGCGAGTTCGACGCCAACATTGGCGAAGCAAACGGAGAACCCCTGCTGTTCGAGCAAGAGCTGACGAAAGCGAACACGGAGGGAATCACGTTCGTGAATTCCAGCGGCGATACCGGCGCAGCGGAGTGTGACGCGAACGGCCAGACCACGACTGCCACAGGCCTTGCCACTTTGGGAGTGGCTGTGAGTTATCCCGCGAGCAGCCCGGAAGTGACCGGCGTGGGTGGGACAGCCGTTCAGCTCGCGGACATCGTACCGCCGTCAGCGACTTACTGGAGCACGCCCACAACCGAACCCACCAACGGCGGCACGGCGCTCTCCTACATCCCGGAACTGGCCTGGAATGACGACGACGAATTCTTTGCCTATTGCGAGGCGAATCCCGGTCTCTTCTGCACCCAGGGCGGCACGACAGCCCAGGCCGGTTGGGTTCCGATTACCTCCTCAGCCACGGCGCAGGACGACGTCGGCATTGGGGCCAGCGGCGGCGGCGTCAGCAACTGCGCGGTTCAAAACGCGGGCTTCACGGAGTGCGTCTCCGGTTTTGCGCAGCCGACCTATCAGACCGTAACGGTGCCTGGGCAAGCGAGCGCGCGCTTCTCGCCGGATGTTTCATTCTTGGCCACGCCGAATTTTCCCGGTTATATTTTCTGCACACAGGAATTCACAGAGAACACGGTCACGAGTACCGGCAGCAGTTGTGCAGACGGAATCGCTACTGCCGTGGACACCAACTTCTCGATCATTGGCGGAACTTCGGTCTCGGCCCCGGTCTTTGCCGGCATCGTGGCGCTGCTGAATCAATACCTGGCAGGGTCGCCTTCTCCCGGCCTGGGGAACGTAAACCCAACTCTCTACTCTCTGGCGAAGACCCCGGCCAACGGAGCTTTCCACCCGGTTACGTCGGGGGAAAATACCGTGGCTTGCGAGGTCGGGCAACCGTCCGCCCAGCCGGTGGCACTGCAGTGTCCGTCATCTGGCGTCCTTGGATTTCAAGCCTCCAATTCGGACGCGACCACGGGCTACAACCTCGTTACCGGCCTGGGCTCGGTCGATGTGAACAAGCTTGCGATCGCATGGGCGGCCTCGCGTGTCGCCACCTCAGTCGTGCTGACTCCTGCTTCGACTCAGGCTTATCAAAGCGCGAGCGTTACGCTCACCGCAGCGGTTACGCCGTCCACCGCCATCGGGAACGTTGTGTTCAACAACGGGACGGCCGCTATTGGGACCGCCGCTATTTCCGGGGGGACTGCCACCGTCGCGGTCACCACGCTGCCGGTGGGGACGAATAGCCTCACCGCCACGTACATCGGCAATGCGTCGCTCGCCAGTTCGACCTCGAGCGCCGCCACAGTGACCGTGGCCCCGGCGTTCACGCTCACTCCGACCGCCACGAGCTTCCAGGTAACGCAAGGGGCGAGCGTGAACGCCACGGTCGCCGTAGCGGTTGCCTCCGGCTTCTCCGGAACGATCACCTTCACCTGCAGCGATCCGGCGTCGGAGTCGATCTGCACTGTGCCTACGCCGGTTAACGCCTCGGGGAACGTCAGCTTCGCCATCTCAACCACCGCACCTACCACCTCGCTGAATCGTCCAGTCGGTCCCTTCAATCCTCCCGATCGCGGCTCGCGGATCTTCTACGCGATGCTGCTGCCGGGCTTGCTGGGCATTGTGCTGGTAGGGGGAAAGCGGCGGCGGTCGTCGTCGTTGTCATTGTCGTTGTCATCGTCATTGCGCGGCATACGCTTCCTGGGGCTGATTGTGGTTCTGGGATTCTCCTCGTTGTGGCTGGCTTCCTGCGGAGGCAGCAGCAGCGGCAGCAAGAACCCGGGAACTCCCACGGGCTCCTACACCATCAGCGTGAATGCCACGTCGGGCACCGCGACCACCACCGCTGCGACCTTCCAACTGGTGGTGGCGCAATAGGGCACGACACGAACCCAAACACGAACACGTCAGGCGTTCCGCTCATCGCGGGGCGCCTTTCTTTTTGTGTTGCGCTCCTAATCATTGATCTGTCTCGAAGCGTTGATGTTTAATTTGTTGAAAATGCCGAGGCGTCGTGAAAGTCTGTCGTGAGAGTCCAGGTGTTTCTGTGGGAGGGTTCCGTGAAAAGCGTTTTGTTCTGTGTTCTGATTCTCGTTGCCGGCCTGGCGTGGCTTGCCGCCGCGCCCGTGCCCGACACAAAAGAGAAATCTCCCAAGCCGCAATATGACGAGAAAGGCCAGCTGATGCGTCCGGCCGACTACCGCGAGTGGATATTTCTCTCCGCTGGGTTCGGCATGAACTACAGTCCCGCGCCCGGCAGTCATGAAATGTTCACCAACGTCTTTGTGCAGCGCTGGGCTTACGACGAGTTTGTGAAGTCCGGGAAGTGGCCGGAGCTGAGCATGTTTGTGATCGACGAACGCGATGCGGCCAGCAAGGGCTCGATCAACAAGGTAGGGCATTTTCAGACCGACCTGACGGGTCTGGTGGTCGAGGTGAAAGACTCGGTGCACAATCCGGACAAGTGGGCCTACTACGCCTTCCAAGCCGACGGCTCAACCGCCGACGGGAAAGCTGCCGGATCCATGCCCAAGGGCAACCCGTGCTGGTCGTGCCATGAGGACCATGCCGCGGTCGAACATACGTTCGTTCAGTTCTATCCCACGCTGAAGCCGGTTGCCAAAAAGTTTGGAACCTACAACGAATCGCGCGAGCAAGTAGTGGACGCGAAGTAAGATAACGACCCTCAAGTTTTTCAAATGGGCGGATCGGGTGTGTTGTCGTTTGAATCTTTCAATGAAATGCAAACGCGCTCACGGTACAGGTTCCACACTGGGCGCGATTCAGGTCTTGCAACTTACTCTCGGCATCAGTTCTTATCCTGGCTGCCTCAGCGCGCGCTCCCGTCCGATCGAGCACGCGCGAATAAGCAATCTCTGCAGTCCAATAGCGCGCGTTCTGCCGCCCCAAGTTGCGTTCAAGGACGGCGAGACCGCTTCGCATATCAGCCAGCGCCGGAGTTAACTCGCCTGCCTCCGCTTTCGCATTGCCCAGCAGCACGTAACCCCATCCCGTGGACGGATGCGTTTCGCCATGCCGCCTCCTCCACAAATCAAGCGACCGCTGGTACGCCGCGACCGTGGCGGCCGCGTCGCCGTCGAGCAGCGCGAGCCAACCCTGCATCGAAGAAATAGCTGCGAGGTTGTCGTCATCAAGATCGCTTGCCAGTTGCGCTTCTTTTTGGGCACGGTCCAGATACTCTTTGCCTCGTCGAAGTCGTTTCTGACTGAAGGCAAGCCCGGCCAGATCACTGCAAGCCAGCGCAATGCCCGTGTGGTCACGCGTCTTTTCGTAGACGTGAAGGGCCTTCTCTCGGACTCTGCCGGCGTCCTCCGCTTGACCCATGGCAAGCAGAAGTCCTCCAAAATTGTCCAAAGCCATTCCGTACTCCCTGGTATGGCTTGGCGAACGTTCCAAAATCTGAATGGACTGTGCAAACGCATGTTGCGCGTCGGCGAAGTTTCCTTGGTCCTTGTAGGCCAGTCCCAGAATGTTCCAGGCCTCGCCGGTTCCAGCAGCATCCAGAGACTTGGATTCCAAGAGTGTTCGCAGGAGAGCAATTGCCTGCTCCGCACGGCCGTCTCGTTCCAAGGTGAACGCATGGGCAAGCCTTTCCTGTTTGTCCGTCTGAGCGGAGAGCAAAGGAGCAGCGGCCATGATCAAGACCAATGCCAAGGCCAACGGATACATTCCGGCGTATCTCATGCAGGTTTCCTGTTGAGCTGAAAGAAGGACACATCGGCGCAAGCCGGAAAATCTTCAGTTGTCAGGATTGACTACGAGGTCCAGATGGAACGAAGTGCCCAACAGGAGGCTGCGGTCGGACTTCAGAGTCCGTCTTCTCTACGAACGCCCAAGGGGGAGTAGCGACCTCAGAGTGACAGAAACATCCGTGCGAGTCCAATTGAAATAATCTATCGTAGAAATGAACGGAAACGGTAGCCGTGGGGCGGACACTCCTGTACGCCGCCTTGCTCGTGTGGGACGGGCACTCCTGTCCGTCGCTTTCGATTTAGGTTTGGACTTGGAATCGTGTGCCCTTCAAACGCCTTGCGCACGGGCCCCGACCAGAGCGGGAAGGGCACGACTTCCAGTCGTGCCGCCGCCAAAGATCGCGGCTTTAGCCGCTGAGGTTCGCTCGCTGAAGCACACCCCAGCGGCTGAAAGCCGCATCTTCCGTGGACTTCTCTTCGGCGCGATTGGAACTGGTGCCCTTCCCGGTTCGGCATTCTCAAATTGCAGGCATGTTCCTTCTTTGCCTTCCCTCTTCCCATCTGCGAAACTGACCACTGATCTCTCTCGGGAAACTGAGAACCGAGAACTGAGAACCGAGAACTGAGAACTGAGAACTTCCCCATGGGCCGCATCCACGTACTCTCCGAAACCGTCGCCAACCAGATCGCCGCAGGCGAGGTGGTGGAGCGGCCTGCGTCCGTGGTGAAGGAGATGCTGGAGAACGCGCTGGACGCGGGCGCGACGCGAATCAAGATCAGCGTCGAGGCCGGCGGAAAGAAGCTGATCCAGATTACCGACAACGGCTGCGGCATGGTGCGCGACGACGCCATGCTGGCGTTTGAACGGCATGCGACGTCGAAGATCAAGAACACCGAAGACTTGCTGAGCATCGCCACGCTGGGATTTCGCGGCGAGGCACTGCCGTCGATCGCGTCGGTGTCGCGGTTGCGGCTGGAGACGCGCGCGGAACCGACGCAGAATAATCAGGGTTTGGCGGAGAACGACGCGGGGACGGTGATCGAAATAAACGGCGGGAAGATTGCGCGGGTCGAAGAAGCCGGGCTGCCACAGGGAACGTCGATTACGGTGCGCGATCTTTTCTTCAATACTCCGGCGCGCAAGAAATTTCTGAAGGCAGAGTCGACCGAGTTGTCGCACATTGCGTCGCTGGTCACACACTATGCGCTGGCTCATCCCGACAAACATTTCGAGCTGCATTCGGCGGCCAATGCCATGCTGGTCGCGCCGCCGGTAGCGGGGTACAGCGAGCGCGTGTATCAGGTATTCGGCAAGGAAACGCTCGACCAGTTGATTCCCGTGGCTTCGCGGCAGACGCTGGAGCGGGTGGGATTGCCGCAGCCTCCGCCCTGGCGGCGGAAAGAAACTGGCGAAGATGGAGAAGAGATTCTCGCGCCCGAGCCGGGCGAGATGCGCATTCACGGCTTCGTTTCGAAGCCGGAAATTCAGAAGCTGAACCGCAATTCGATTTTCGTGTTCGTGAACGGGCGGACGATTCGCGACCGTTTGATTCAGCATGCGCTGACCGAGGCGTATCGAAATATTATTCCGCCGACGGTGTATCCGGTGGTGCTGCTGTTTCTGGAGCTGCCGGCAGCCGAGGTGGATGTGAATGTGCATCCGTCGAAAACCGAGGTGAGGTTCCGGCAGCAGAGCGTGCTGCATGATTTTGTGCGCGATTCGGTGCGGGCGGCGTTGATGAAAGCGCGTCCAGTGCCGCAGTTTGTGACCGAGATGCGGGCGCATGCAACCGCGGGACAGGCGCTGACGTCTGGCTCATTAACTCCCGGAGCGCTCACTCCGGGAGCGATGACACCGGAGTTGAGCCCGGGCGCACAGCCTTGGGATCCGGCGACCGGAGCGGCTTCTGACGTACCCCATGGCTTAGACGGGACAAACGGATTTGCTTTGCAGCCTCCCGTGCCTCTGCCGATTTCGGGCCGATTTCAATTTGAGGGCGGGATTGCGGTCGAGGCGAACGCGGCCGTTTCCTTGTCTCGATCCGCGGTGCGCGAAGGTGATCCGGTTCCCGATAATGGTTGCGCTCCGGCGCTTGATGTGAGGGAAGAAGAGCCGACACTCTCCGCGCTCGGAACGCTTCGGCCGCTGGGGCAGATTCGAAATTCTTTTATTCTCGCGGTGAACGAAGATGGGCTGTGGATTGTCGACCAGCATGTGGCGCATGAGCGCGTGTTGTTTGAGCGCGTACTGAAACAGCGGGCAGTGCAGAAGGTCGAAAGCCAGCGCCTGCTGATGCCGATCGTGCTGGAGTTGTCTCCAGCGCAGCAGGCGGTATTTACCGAGATTGCCGACGAATTACAGCACAACGGATTCGAAGCCGAGCCATTCGGCGCGCGCAGCGTGGCCGTGAAAGTCGCGCCGGCGGGAGTGGAAGCTTCCGCGGTCGAGCACATGCTGCACGAATTGCTCGACCAGTTCTCGCGCGAAGAGCAGTCGCTGAACCTGGAAAAAATTCGCGCCCGCATCGCCGCGTCCATCGCGTGCCACGCCGCGATCAAGGTGAACATGCCGCTGGAACAAAACAAAATGGAATGGCTGCTGGCAGAACTGGCCAAAACCGACCACCCAATGGCCTGCCCGCATGGCAGGCCGGTGGTTCTGAGGTATTCTGTGAAGGATATTCAGAAGGCGTTTAAGAGAATCTAGCTGTCAGCTATCAGTGAGAGCGCTTTTGTTTTAGCTGAGAGCCGATAGCTGACAGCTGTTTATGACCGACCTCGAACTACAGCAACTGCGGCGCGAGAAGTGGCGGCTGGATGGCAAGCCTATCCGGACGATCGAGCAGGCGCGTGCTTTTCTCGAAGAAGTCGGTTTCTGCCTGATGTACCCCAAGCGGCCAGCGCTGCTGGCGCCGACGTTTATTGGCGCATTTGTGGGCTCGGAGGATCGGCTGCCGGGGTGGCAGCATGCGTTCAAAGATCCGCGAGCTACTGAGGCGACGGAGTTGATGGTGCGGTTGTTGCGCGAGCGGGCGGCGTTTGAAGCGAATCTGTTCGACGAGAACAATGGATTTCTGGTGGCGGCCTCGGTGTTTCCTTATTTTTATGCGCTGGTGGGCGAGCGAAATCCTAAGCTGGCGCCGAAGGCGGGGTCGCGGTCGGCTTATTCCGCACTGGCTTGCGATGCGTTTGAGTTGATCACGCGCGAAGGTCCTATTTCGAAACAGAAGATGCAGGAAGTGCTGGGCGGGAGCGTTTCGTTTCCGGCGCTCGATGGTGCGCTGGGCGAGTTGTGGTCGAAGCTGCGCATCACGCGGGTGGATTACAGCGCGAGCGAAGGCTCAGTGTGGGATGTGCTTTATCGCTGGGCTCCGGACGCGGTGAAAGAGGGCGTGGGATTGTCAGTGCAGGAGGCGCTTACGGCGCTGCTCTCGAAGTATCTGGACTGCGTGATCGCGGTGGAGCAGGCGGAGCTGGAAATATTCTTCGGCAACTTCGTTGCGCGGTCGAAGGTGAGGGACGCGGTCAACGCTCTGCTGGCTGCGCGCGAAGTAAGCTTCGTGCATGTGAGCGGGCAATCGATGCTGCAGATTACGCCGGAGAAAGTTGCGGTAGTGCCGAGTTCTCCGCCGGCGGAGCGGCCTCCGGCCGCGGTACGGGAAACTCGTTCGCCCACGGAACGGCGACCACGGGGGCTGAAGCCCGCTAAACCTGCGCGCTTTACGCGGCGCTGAAGCGCCGCTCTTCCACGGTGGCGCTTACGGCGCGGCGTGAAGCCGCGCACTTTTCAAATCCTTCGTAAACTCGATTCTGGCAGACTCAAAACAAAGTGACGCCTTCGTCATCTCACGATTCTCGCAAGCTCTATCGTGCGCGGATTGCGCCTTCGCCTACTGGGTTGCTGCATCTCGGGCATGCGCGGACGTTTTGGATGGCGGCGCGGCGGGCGGTTGAGCATCGTGGCCAGCTTCTTTTTCGCAACGAAGATTTGGATGCGCAGCGGTGCCGTCCGGAGTTTGTTTCGGCGATGCTTGAAGATTTGCGTTGGCTCGGGATTGAGTGGAGTGAAGGGCCGGATTGCGGCGGGGCTTGCGGACCATATACACAGAGCGAGCGACGTGAGTTTTATCTGCGGGCTTGGGAGACGCTGCGTGGGCGGGGGATGATTTATCCATGTATTTGTTCGCGGAAGGATGTGGGGTTGGCGGCGGGTGCGCCGAATGAGGGGGATGACGAGCCGGTTTATTCGGGGACGTGTCGGCCTGTTAGCGTGCCGGCCGAGGCGGCCGTCGCCGCATGGGCAGATGTGCAGTACGCAGAACCTGCGGGGGTGAACTGGCGGTTTCGGGTGCCGGATGGGGAAGAGATTTGTTTTACGGATTTGCATCTTGGGCCGCAGCGGTTCGTGGCGGGGCGCGACTTTGGGGATTTTATTGTTTGGCGGCGCGACGATGTGCCGGCTTATCAGTTGGCGGTGGTGGTGGACGACGCGGCCATGGGGATCACCGAAGTGGTGCGCGGGGCGGATTTGTTGAAGTCGACGGCTCGGCAAATTCTGTTGTTTCGCGCGCTGGGGTTGGCGGTGCCGGCTTATTTTCACTGCGATTTGGTGCGCGATGAGGCGGGTGTGCGGCTGGCGAAGAGGCATGATGCCTTGAGTATTCGGAAACTTCGCGAGCTGGGATGGACTGCGGAGCGGGTGCGGGAGAGTGTGTGACCTGGCCGACTTTCTAATCAGATCTCGGCGAAACGCGCTGCGAAGCTTCGCTCCGTATGACCTGGTTGAGACCTGGTCCCACATGAGCATTGTGGACTCTCGGTTTTACCCTCGACTCCGCTCGGCTTCGCCTTCGCGGGACGGACGAATGCGTCCGTCGCCACATGAGTTGGAGCGCTGCCCGTGTACAATCTTTGCTTCCTACAATGAATGAACAATCGAAAGACGAATCGGCTCCGCGCAAGCTGATCATTGCCATTGACGGGCCGGCGGGGGCGGGGAAGAGCACGATTGCTTCGCGGCTGGCGCGCAAGCTGGGATATGTGAACCTGGAGAGCGGGGCAATGTATCGGGCGCTGGCGCTGAAAGCGATTGAGGGTGACGCTTCGTTCGACGATGAAGCGGCGCTGGTGAATCTGGCGCAGAATTTGCACATTCGACTCGAACCTACGATTGGCGGGAACCGCACAATGCTCGACGGGAAAGATGTTTCGTCGCGCATTCGCGAGCGCGATGTGTCGGAGGCGGCTTCGCGGGTGTCGGTGCATCCTAAGGTGCGCGAGTGGATGGTCGCACGGCAGCGGGAAATGGGCGCGGGCGGCGGTGTGGTCATGGAAGGGCGCGATATTGGAACGCAGGTTTTTCCTCACGCCGATTTGAAGATTTTTCTGGATGCCGATCCGGTGGTGCGTGAGCAGCGGCGCATGACCCAGCAGAAAATAAAAGGCGAGGTGGCCGCGAGCGTGGCGGCGGACCTGCGCGAACGCGACCTGCGTGATCGCACGCGGGCGGCGTCTCCGCTGAAGGCGGCGGAGGATGCGGTAGTGATCAACTCGACTGCGTTGAGTGAGGATGAGGTGCTGGCGCGGGTGGAAGGGTTGGTCGCCGAGAAATTGAGCCATTGAGAGAATGAATCATTGATTCAATGATTCATTCTCTCAATTCCCTTCAGTTTTCCGTCGGTTCCACTTTCACTTTGGGTGCAGGCAGCGCCTTGCCGGCCTTGGTTGGACTCGGCGGCTCTGGCGGTTTGGGCGGCATTGAACTGGCTTTGCGGATCTCGATACCGTCGTGTTCGTTGTTGAGCACGATGTGGGAGGAGCCGTTGCCCACGCTGCCGCTGGCTTTGGCTTCGTGCTCGTCGTTGTTCACTTTCAGTTCAGGGAAATCGGATTGAATCTCGCCGTCGTGGGTGCGGGCATCGAGGCGGAATCCTGCCTTGTCGGGCAGGCTCAACTGGATGTCGCCGTTGCGGCTATCGATTTGCACGTTGCCGACCGTGTGCATGCCGACTTCGATTGCGCCGTTGTCATCCTGCAGGCGGACGTCGCCGGAAACCTCGTCGAGTCGGATGTTCTTCGACCGCGTGGTCAGGTGCAGCGGGCCGGTGATCTGCTCGGCGTGGAGTTCGTCGGAGTCGAGGTCGAGATCGCCTGCCACAGCCGAGAATTCCATGTCGGTGCGCGAAGTCTTGAAGGTCACGGTCTTCGAGACACGGGCCAGCTTCACGCTTTCCTGAAATTCGCCATCGAGTTGTACTCCGCCTTTCACGTCGGCGACTGAGACTTCGTCGACGCGGCCGTCGACGTGCACGTCGCCGACGATCTGCTCGATTTTCACCGTGCCTTTTTCCTGACTGACTTTGACGTTGCCGGTTACATCTTCGACTGACGTGTCGGAGTGCTGAGTGTTGATGTCGACTGCGCCGTCACGGCCGACCAGGTTCACATCGCCGCGGCGGGAACTGATGGTGACCGCGGCTTTACGGGGCAGGGAAACGTCGAGGTCGGTCTCGACCGGATGGTCGCCGGCGGCTTCGGCCTTGGCGTCGAGCGTGACCAGGCCGCCGATATTTGTAATCGTGGGCTTGGTCTGGACGTTGTATTTGTCGGCGTCTTCCTGATTGTCGGCGCCCACGCGCTTGCGGACGACGACTGTGATTTTGTTGTCATCGGAGGCATGGACGCTGACGGCACCGTGCGTGTTAATGATCTTAAGGCTGGCTCCCGCGGGGAAGCTCTGCTCAAGTTGGTCGTTGAAGTTGTAACTTTGACCGAAGATGTTGTCGAAGTCGGGGTCGTCGAGGTTGATGTGGTCGCGGATTCCGGACCAGTTGACGCGCTCCAGCTGAGTGGCAATCAGGCCGCAAACCACGATCGTGACCACCAGAAAGATTCCTCCTGCGCCGATGCCGGAGGCGCGGATGCCTTCGCGCTGCGCGCGTTGGTGCTCGACCAGTTTGATCACACCCCAGAAAATCAGCAGGACGGGCCAGTAGTTGGCGAACAGGTGCGCCAAGCGCTCGATCGACAGAATGTGCATGGTGCCCATCAAGAACACGATGCCCAGCACGATCAGAACGAAGGGGCCGGCCATGGAGCGTCGCCGGTGTGGCGGCAGCGGAGGCAGCGGCGAAAATGCTGGAGGCGTGACCGGGTTCGGAGTGAATTGGCTAGACATTTTTCACCTCGCCAGAAGAGGTCGTCTGCTCTGGGTTCTGCGATCCCGAAGGCGGGACACTTTGCGGAGATGCCGGGGGAAATCCCTGAGCGAATCCCGGAGAACCTCCCGGCGCAACATTCTGTGGAACATTCTGCGTAACATCTTGCGGAGCACCCGGCGGAAAACCGGGCGACATGCCCGGAGGCAAGGGGCCGAAGTGTCCCTCGGACGAAGCGTTGCTCTGTACCAGCTTGACCACGCCAATCACCAGCAGGATGGCGGGCCAGGTTCGGTGAAATTCCAATCGTCCCGTGTTGTCGAGCAGCATCAGCACGCCAATGGTTACCAGGATCGCCGGCCCCATCAGCTTTCGGGTGCGGCAGCGCTGGCACTGGCACGCAGCCGCGTTGCCGCCGATCAGGCCCCAATGTTTGGCGAAGAGCCACACGCCGAAAAAGATCAGGACCAGCGACACGACAATGCCCATCCCAACCTCAAAGAGCCCGGCCGTGTGCAACAGGAAGAGTACGCCCAGTCCGATCAGGACAGCAGCGCCAGTGGGAACCTTGGTCCCTTCAAACTTCTCGCCGGTGCCAAAGGTTTGCGCCAGGCCGAATGGGTCGGGCGCAGGCTCGCCCAGTTGGATCGCCTTGGCGCTACGAACCGAGTCAATGATCTGGTAGATGTAGAAGAAGCCGATCATGATCCCCAGGACCATGCTCACGTACCAGGGAACATTGGCACTCACGCCCAGGATCAGGAGCACCATGATGACCAGGTGGGTCAATCCTTTGGTGTACTGACCGGTATAAACCGCGCCCACGCCGATGGGGAAGAATCCGGCGAGAATGCCGGCGACGGCAGGATTCGGGCCGGAGGACGGGCCCGGTCCAACTTTCAAGCCGAGGCCTTGATCGATGAACTGCTGATATCCGGTTTGTGGTGGAGTTTGGGGCGGAACGAAACCCGCCGCTGGCATTCCTTCCATGCGCGCGGCCAGGCAGGTCTCGCAGTAGATCACGCCGCGAACGTCGCGGGTACAACGGTCGCACAGTGGCTTGCCGCAAGTGCGGCAGAAAGCCACTGCGGCGGTATCGCCGTGTGTGTTGCAGTTCATACGAACCTCCTGTACGTGGTCACCGACACTACAGGCAGATCCGGATTTGACGGATCATGATTTGACCCATCAAAGACAGACGGAGATGGACCCAGGGGAGCGCTGGCCAGAATGAGATGGTCATCGATCTGGCTGTAGTTGCGCTCCTGCTTCTGCTCGGGCTGTTGTGTTGTGTCGTTCTTGTCGTCTTTCTGTTTGGCCGGTCGAGTCTGCTTCAGACCGGGTTCGGCGGGCGCGAGATTGCGCTTCACTTCACGCAGGCGCGCCTGCACTTCGTAAACGATCCGGATATTTTCGTAATAGCGCACCACGCGGGCTTGCGTGTTGTAGTACGTGTGCCGGATCGCAGCGGGCCGCAGGCTGACCTCGCGCAGGTCGGCGGGTTTCACGCCGGCTACGGTCAGGCCCACCGACAGCGCGAAAAATGCCATGCCAAATGACATGGCAAAGCGCGGCTGGCGGACCGTCTCCCAAACCGGTTCGAGCACCGACCCGAACAGCGCGGCCTGAACGTGCTCCCACCAGGAAATGCGCGGCTGAGGAGAACGTACGGTCGCCTGCAGGCGTTGGGTGTCAACGCCCGTTGTGGATGCCAGAATATTCGTGACCAGGCTGGCTGGAGGCTCCACCTCCGTGAGACCTTTCAGCCAGTTGCGGCCCGCCTCAGCTTCGGCGAGCAGCGGTGCGCACGTCCGGCAAACCCGAGCGTGGGCCTGGAAGCGGTCGAGTCCGGTCCCGGTCAGGACGCCGTCGATGGCTTCCGTGAGCAGGAGCTCGAACTCGTTGCAACGCATTCCGTTACTGGTTTGATCGTTTTTTGTGTGATCTGGCATCACATCACCTGCCTATAGGTACGTTGTAATAGGCGCGCAAGTTCCGCCCGCCCTCTATTTATTCGTGATTTCACGGTACCCTCCGGAACCTTCAAAACGGCGGCAATTTCACGGTAGTCCATATCCTGTAAGTCCCTTAGAATCACAGCTTCCCGAAGCTCTGGCGAAAGCTTGGCCAGGGCTGCGTGGACGCTCTCCGAGACCTCCCGGCTGCGTACGTGAGCGTCGGGGGGAGCGGATTGGTCAGGTATTTGCTCACTGAGCGGCTGGGCGTCCTCGTGCTCGGACGCCGCGGTGTCCATGGAGTCGGTCATGCGGTCCTGCTTGCCCTTGCGAAAATGGTCGACTAAAAGGTTGCGGGTGATGGTCGTGACCCAGGTGACGAAGGCTCCCTTGGTGTGGTCATAACTCGGAAGCGTCCGGTACATCTTGATGAAGACTTCCTGGGTGAGGTCTTGGGCGTCGTCGCCCGATCCGGCGAAGCGGTAGCAGATGTTGTAGATCCGGCGGCTATAGGTCTGCACGATTTCCTCCCAGGCAGCGGAGTCGCCGGCGATACAACGCCGGACCAGCATCGCGACTACCTGCACGTCTTCCACTAGCACTCCCCGGAAACCTGCTAAAAACCTGAGACTTTGAGCTCAGCCGATCTGAGACGAATCTGAGCTCCCACAAGACAGTACGCGATTCTGGGCCTTGAAGTTCTTCATCAAATCGATGCATCGATCTGGGACAGGGCATTGTAACAAGGGCGCGCGCCGGTTCGGTTCAATCTGAGTTGAGTTCCGCGGACGGGTGATGGAGTAGAATTCGTGAAAACCGTTGCTGCGGAAATGCAAACGGGTGTGCTCGGGGAATTCAAAACTCAATCAGTAGTCAGGTTCTACGCAAAGGTGGGCTCAGCTTGAACCCTGAAGCGTGGCGTCATCACCAGCGGAGCCCGGCTTCATCGAAGAGAAGCCCGGGCGGAGAAAGGGATCTCCCTGAAGATGGTGCCGGGGCGGATCCCTCCCGCGGCTGAAGTACGCCGCGGTTCGGGATGAAGCAAGGAGAAAGATTTTCGTGGTACCGCGATGATTGGACAACGGCTGTCGCATTACCAAATCGTGGAACAGATCGGTGCCGGCGGGATGGGCGTAGTCTATCGCGCGCACGATGAACAGCTCGACCGCGACGTGGCGATCAAAGTTCTGCCGCCGGGAACTCTCGCCGACGAAGTGGCGCACAAACGCTTCCGCAAAGAAGCGTTGTCCCTGGCTCGCCTGAATCATCCCAACATCGCGACCGTGCATGAATTCGGCAGCCAGGATGGCGTCGACTTTCTGGTGACCGAATACATTGCGGGCATCACGTTGGATGCGAAGCTGGCCCGTGGTTCGCTTCCGCCCGCGGAAGTCGTCCGCCTCGGCGTGCAGTTGGCGGAAGGACTGGCGGCCGCGCACGAGCAGGGAATTGTGCATCGCGATTTGAAGCCGGGCAATCTCCGCCTCACAACTGACGGAAGACTGAAAATTCTAGACTTTGGGCTGGCGCAAATCATGCCGCAGGCCAGCGCAGACGGGCTCACAGAAACTCTGACCAAAGCGCAGGAGACCAGCGGCACGTTGCCCTACATGTCTCCCGAGCAATTGAGCGGGGAAGTGGTGGATGCACGCAGCGATATTTGGGCCGCGGGGGCCGTGCTTTATGAGATGGCCACTGGAAAGCGGCCCTTCTCGCAGCCGGTGCCCGCGCTGATGATCAACGCGATTCTCAATCAGGCTCCGGAGCCGCCGCGGAAAGTCAATCCCGCAGTGCCCGCGGGGTTGGACGCTGTGATTGTTAGAGCCTTGACGCGGGACCGGGCACTGCGCTATCCCACGGCCGGGGACCTGGGCGCGGACCTGGAGCGGACACTGAGTTCCGCAGCGATTGCGATCCCGTCGACGCCGCGGTTGAGTCGCTGGTGGGTCGGCGCGACTGCGGTGGCTCTTCTGGGGGTGACGGCGTTCGCGATCGTGGGATATTTTTTCTTCAAGCATCGCGATCAGCAGTCGATCTCTGCGCCTGCAGTAAGCCGGCGCAGATCGATTGCGGTGCTCGGTTTCAAGAATCTTTCGCAGAATCCGGAGAAGTCATGGCTCTCCACGGCGATCTCGGAAATGCTTACCACCGAACTGAGCCAGGGAGAGCAACTGCGCATGATCCCCGGCGAGAGCGTCGCGCAGATGAAAGCAAGTCTGGCCTTGCCCGATGCCGATAGCTTCGGCGAGCAGACGCTGACGCGCATCCGGCAGAATCTGGGCAGCGACGACGTCGTGCTCGGTTCCTATCTTCCGTTGGGCAATGGACTGCTGCGCCTTGATCTGCGCCTGCAGGACGCGGTTGCAGGGGTGACGCTGGCATCGGTTTCGGAGAAGGGAAGCGAAGCCGAGATTGACGATATGGTGAACAAGGCGGGCGCGGAACTGCGCGCAAAACTTGGAATTGCAGCGCTATCCGAGGCGCAGTCCGCTCAGGTGCGCGCCTCGCTGCCGTCGAACCCGGAGGCGGCTCAGCTTTATTCCGAAGGTTTGCAGAAGCTGAGATTATTTGATGCTCAGGCGGCGCGCGATCTTCTGGAAAAGTCCGCGGCGCTTGATTCCTCGTATGCGCCCACGCATTCCGCGCTGGCGGAGGCGTGGTCGAGTCTGGGCTACGACGCGAAAGCTAAAGATCAGGCCAAACAGGCCCTGGCGCTTTCCGCGAAATCTTCGCGCGAAGATCGGCTGCTCATTGAGGGCCGCGTTCACGAGCTATTGGCCGAGCGGCCGGAGGCCGTGGAAAGTTATCGATCCCTCTGGAATTTCTTTCCTGACAATATCGATTACGGTTTGCTGCTCATTCGAGCCCAGATCGCGGCGGGGCACGGCCCCGAGGCCGAGACCACGCTGGCCGCGTTGCGCAAGTTGAATGTTTCCGAAGCCGATGGCGCGCGTCTTGATTTCACAGATGCCAGGATTGCCATTTTGCTGGCTGATTTTAAGCGGGCCCAGTCGCTGGCCGAACGCGCGATCAGCCGCGGCCGTCCGATTGGCGCGAGTTTGATCGTGGCCCAGGCTCTGCAAATAGAGTCGCAAGCCTGGGAGCGCATGGGAGATCCTCAAAAAACCATGGAACTGTCGGACCAGGCGAGAGACCTGTACATCTCCGCCGGAAATCGGCGCGGCGCCGCACGCTGCATAGTGAACGTCGGCGACGTTCTCTTCGACAAAGGAGATTATGCGGGTGCAATCAAGCAATTCGAAGCTGCGCTGGGGGAATTCCGCGCCATCGGCGCTGAGTCTGCCGTTCGCGTCGTGCTCGAGCGGATGGGCAATGTTTTTTATTCAATGGGGGAATATTCCAAAGCGAAGGATTATTACGAACAGTGCCTGGCCTTCGATCAGAGCGTCCATGACCCCAGCGCTTTGGCCAGCGATTATGGGAACCTGGCAAACGATTTTGACGCGCTAGGGGATCTTGCCGGGTCGCTGAAGATGCAGAAGCAAGCGTTGGCGGCGTTCGACCAGGTAGGCGATCGCCGCGGCTACGCCGATACTCTGAATAACACGGGCAATGTTCTAGTTGAAATGGGCGATCACGACAATGCCAGAAAGTACTACGAGCAGGCGCTCGCGCTGGTGCGGCAGCTGGCTTACAAACGCGGTGAACCGGGCCCTCTCGGCGGTCTCGGCGATACCTACTTTTATCAAGGCGATCTGGTGAACGGCCGAAA
>JBELAE010000250.1:0-7507 GCA_049509155.1 Candidatus Sulfotelmatobacter sp.
CGGAGCGCTGCCAGCGCTTTGTACGTCCTTAATGAACTGCGTGGAGTTGGAGTCCGCGCTATTGTTGAGTGCGCTAAAGGCAAAGTCCTCGAAGTAATAATCGTTGTCGGCGTTGGAGGTGCCCAGTTGCCAATTGTAAGTAGACGCTCCATTCCCGCCCCAGCGCACGACGGTTAGACCGCTGTCGGTGATGGTCGGCGCGTCCTGCGGAAAAGCGCCGCCATAAATGTATGAGCTGATCGTGTGCCGGTTGGCCAGAACATCAATTGTGGCCTGGATGCTGGTAGACGAAATCGGCGTGGCGGACACCTGGCTGGAATTCGCGCTGGTGCCCGCGGAATTCACCGCCGCGACAACGTAATAGTACGTCGTACCGTTGGTCACGGCAGAATCGGTGTAACTGGTCGTGGTCGGCGACGAAAGGGTGGTATACGGCCCACCAGAGGCGGTGCCGCGCTCGACGTTATAACTGGTAGCGCCGGTGCTCGCGTTCCAGGTGAGGCTGACCTGCGCATTTCCCGCGGTCGCCGCCAGCCCAGTGGGTGCGGCAGGAGCCGTCCCTTGGCCGCCGCCCCCTCCAGAAGAACCAGATCCCCCACAGGACGGCAGAAAGAGTGTGGATGCGATGGCCAGCAGAATCCAGCCTAGGAGGTTTCGGCGACGCTTTTCCATAACGATAGATGTTATCGAAAAAGCCTGCTAGAAAATCCTTTTTTTTGACGTTTTCCGAGCGCGGCCGGCAAGTCGCGGAATCGGACCAGACGCCCCCTCATCGCCAGGGATATGTGGCCAGGAACACATCGAAGACGAACAGTGCGATGGCGATGTCGTTGAAGAGCGTCGCCTGGTGCGAAGCTGGCCAAAGCTGGTTAGCCGCCCAAAACAAAAACGCGCATGCCAGCAGGATGGCCTTGACCAGTTCCGAGCGAGCCGGACGGCGTACCGCCTCGTAAACCAGACACGCACAGGCAATCATGGCCAGCGGAAACGCGGCGAGGAATTCGTGCGCCCCTGCCGGGAAGAGCCTGGGAAGCATATCCCACACCAGGAGCACGCCGACACTGGCGAGCGTAAGAACGCAGAGGATCACCGGAAGCAACCGGAGATCGTGGCCCCGGTCGGAGTTAAGACGAATCCACATAGACGAGTCCTCAGTAAGTCTGCGAATGCCCGTCCAGTTTATGCCCGTCCGGCGTCAGTAGGGAGACGTAACGATGGCGTCTTCAGGATAGCCCGGCATTCCGAACTCGGGAACATCCAGGCCTTCCTCCTCGGATTCGGGCGCTACACGCATACCCTTCACCTTATTCACGACCCAGAATACAACGAACGTCGCGCCGAACGCCCAGACCGCATACAGCGTCGCTCCCATGAGCTGGCACCAGAACTGGCGCGTGTCACCGTGAATTAGGCCGGTCACGCCTTGACCTGCGTGCCCCAGGTAGCTGGCCGCTCCGACTCCGTTCCATCCCGAGCCGTAGGTGCCGTCGGCGAAAATTCCCACGCAGACAGCGCCCAGCCAGCCGCAGTAGCCGTGCACAGACACCGCGCCGCAAGGGTCATCGATCTTCAGAACCCGCTCGTTGAACAGCACACCACCGCAAACCAGCGATCCCGCCAGCACGCCGATAATGACCGATGCAGTCGGAGACACAAACGCGCAAGGCGCGGTAATCGCCACCAGCCCGGCGAGCATCCCGTTACAGGCCATCGTGATATCGGGTTTGCCGAAGAGGAAATACCAGATGAGCATTGCCGCGGCCGATCCCGCGCAAGCCGCCAGATTCGTATTGACTGCGACGACCGAAATCCGCAGGTCGGTTGCTCCCAGCGTGGAGCCGGGGTTGAAACCCATCCATCCAAACAGCAGAATGAACGTGCCCGTCACTACGTAGACAATGTTGTGAGCCGGGAAGACTCGAATCTTCCCGCCCGGGCCAAACTTCCCCAGCCGCGGTCCCAGGATAATCGCGAGGGCCATGGCACAGAACCCGCCCACCGCGTGCACCACGGTCGAACCCGCAAAGTCGACATAACCGTGGCCCAGGTTCATTGTGGATCCGAGTTGCGAGAGCCAACCCCCACCCCAGGTCCAGCAGCCCGAAATCGGATACAGGATTGCACCGATGAAAAGTTCACACACCAGAAACGCCCAAAAGCTGATGCGTTCGCAGATGGCGCCGACGATGATGTAGCCAGCGGTCTCCATGAACACGACCTCAAACAGCGTCAGGCAATTGCTGGCGCTGTCATAGGCCGGACCAACCAGAAAGAAGCCCTTTCCACCCACGAATCCCCATTGGCCGCTGCCAATCAGGAAATGATTCAGCGTAGGGATGCCGCCCAGATTCGTCGGGGCGGCATTGATGGCGACCGCTCCAAACTGGAACGCATATCCCACCGCGTAGTAAGCGAGGAAGGCGAAAACGTAGGCCGCGAAGTTCAGCATCATCAGATGCGCGGCATTTTTCTTTTGCACCAGCCCGCAGGTCAGCAGGGCAAATCCCGCCTGCATAAACAGGACCAGATAGCCAGTGTTCAGAGTCCATGCGAAATTGGTGGCGACGCGCACGTGGCCCACGCTGTCGGCGAGCTTTACCGCCAGCGGTTCCTTGGCGACCTGAGCCTGGTAGTCGTCGAACGCTTTCTTGTTCTGGGCGTAATCTGGAGCCGTCTTATCGGTGGGTTCGGCAACCACAAAAGGATTGCCCGCGGCGTCGACGGCTGTCGTCTTGTCTCCGGTCGTAGTGCCGGCAGGATCCGGCTTGGGCGTGTCGTCGGCAAAACTGAAAGCCGATAGCCCAGCCAGCAGTCCTGCGGCCAGAACGATCGTCGCGCTGGCGGCTGTCAACCGCCGCAACAACGACCGCCGCAACAACGACCTGCGCAGAGAGCGCCTCCCTGCTCGCTTCGTCATCTTTGAAGGCTCCTGTTCGTGAGTCGTGATTCGTTCCGAACATCGTGATTCCAAGCGTGAACTGTAAGGCTCTGCCGGCGCGGACACCCCCCCGGCGCCGCGCCGGCTACCCCACACAGCGTGCTTAGCCAGAATCAATCCGAGGACAATAAATGCGCGTATCGACTCAGTCCAATACAAATTTCTTATAGCTACCATCACAAAACTCTGGCTCCTATGATCCTTGCTCGGCCGGCCGGACCCGTGGACCGAAGAGGCGTGCATCAGGCCGAAATGGCCCTCCCATGCCGGATTTCAGGGGCTCCGGCGCGGACCCGACCAGCCAAATTTGGGCTACGCCCAGAGGCAGAAATCAGATAAAATGCTGAGGCCCTTCCCCCCAGGGATCGCCATGGAGTCGACAGGATTACCGAAAAAGCTGGCCGGCCGGTACGAGGTGAGGCAGATCCTCGGCCAAGGCGGGATGGGCCTGGTTTATCGAGCCTACGACACCGTCGTCCGCCGCGAAGTCGCCCTCAAGACCATCCTCGATATTCCCGATCCGGCTTCTCTACAGCTCTTCTACAAGGAATGCGATGTCCTCGCCTCGATGAGCCATCCCAACATCGTCGAGATTTTTGATATCGGCGAATTCGAGGAAGACGGAAAGAAAAAGCCGTACTTCGTTATGCCGCTGCTGCCCGGCATGACTCTCGACCACTTCATCCGCAAGTCCAGCCATCATCTAACCGTCGAACGCACCGTCGAGATTATTTGCCAGACCTGCCGCGGCCTGCAGGCGGCGCACGAGCGCGGACTGGTGCATCGCGACCTGAAGCCGAGCAACATTTTCGTGATGGAAGACGACTCGGTCAAGATCATCGACTTCGGCGTAGCCCACATGGCAGACGCCAACACCACGCGGGCGCAAAAAGGAACCCTGCTCTACATGTCGCCGGAGCAGATCCAGTTGAAGCCTCTGTCCGCCGCGTCTGACATCTTTTCGCTCAGCGTCGTCTGCTACGAGGCACTGACCGGAAGGCATCCCTTCCAGCGGGCTCGCGCCGACGAAGTGGTCGAAGCCATTCTGAATCAAAATCCGCCTCCCGCTTCGGAAGTGAATTCCGCAATTGCCCAACCCATCAGCCGGGTCGTCCACAAAGGCATGGCGAAGCAGGCTTGGCACCGCTTTAATACCGCGCGCGAACTCGGCGACACCCTGGCAAAAGCGATGCGCAACGAGCCGATCGAGTTCTTCGATCCGGAGCGCACGCGTCCCCGCCTGCAGCGCGCCACCAAGGCGCTGGCCGACGGCGATCTCCAGTTTGCCGGCGAGATTCTCGGCGAAGTGGAAGCCGAAGGCCACATGGACGCCGAGATTCAGGCGCTTCGCCACCAACTCGACAATGCCGTCCGCCGCAAAACTCTATCGCAGTTGCTGGATGCCGCGCGGGCTCGGTTTGAAGAGTCGGAAGATCCTCTGGCCCTGCAAAAACTGCAGGAGGCGCTGCAGATCGAGCCCGACAATGCCGTCGCGCTGGCGCTGAAGAGCAAGATCGAGAACCGGCGCAGCGAAAAGCAAATCGAAAACTGGTACCGCCTGGCGCGGCAGCACATCGACAATCACGCTTATCCGCACGCCCGCGAAGCCCTGCAGAATGTGCTGCAACTTCGTCCCCAGGAGGCGCGCGCCCTGCAGTTGCTGGCGGAAGTCGATCGCCAGGAACAGGACTACAAGAAGCTCCGTCAGGACAAAGAACAGCTCCACAAGGCTGCCGTCGACGCCTGGCAAAAAGGCGATGTGAGCAGCGCTCTGGCCAAGCTGGGCGTGGTGCTCGAACTTGACCGCAAGGCTCCCGACGCGGTCAATTCCGAAAGCGGCGCCCGCTACCAAACCTTCTACAACGAAGTACGCTCCGAGCACGATGCCATGAACACGGCCTACGCCGAAGCGCGCAGGCAACTCGCGGATCGCAATTTTTCCAAAGCCATCACCACCTGCCAGACGTACCTGGCCAAGTATCCGACGAATGCAATTTTTCAGGCGCTGCGCTACGACATCGAAGAACAGCAGCGGCAGGAACTATCTTCGCTGATCGCCCAGGTCGATCGGCAAGTGGAAGCCGAACCGGATCTCGACAAGCGCGTCAGCATTCTGCGCGAAGCTCTTGAGCAGCATCCCGGGGAATCGCACTTCGAGCGCGCTCTGCGCCTGGTGCAGGACAAGCGCGATCTCGTAAACTCCATCGTCGCCCGCGCCCACCTGCACGAAGAACAAGCCGCCTTCAGCGATGCGCTCAACGATTGGGAAATCCTAAAGACTATTTACAGCCAATATCCCGGGCTGAAATTTGAAGTCGAACGTCTGCAAAAGAGGCGCGACCAGCAGGCCCGCCTCGAGTCCAGGACCCAGCTGATCGAGCAGATCGACTCGCGCCTGCACTCCAGCGACTATGGCCGTGTGTTCGAACTGCTGCAAGTGGCGGAGACAGAATTCCCCAACGACGAAGAATTGCAGCAGCTGCAAAAACATGCCCAGCAGGGCGCCGAGCGCAAGACTCAAGCGCAGCAGTTAATCGAGGAAGGCCAACAGCAGTGTGCACAACGCAAATTCGCCGACGGCATTCGGTCGCTGCGGCAAGCCTACGAACTGGACGAGAACAATCCGCTCGCCCGGGCGGTGCTGGCTGACGCCTTGGTCGAACATGCGCAGACGTTGGTCGAAACCGACTGGCGCCAGGCTGAGAAGCTGGCCAAGGAAGCTTTCGATCTGAATCCCGCTCATCCGATGGCCAAGACTTTGCGCACTCTGATTCTCGATCAGAAGCGCGAAGCCTTCGTGAACGATTGCGTTTTTCAAGCCCGCAAGCTGCAAACCTCGGGTGACCTGGAGTCGGCTCTGTCGCGCGTGGAAGAAGCGTTGGCGTCCTATCCGCGGGAGATGCGGCTGATCCAGATCCGCGATGCGGTGCAGCGCGATCTGCAAACCCAGCGCAAGCAGGCGCGCCGACGCGATCTTGAGGAGCTGCGCCGCCTCGATAGTGAAGCCGGATCTGCCAGTGATCCGGGCACGAAACAAACTCTGGGCTCGCGGGCGCGGGAACTGGCCGACAAATACATCGAAGACGAAGAAGTTGTATCCAGCGCGAACCTCCTGTTGCATCGGTTGAACCTGCCGGGAGTTACCGGCAAGGCGCCAACTTACGACCTGACGTCCAGCGCGACGCAGTCGTTCGCAGCTCCGCCCGCGGCACCGCCGATTCAACCTTTGCCGCAGCAGACGCCGAAACCACAAGCTCCGCCCCGTTCATCTGCTGTAGCGAAAGTACCTCCGGCTCCAACTGTTTTCACAAGGCCTGCAGAGCCTGCCATACCAGCGATTCCCCCGCCGGAGCCTGCACAAGTTGCCCCCGCACCTCCGCGGCCATCGCGTTTCAGCATCAACGCGCGCGACACGAAAATTCTGGGCGCCGCTGTCGCAGCCCTATTCGTGCTGCTTGTAATTGCGATATCTCTTCCGCTGCTCCTGCGGCGACAAAAGACGCCGGTCGAGCCTGCTCCGGCCCCAGCCGTTGCCGTCCAGCCGCCTGCGGACGTTACGCCGACGCCTGTGCCACCACCGCCCGCCTTGCCCGGCATGAAACTTTCTTCCGACAACGCTGCCGGCAAAGTCGCGTTCGACGATCAGCCGCCCGCCGATCTGCAAGATGCGCAGTGGACGCTCAACGAGATTCCCGCTGGCAATCACACCCTGAAGTTCGACAGCCCGAAAGGCAGTTTCTCGGTCACTCTTACCTCGTCTGCAGGGGATTTACCGGTGATCCAAACGCCCATGACCGCGAAAGGCATTCTGGCAGTGGTTGTGAGCAGTATGGGCGATCATGTTCATGTGTATGCCAGCGACGCTGCGGCCAAGTTGAGTCTGGACGGGCAGCCGCCCGTCGATCTTTCCGCCGATGGCGTCGATCTTCCCTCCATCACCGCCGGGGCTCACGAATTGACTTTGAGCCACGCCGGCGAGCAATACAAACTGCCGATCGAAGTTGCCGCTGCGCCGGCGCTGGCCGCGTTCGTTGAATCCGGGCAGAATGTCGGCACTCTGATCGTTGTAACCGGGCAGGACAAATCGCGCGTATTCCTCAACGGAAAAGCGCTTTCGCAACAGACGCAGAACGGCGAGCTGCGCATCGCCAACCTCGAGCCCAAGGAATACACGGTGCGGGTCGACAAGGCCGGCTTTCAGGATGTCGCTGAGCAAAAAATTCGGATTCGCAAGGGCGAGCAGGCGAGGCTGGTGTTCGGTCTTCTTCCCGTGCTGCACATGGCGTCGCTCAGCATTCAAGGCGGACCTCCCGGCGCAACCGTTCTAATCGACCAGTCGAGCGTCGGAACCGTGCAGCCTGACGGCACGCTCACTCTTTCAACGGTTACTCCCGGCGACCATGTGATCGAGTTGCGCAAAGAACGTTTCCGGGCTCGCCAAATCCGGAAGCACTTTGTCGCTGGAACTCCCGTAACTCTTGCGGCGGCGGAGACGGCCCTCGAAGCCGCGCCCGGTGAATTAAAGATCACTTTTTCTCCCGCCGATGCCCAGGTCACGCTGACCAAAAC
>JBELAE010000251.1:0-7490 GCA_049509155.1 Candidatus Sulfotelmatobacter sp.
ATCGCTTCTGAGTTTCAAGAAAACGGCGAGCCCTATGCCGTCTTCATCGACAACAATTTAGGCTCGCGCCGCGACTATCTCCACCAACTTTGCGCCGCACTTCGCCCGCTCAACAAAATCTGGAGCGCCGCCGTCACCATCGACGTGACCGACGACCCCAGCCTGATCCGCAATATGGCGCTTGCCGGATGCACCGGCGTCTTCATTGGCTTCGAGTCGCTCTCCGACGACAATCTCGCCGACGCGCATAAAAAGACGCCGAAGACCAGCGACTACGCACGCCGCGTGCGCATGCTGCACGACTACGGCATCCAGGTGAACGGATCGTTCGTCCTCGGCTTCGATCACGACCGCAAAGATTCTTTCGCCCGCACCGCGCAATGGATCGAAGAAAATCGGCTGGAGTGCGCCACCTTCCACATTCTCACGCCCTACCCGGCGACGCCGCTGTTTCAGCAGATGGAAGCGCAAGGCCGCATCTTGCACCGCGACTGGACCCTGTACGACACCGGCCACGCCGTCTTCCAGCCCAGGCATATGACTCCCGAAGAACTCGAGCAGGGCTACGCCTGGATCTACCAGCGCCTGTTCTCGCACGCCTCGATCTGGCGCCGCAGACCGCGAGTTGAAACCTGGAAAGACTTGCAGGCGATCCCGCTCTACCTCGCCATGTCGTATCTCTACAAGCGTTCCAACCGCTTCTGGCACCTGCTGATCAAGCACGACCTGGTCAACCCGGTCTGGAAACCGCTGGTAGAGATGACGCGCTGGCGCCATGTCCACTACCGCCGGCGGCTAGCGCAGCGCGAGGCGTCAGTCAGCGCTCCAGGACAGGTCGTCTCGGCGGGAGTATAAGGCTGAATATTCCTGAAGCGCCCCTCAGGCGCGTGCGGCAGGATTTCGATGAAAAGTTCTTAAGCAAAAAAAGCGGACGCCCGCCAGGGGCGTCCGCTTTTGAGTTGACCCGGCGCATGCTGGGTTATTTCATGCTGGGTCATTTCGTGTTGGTTTATTTCGCCCGAGCCGCCGGAACTGGAGCCGGGGGCAGTGGAACCACCGGAAGCACGCTCGTCCCCTCGGCCACCACGGCAGTGAGAGACGAAGGATTCATCCCCAAGGCCTGCAAGATGGTAGGCGCCACCTGGACGGTGCCCACTCCCTCGCGAACCGTCTGCGATTGGAACGACGAATTCGACACGAGCAGAATCACATTCGTATCGTCATGGGCGAACCCGCCGTGCTCGGCCAGTTTCGACGTGCTGCCGGAGTAAGTGACTCCCACGTTCGGGGTCACGATAATGTCCGGAGTGCGCGGGTCGACGGTTGGTTCGTTGTAGTTCAGCGAGAGCGACGTGCCGTAATAGATCTGCCCCAGCTCGATTCCGGCGGGGGTGGCATTCGCTTCAAGAATGCCGACGGCCGCCAACGTATCGGCGGAGTTCGACAGCCAGATCAGCGATACGTCATCTTCCGTTGGCCCAATGCCGGTGGGATTGTTGGTCGACTCCGAGTACGGGAGATAGCCCGCATTGGAGAGCAGGGTCGCGGGCGAGGTGCCGCTGATCAGCTGCGAGACGTAGCGGCTGGGATCGATCGGCGACTGGCCGTGCTTGGCGGTGATCACAATCAAAGTCGAATCATAGAGCCCCTTCGCCTTGAGTTCTTTGACGAATGCGCCAATCGAAGCGTCGACGAACTGGAATTCGCCCAGCAGTGCCGTGCCGGGCGTGGCGGCTGCGTCGAGATATCCCCCGGTCGTGTTGTTGCTCGCCTCGATAAGCTTCTGGCCCACGCTCACCGCCTGGAAGTTCATGCCGAAGATGGTCGGAACCTGGGTCGGCTGGGTCCCGAGGTGGTTCTTCCCATCAATTTCGTTGAGGATCGCGTTGACCTTCAAGGTGTCGTAGCACTGAATGTTCTCGAAGCTGTTCGTCCAGGCCGTCAGGTCTGCGTTGGGATCGCGGATCGGGTCGCAGGAGGCGCCAGTGGGTGTTACCACCTTAGGCAGAGCGATGACGTCGGAGTTGATTTCAGGCCCGTAGAAGTCGTTAAGCGCCACCGGCCCAAGACCCGCTGCCACCGCGGAGTATGCGGGGTGCTTGTCGGACCACGCCGTGTATCCGCCATTCTGAGAAATCACGCTGAAAATGGTGTTGGCGCGGACAAAATCCCACGGCCAAACCGGATTGCAGCCGTTATTGGGATCGCGGATCAGCCGCTTGGAATCGATCGAATTGATGCCGCCATCGGTCAACGACGCGCCCGGCGCGCCGCCATTCAACTTCGTCTGATCGATGTCGATGCCTTCTTCGTACTCGGATGTGGTCCCCGTTGGTGCCGCGAACGGCGTGCACGGACCCGCCGCCAGACCGTTGCCGGTGGTTACGGCCGGAGCGTCTAAATTCCGCGCATACGCCACGTCATAGTAGATGCCCGTATAGGCCGGGCTTCCGCCGGTAACGATCCCAATCAGTCCAGGAAAGGAATCCGAAGTCTTGGTGGTGCTGGCAGCAACATAATTCACGCCAGTTTTGCCCAGGGCCGCCAGCGATGGGCAATAGGGTGCGCCATTGTTGACCGTGCTGACGCCGTTGGCGCAGTTCAGAAAATCAACAGCGTGCATGCCGTCGACGCTGATCAGCAGTACGCGCTGGATCTGGTTTTGCCCAGAGTGGTTGGCCTGGCTGGAATGACTATCTTGAGCGATTACGGTGCCCATAAAACAGGCAGCCGCTAGGGAGAGCAGCGCAAGTGTCTTTTTCATATTGAACCTCGAGCTGCGATGGTAAGAAACTAAAAGTGTTGGAAATGTTACTGAGACTTAAATTCTTGGTGAAAACTCTGCTACAAGTTGTGGAAATCAGTCCTTGCTCACCTTCAGAGCGCAAGTCAAACGAAGTCCTAGTCAATCCTTGCAGTTCCTTCAATCGGATCGCGGAACAAACTCGGTAGCGGCTCAGTCTGAATCTTCTCCCTTGCGTCATCCCGAAGTGCGGCGCAGTTCAGCCTCGGGAGGGACCTCCCAAGGCACAACTCTCAGGGAGGTCCCTCGCTCCGCCTGAAGCGGCTGCCCTCGGGATGACGAGGCCTTTTTGAGCCTCAACGGTCCACGCCAAAGAAAAAGCTTGACAATCTATACCATGCGTCATACAGTGTGTGTCACATACTATATGACGAACGGTACCCAGGGCGGCCCAGAGATCCTCGAAAACCTGAAGCTGGAGCTGCGCCGCGGATGCCTCATCGTCGCCGTCCTGGCCCAGCTTCGCACCGAGCAATACGGTTACACGCTGCGCAAGGCTCTGGCTGACGATGGCTTGGCAATCGACGAAGGCACGCTCTACCCGTTGCTGCGCCGTCTGGAAACGCAAGGCCTGCTGGTCAGCCAATGGCGCGAAGAGGACAAACGCAACAAGCGTTTCTACCACCTGTCGCCGGCAGGCGACTTAATTCTCAAGCAATTGCTCGAGGAGTGGGAAAGCATCAACACATCGCTGAACAAGATTCTTCAAGAGGCATAAGTTATGAGCAAATCAACCAGCCGCAACCCCATGGACCTCCTCGATCGATATCTGCAGGCTGTTCGTTTCTGGCTGCCCAAGCCGCAGCAGCAGGACATCATCGCCGAGCTGTCGGAGGACCTGCACTCGCAGGTCGAAGAGCAAGAGGCCGAACTCGGCCGACCCCTGAACGAAACGGAAATGGAAGTCATCCTCAAACAACGCGGCCGTCCGCTCTTGGTGGCCAATCGCTACTTGCCGCAGCGAAGCCTGATCGGCCCTGTGCTGTTCCCGATCTACTGCTTCGTGCTGAAGATCGTTGCCTTTTTCTATCTGGTTCCCTGGGTTCTGGTCTGGATCGGAATGATGTTGTTCAGTTCGTCCTACCGCGCCGAGCACACTGCTGCCGGCTGGTTCGGCGCGATCGCCTCGGCATGGGGCGCATTATGGTTCGTCACTTTTTTCGCGCTGGGCACGGTCACGATCGTGTTCGTTGTCCTGGAGCAAGTACAAGCCAAGTCCCGGTTTCTCGAAGACTGGAATCCCCGTAAGCTGCCGCCGGCGCGCAACCCCAACCAAATTCCCCGCGCCGGCTCGGTCATCGAGGTAGTGGTGAACCTGATGTTCGGCCTCTGGTGGATCGACACCATGTCCTCGCTGGTCGTGTTGAACCGGCCCGAGATAAGAATTGTCCTGTCGCCCGTCTGGCGATACTTCTTCTGGGCATTCCTCCTCTTAGCGGTGATCAATGCGGTGCTGGCGGGTGTGAACCTCGCGCGTCCCTACTGGACCGCGCTCCGGGCCAGCATTCGTCTGGCTACCGACGGCGCGGCATCGGGGCTTTTCTGTTGGATGATGAAGGCAAGCGTCCTCGCCCAGATCAGCGGCGCCCACATTTCGACGGCGCGAGCGCTCGAAATAACAAACGCCATCAACCTGGGGGCGGCCAAGGTGTTTCCCGTCGTACTCGCCGTCGGTATCGTGATCGCGCTCGCAGATGTTTACCGGGTTTTCCGCGCAAGAAAGACCGTCCCTGCCCCGTTGAAAAGGGAAGTCTCAGCCGCGGCTGTATAGAAAATTGAAGAGGCATAGTCATGAACTCATCTCAAGACGCCACCAAGAACGCCACCGACCTGATCGATCGCTACCTGCAGGCCGTCCGCTTCTGGCTGCCGAAGTCGCACCGCCAGGACGACCTCATCGCCGAACTAGGCGAAGACCTCCGCTCCCAAATCGAAGACAAGGAAGCAGAACTCGGCCATTCTCTCGACAAGGCCGAAATGGCCGCGATCCTGAAGCGCTGTGGCAGTCCGATGATGGTTGCCGGCCGCCTCGGCCCGCAACGGCACCTGATCGGCCCGGCTCTGTTCCCTATCTACGGATTCGTTTTGAAGATGGTGCTTTTGTGGATTCAGGTTCCCGTGTTCATCTTCATCGTCGGCCCGGTAAACCTGGCCGAGTCCGGCGGCAACTGGGCATTGGCCGTGCTCAGCACTTTCGGCGACCTCTGGTCCGCCGTGTTCATCGCGGCAGGCACTATCACCCTCGCCTTCGCCATTATCGAGCGCACCAGCGTAAAACTTGGAACCGAAGTTAAATGGGACCCGCTCAAACTGCCGCCAGTGTGGGAAGATGAACGCAAACCCTCTCGGCTAAAAACGGTTTGCGAGTTCGGATTTAACATCTTCGGCCTGGTCTGGCTGTTGCTCGTGCCGAAATACCCGTTCCTGATCCTCGGCCCGGCAGCGGCGTTTCTGAAAGCCACGCCGATATTGCACACGTTCTACATTCCGTTCGTGTTGCTCAGTGTTGTTGCTTTGGTGAGGTCAGGGATCTCGCTGGCGCGGCCGCAATGGGCATGGTTCCCGCTCCTCAGCCAGCTACTGCAGTCAGTCCTCATGCTGATCGTGCTGCATTACTTGATCGCAGCCATTACCAGGTCGCCCAGCGCCTACCCGTTCGTGGTCTCACGGTATGCGGTGCGGGATTCGCCCCAATACTTCAAGCTCGTGGCCATCGTGAATGTGTCCCTTCTGGTTAGCGTTGCGTGCACCTGGCTGGGAGTATGCATTGCCGCGTTCATACAAACCTGGGCCCTACTAAGTTATCTGCGCAAGCGGCCCTCCCCCCCGCGACGGATCGTGTCCCTGGGACTGCGCTAGAAACCCGCAAAGCCCGGGGTCACTGATTCATTTTCCACTTCCCTGAACAGCTTGCGAAAAAACCCAGGAAAGCGTGTTGGCAACGTGGAAGAGCGACGCTTCAGCACCGCGTAAAGCGTTCAGAATCAGCGCGGGCTTCAGCCCCCGTCGGTCGCATTCTGTGCCCGCAGCGCTTTTCCCCGCAAACTGTGAAGCGCTGCCCTGATGCGAATCCATTTTCCAACTGCGCCCCTACGGAACAGCCAGGCACCGCCCTTCGACGTTCCCTTGCGGTAAGATCAAGAGCTATGAATCCCTCACCTGCCGAGGCCAAAGTGGACGACCACTACGCCCCCGAGCCTCGCCCGTCGAATTTCATCCGCGACATCATCGTCGACGACCTGAAGACGAATAAGTACAACGGCCGCGTTCAGACCCGCTTCCCTCCCGAGCCCAACGGATACCTCCACATCGGCCACGCCAAAGCCATCTGCCTAGATTTCGGGCTCGCCGACGAATTCGGCGGCCACACGAATCTGCGCTTCGACGACACCAACCCCGCGAAGGAAGAAACCGAATACGTCGAATCGATCAAAGAAGACGTCAAGTGGCTGGGCTTCCGCTGGGACGGCCTCTTCTACGCCTCGGACTATTTCGACCAGCTCTACGAGTGGGCGCTGACGCTGATTCGCGACGGCAAGGCCTATGTTGATGATCTCTCCGCCGAAGAAATTCGCAAGCACCGCGGCACCCTCACCGAGCCCGGCAAAGACAGCCCGCATCGCAATCGCTCGGTCGAAGAAAATCTAGATTTATTTCAGCGCATGAAGGCCGGAGAATTTCCCGACGGCTCGCGCGTCCTCCGCGCCAAAGTCGACATGGCCTCGCCCAATCTAAACATGCGCGACCCGGTCATGTACCGCATCCTGCACGCCGAGCATCACCGCACCGGCAACAAGTGGTGCATCTATCCGATGTACGACTATGCCCACGGCCAGTCCGATTCGCTCGAAAAAGTTACGCACTCCATGTGCACGCTGGAGTTTGAAGATCATCGCCCGCTCTACAACTGGTTCATCCAGCAACTCGGAATTTTCCCCTCGCAGCAAATCGAGTTCGACCGTCTCAACCTCACCCACACGCTGCTCAGCAAACGCAAGCTGCTGCAGTTGGTGCAGGAGGGCCGCGTCCGCGGCTGGGACGATCCCCGCATGCCCACGCTAAGCGGCATCCGCCGCCGCGGCTACACCCCGGAGGCGATCCGTAATTTCTGCGCGTCGATAGGGGTATCAAAGACGACAGGCTCGATCGAACTCGCCATGCTCGAGCATTTTGTCCGCGAGGATCTGAACAAGCGCTCCCTCCGCGTAATGGCTATACTGCGTCCGCTGAGAGTGGTTATCGACAACTATCCGGAAAATCAGGTAGAAGAAATGGACGCGGTAAACAATCCGGAAGACGAGAGTGCGGGCACTCGCAAGGTTCCATTTTCGCGCGTGCTCTATATCGAACAGGACGACTTCCGCGAGATTCCTCCGCCGAAATATTACCGGCTTTCACCCGGCCGCGAAGTCCGGCTTCGTTATGGCTATTTCATTACCTGCACCAGCGTCGTGAAAAACGAAAAAGGAGAAGTCATCGAAGTTCACTGCACCTACGATCCCGCAAGTAAAGGTGGCAACTCCCCCGACGGTCGAAAAGTAAAAGCGACCATCCACTGGGTCTCGGCCGCGCACGCCATCGAAGCCGAAGTACGCATCTACGAGAACTTATTCCTCAAGGAAAATCCCAGTGACGTGGAAGAAGGCCAGGATGTTCTCGACAATCTCAATCCCAGCTCGCTGGAGAT
>JBELAE010000252.1:0-7470 GCA_049509155.1 Candidatus Sulfotelmatobacter sp.
TTGGGCCATCAGTCGCAGGGATTGTCGCGTTTCAGGAGACGGCGATAAAGCATTTTGGTATGGTCTTCCAGTGAAACAGAAAGAGGAGGATTTCGGGCCCTTGGTCATTTTGCGTTAGAAGAGGGTGATTTGTATGATTCGCAGTCGCCTTAGCTATGTCCGCTTCAAGCTGAAGATCCTCACGTTGCTGCTGCCTGCCTGCTCCTATTTCATCGCGGTCAAAGTGCGTTTCGGTTTTAATCTCTTCTTTTCCCGCAACGAGCCCACAGGTTTGCCATCGTACTGGGGCATCATTTTGCTGACTACGATCGTTTGGGCGATCGCCGCGGAAGAGTCCGGGCTGTGGAACGTTGAGCAATTGTACGCGCCGGGCGGAAAGAGCCGGCGACTGCTGGAAGCGCTGGCCTTCACTTACGCGGTGGTTATGGCGCTCGGATTCCTGTACCGGCAGGCCAGCTACTCGCGGCTGGTGATCGCGATTAGCGCCGTCACCCTTTTTGCCCTGGCCACTACGGCTCGCATCCTTACCCGCGTGTTGTTGGAACTGTTGCGGAAGCATGGCAGAAACGAAGTCAAGATTCTCATGGTCGGCACCGATCGGTTCGCCCGCCGGGTCGCGACCTCGCTACTACACGGGGAGGTTCTTCCCTGCAAAGTGGTGGGCTTCGTGCGGTTACCGGACCAGGAGATCGCCGTTGAGGGCCCGGTCTATGAAATGGACCAGATTCCGAACTTTTCCAACGGGCATTCGATCAACGACGTCGTCATCGCGCTGCCCGCTGCCCGTTTGATCGACATTCAGCGAGTGGCGCCTGCCCTGGAGAAACTATGCGTACCCACGCGAGTTGTGATTGACCTTGGAGAAGGTGTGGGCATCCGCGATCGCCTGATCGATCTGGGCGGGATTCACATGCTGGATCTCCGTCCGACGCTAGCCGAGACCGGCCCTTATCTGTTTCAGAAGCGCGCCTTTGACATGGCCCTCTCCGTCATCATTCTTCTGATCACGGCGCCGATTTTCCTGCTCATTGCGCTCGCCGTGAAGGTCTCCAGCCGTGGTCCGGTTTTCTTCAGCCAGGAGCGGGTGGGGTTGAACGGCCGGGTGTTCCGCATGCTCAAGTTTCGCACCATGCGGGTGGGCAGCCGGGAAGAAGGGGACACCCGCTGGACCTGCGACAACGACCCACGGCGAACCGCGGTGGGCATTTTCCTGCGCAAGACCAATCTCGATGAGCTACCCCAATTCCTCAACGTCTTGCGAGGGGACATGAGCATCGTCGGTCCGCGACCGGAACGAGCTCATTTTGTGGAGAGGTTCCTGGAAGAAATCGACCGCTACAACTTCCGTCACACCTTCAAAGTAGGCATTACCGGCTGGGCCCAAGTGAACGGCTGGCGCGGCGACACCTCAATCGCCAAGCGCGTCGAGTACGATCTCTACTATCTGCGCAACTGGAGCCTCACCTTCGACCTGCAGATCATCACCATGACCCTGCTCCGCATCTTCAACAGCAAGAACGCATACTGATACCGATATTGATATTGTGCTGGGCCGTGGGTTTACAGGCTACATGTCCCGACGCGGCAGATCCGCTCGCCTCGGAAAGGTGATCTCAAACGCAGGCGTGGTTGCGGTATAGCTGCGTCTTCACTGCTAGCGACAAACGCCGGACGCCCTCCTGAATCTGCTCCGGGTTGGAATAGGAGAAGTTCAGGCGCATGTGGCGGCTGCCTTCCTCGCTGTCGTTGGCGTAGAAACAATCGCCGGGCACGAAAGCCACGTTTTCGGCCAGCGCTGCCTGGAATAGTTCCTGGCCGTTGATGCCGTGCGGCATCGTCACCCAAAGGAACAATCCGCCCTGAGGATGAGTCCACGTCACTTCCGGCGGGAAGAATTCCTTCAGGGCCTGCAGCATTACGTCGCGGCGTTCGCGGTAAACCTGGCGAATCAATTTGACGTGCTGGTCGAAGAAGCCGTCGCGAGCCACTTCGTAAGCCACGAACTGGTTGAAGGTGGAAGTATGCAGATCGGCAGCCTGCTTGAGTTGCACCAGCTTTCCGATGACGTCCGTGGGAGCCACGATCCAGGCCAGCCGGATGCCCGGGGCCAGGGTCTTGGAGAAGGTGCTCAGGTAAATAACGTTGCCTAGCTCGAAGCCGTTGTCGCGTCGCAGGTTTTCGCGATCCAGCACCACCAGCGGCGCCAGATGCTCGCCTTCATACCGCAACTGTCCGTAAGGATCGTCTTCAATAATGGGGATGCCATACTGATCGGCTAAAAGGATCAACTCGTGGCGACGCCCTTCCGACAGCGTGACTCCGGCTGGGTTCTGAAAGTTCGGCAGCACGTACATGAACTTCGGACCCGTGCGCAGACGCGACTCGAGTTGCCCGGTCACCAGGCCGTCCTCGTCCACCGGCACGGAAACGTATTGCGCTCCGTAGACGCTGAAGGCCTGCAGAGCGCCCAAATAGGTGGGCGCCTCGACCAGAACGCTGTCGCCCGGATTGATCAGCAGTTTGCCGATCAAGTCCAGCGCCTGCTGCGAGCCGGAGGTGATGAGAACATTCTCTGCCTTGGAAAGAATTCCGTAGCGCGCCATGTTCCGGGCGATCAGTTCGCGCAGCGGCTGGTAGCCTTCACTTGCGCCGTATTGCAGCGACTCGGCGCCGTGTTCCGCGAGAACCTTTTGGCAGGCCTCGGCGAAGCGCTCGAGGGGAAAGACCTCGGGCGCTGGCATGCCACCACCGAAGGAAATGACTTCAGGTCTTTGTGTGACTTTTAAGAGTTCGCGGATGGTGGAGCTCTTGATTCCGAGCGTACGCAGAGCGTAGCGCGACTTCCACAGTGTGGACATGCGTGGCCTCCTCCGCTGTCAGCCGTCCGTCTTCAGTCTTCGCCCACCAGCTCCGGTTCCGCAGGCACGCGGACGTGGGCGTGCGCATAGGTTTCGTTCTCCTGTGCGTCGACCACAGCGATCGCGGCCAGGTTGACGATCTGTTCCACGGTCGCATTCCGGTGCAGCACGTGAACGGGCCGGCTCATCCCCATCAAGATGGGCCCGATGGTTTCGCCGCCGGCGATCTTCGCCAGCAGCTTGCAGGCAATGTTGGCCGAAGCGAGATCGGGGAAGACGAGCACGTTCACGTCCCCCTTGAGCGAGCTGAAGGGATACTGGCTTTCGATGATCTCGGGGGACAAAGCCTCATCGGCCATGATTTCTCCATCCACGATGAGCGTGGGATCGGCGAAGTGAAGCAGTTCCACCGCCTTGCGGACCTTCCTGCAGATGGGATGGTCCACGCTGCCGAAACTCGAGAACGACAACATGGCAACGTGCGGAACAATGTCGAAACGGCGCGCCGTGTGGGCCGTGCAGAGCGCGATTTCGACGAGGTCCTCAGCCGTGGGCTCGATGTTCACGCTCGTGTCGGCGAGGAAGTAGATGTCTCCCTTGCGCGTGATCATCGCATAGCAACCCGAGACCCGGTGTAGCCCCTCCCGCATGCGAACGATTTGCAGCGCGGGACGAATCGTGTCGGCGAAGTGCTGGGTGACGCCCGAAACCAGCGCATCCGCGTCTCCCATGTGAACCATCATAGAACCGAAGACGTTTCGGTTATTGATGAGAATACGAGCTTCGGCGAGGCTGACTCCGCGGCGCTGTCGTAAGCGGAACAGTTCCTGAATGTAGGCTTCGCGCAGCGGAGAGCCGGCCGGATCGGCCAGCACCATGCCGCTCAAATCGACCCCCAATTCTTTGGCTTTCGCCTGGATGGCAGCAGTCTCCCCCAGCAGAATGGGCCGCGCGATTTTTTCCTCCGCCAGAATGTGGCAGGCGCGCAGGATTTTCTCGTTATCGCCCTCAGGAAATACAACTTGTTTGGGTAGCGCCTGAGCCTTGTGCACCATCATGCGGGAGATTTCGTGCGCCTTGCCCAGCCGGCATTCCAGTGCATCCCGGTAGGCCTTGAGATCGACCGGTTGTTGTGCCACTCCGCTCTTCATGGCAGCGTCCGCCACGGCGGAGGCTTCCCACACCAGAACGCGCGGATCGAAGGGCGCAGGAATTAAATACTCCCGGCCAAAACGCAGGCGCTCGACTCCGTAGGCCCGGCAAACCGAGTCGGGCACGGCCTCTTTGGCTAAGGCCGCCAGGGCCCGCGTGGCGGCCAGCTTCATCTCTTCGTTGATGGCGGTGGCGCGCACGTCCAGGGCTCCGCGAAAAATGAAGGGGAATCCGAGAACGTTGTTGACCTGGTTGGGATAGTCGGAGCGTCCGGTCGCGATGATGACATCGCTGCGGCAGGCTTTCGCTTCGTCATAGGTTATTTCCGGGTCCGGGTTTGCCATGGCGAAAACGATGGGATTTTCCGCCATCGAGCGCACCATGTCAGGCGTGATCGCGCCCTTCACTGACAGTCCGGCGAAAACATCGGCGCCCTTGAGCGCTTCGGCCAGTGTGCGCAGCGCCGTGGGTTGGGCAAAGCGCTCCTTGTAAGGGTTCATGCCGTCCCTGCGGCCGGTGTAGACCACACCCTTGGTGTCACACAGAATAATGTTTTCGCGCTTCACTCCCAGCCGGACATAATGTTCCGCACAGGCGATTCCTGCTGCACCCGCGCCGTTGAAAACTACGCGCACTTTGCCAATATCTTTGCCGGCCACTTCGAGGGCGTTCAACAGAGCCGCTCCGGAAATGATTGCGGTGCCGTGTTGATCGTCGTGGAAGACGGGAATCTTCATCGTCTTCTTCAGCGTCTCCTCGATATAGAAGCAATCCGGCGCTTTAATGTCTTCCAGGTTGATGCCCCCGAAAGTTGGCTCGAGCAGCTGGCAGAGCTTGATGATCTCATCGGGGTCGTGGCTGTTGACTTCGATGTCAAATACATCTACGTCGGCGAAGCGCTTGAACAAAACAGCCTTGCCCTCCATGACCGGCTTGCCCGCGAGGGCTCCGATGTCGCCGAGACCAAGCACCGCCGTGCCGTTGCTGACGACTGCGACCAGATTGCCCTTGGCGGTGTATTTGTAGGCGTCCTGCGGATTTTTCTGAATCTCAAGGCAAGGGTCGGCCACTCCGGGCGTATACGCCAGGCTGAGGTCGCGCTGGGTGCGGCACGGTTTGGTGGGGGTGACTTCAATTTTTCCCGGTCGCGCACCCTGGTGGTAGTCCAAGGCCTGTTGCTTGCTAACTGGCATAGTTCTCCTCCGCCTCTTCCCTCTTTATCGGCTCCGCCCCGCGAAAGCTGAGCGCCGCCCGACCCGCCTCAGTCTTCACTCTTCACTCTTTCGGACTTCTCCGCCACATGGGCACAAACGGATTCCAGTTGTGCACATCCTTCTGGAAGTTGCGCGCCTCCGGTTTGCCGGCGGCATTAACCAGCTCCTCCAGCGGAGCGTTCACCAGCTGGGCAACATACTTCTCGACCTGCATGCGAATTCGTGGATCGTTCAACGCGGCAAGCAGTTCAGGGTTTTCGATGTGCGCGAAGCTGTGGCATACCGGACATTTCACCAGGTCGTCGTTAATCATGGTCGGCCTTCTTGGCGAGCAAATTTGAGAGATCCGTTGGCGCTCCGCAACCGGACCTACTTGGATTAGAAGCCGGACGTCCCGCACCGGCAGTGATAAGGGTCGCCAGGTACTGTGACGGCCATCACAAAGCCGGAATCACAAGCGCGTGCGGGTCAGGATGTGGCTGGTTTGAAAATAACTGGCTTGAAAATAACTGGCTTGAAAATCACGCCCCGGCTGCTGCGGCTATTCATCACCACGCGGAAGGGCTCCGCAAACCGCAGATGCCGGACGCACCCTTCCTCAGCCATGGCGGGCTGCTCATTCAGCCATTGCCAATCGAGCGCACCTTCTCCGGCATCTGGGTTCACCGTGAAGTAGCCGATTTGAAATGCCGTCAGGTTCTGAAAAAAATGGCTGCCCTGCGACGGGGTCACGCGAAAATCGCGGAATCCAGCTTCCACGATCACGCGCGCTCCCGAAATTTCATCCCATTCCACAGGGATGCCGAGCCAGGGATCGTTCGATCCCCAGCGGCCCACGCCGATCAGCAGATAAGGACGATTCTCCGCGTTCAGCACAGCATTGAAGTGGGCTACAGCTTTTGCCACTTCCTGGCTGCGGCTGCGTTCAAAACGCTGCGAATCGACCACGACCATGTCGCACAGGTTGTCGATGCGGCCGTTGCCCAGAACCTGTGTGCTCTGGCAGATCAACTGCGCCGGATCGACATCGGCGAGTGAAAGATCCTGATGATCGCGGGCCAGCGTCAGCGGACGAATCTGCAGGAAGCCAAACTCCGCCGACTCCTCCAGACTGCGCGGCAAACGAACCGCGAATTCAATTTCCACCGGATTGCCCAGCGCGTCTTCCCCAGCTTTCACTAGCAGTTCAAGTATCGTCGCTAGGGGAAATAACCCGTGTTTGAGCATGGGCGCAAAGGTTACGATGCGCGCGCCGGGACGACTCAGGCCGTCATACACCGCATGATTGTCCGCCGAATAGGTTGATCCGACCGCGTCGAGTGTGCCATCGGCTTCGGCAACGTTCAATCCGAAGCGAGCTTCACGAAGGTGAAGTGGACCTCGCGAGTCATCGTCGAGTTCGAGGGCGCAAAATTCCGACTGGGTGTTCGCCAGAATGTCTTCGACGGAAGAAAACTGCAGCAGATTCCTCGGATAGCGCGGACAGAACATCAGGCACTTGCCACCGTCGACCACGGTGCGGCCGAGGCCCAGGGCCACGGCGGCAATGCCATCGGCGAACGTCATGGGCGGCACGGGATAGAAATTGTGCGAACGCACCACGCCGGAAAAATCCGGATAGAAGCGCGCTTCATGCTTCATCCCCACCACCTGCTGCAGTATGACCGCCATTTTTTCTTCTTCCAGGCGGTACGGCGTGGCGCGTACGTAAGCCTTGGCGTGCTGGCTGAAAGTAGAGGCGTAGACGCGCTTGATCGCCTCGCTGAGTTGAGCCAGGCGTGCGCCGATCTCGGCGCCCTGATTGCCCAGCATAAACGTCTCATAGACGCCGGTGAAAGGCTGATACTGCGAATCTTCCAGCAGGCTGGAGGAGCGCACTGCCAGCGGATAATGCACTTCTTCGAGGAATGCCTTGAGGTCAGCTTGCAGCGCGGCGGGAAGAGCGGCAGCGAGGAAGCGCCGCTGGATTTCGTCATCGTCGTCGCAGTGCAGCGCGAAATCCTGCAGGTTGTTTTCCCCCAGGAACTGGTCGAACACATCGGTGGCGAGAACAACCGCCGGCGGAACGGCAATGCGCACGCCGGGAAAGCGCCGGGTGATGCGGCGCGTCCGCAGGAAATGGCGAACGAACGCGAGGCCGCGCGCTTTGCCCCCGAGCGATCCGGAGCCGATGCGCAGAAAACTTGATTCCGAAGGCTTGAAAGTGTCGGCCTTGAAATCGCCAATCAGGATCTCGCTCTGCTCCC
>JBELAE010000253.1:0-7443 GCA_049509155.1 Candidatus Sulfotelmatobacter sp.
TACAATCTATTATTGTGGGGTACAAAGTTCCGCGGCCGCCATTCCGAACTCCATCGACCTCAGCGAAAATCCAGGCGGGCCGACGGGTGACACGGCGAGCGCGCTGGCGTGCCTGCTGAATAGTGACCCGTCTGCCGTCCCGCTGATTGGGCAGGATCAGCTGAACATTAGCGGCACCCCACCCTACCCCTACCAAATTCTGGCTGGGTCAGCCAACCCGAATGCTGCTGTGGTCGGCGACTATGTCACCAGCAGTAACTCGATTATGTCGCTGCCCATCTACGACAACACCACCGTGACTATCAGCCCGACAGGCACGAACAACGTGACCATTGTTGGATTCCTGCAAGTCTTCGTCCAACAGGTGAACGGCGACGGAAGCCTGAATGTGACCGTCATGAACGTTGCGGGCTGTGGCAACGGAGTCAGCAGCAGCGCCAGGGCTGTGACCGGCTCATCGCCCGTGCCTATCCGCTTGGTCACGCCTCCGTAGGATGGCAGATTAGCGGAGGGCGGCAATTCCCTGGTTCCAGGATTTCAAGCTTTAGATGGATTACTGGTCGGGCGTGTTTTCGTTGGCGGGAGTCTTGCCGTCCGGTTGCGCCGGATCCGCTGCGGGCGCCGGAACATTGTTGCCGGGCTGCGGGTTCGCGCTGCCGGGTTCAGCTTCTTCGGCGGCGTCGTCTTGCACTCGGTCTTGCACGCGCGCCGAAGAAGGCTGCGGCACGAACCCGGGTTCGGGTCGGACGCTGAGGATCACGCGATCCAGGCGCTGCGGATCATTCGTCGCGCTCAGAATCAGAAAATTGAAGTTCGAACCGTTAAGCAGGCGAGACAGAACTTCGGCCGCGGGCGCAGGCGCAATGTCAGCCACAATTTTTTCCTGCTCGGCTCCGGCGGCAAGGGAAACCACGGCCCCGGTGCGTTTTTGCACCGCGAACAAAACTTCCGCCAGCGTCACTTTGTCTGCCCTGATTCCCAGCAGCCCATCGCGAAAAGTAACGTCGAGCAACGGCTGAGTCGACGTGTCGACGCTGACTGGTTCCGTTCGAGTCGTATAGTTCGCGACCACCAGGGCGGGCGGCGTCGCCGGAGTGGAAACAGGATTGTTCATTCGAGCCGAATCCGCAGCCCCGCTTCCCATGACCTTGATGATGACGGTTCGGCCATAAGGAAAGATTTGGTACGACTGCGCGGTCTTCAAATCGAGTACGACGCGCGTGGCCGGAGGCGTCGACTTCAGTAGCGTGACCCGCAAATCTTTCACTTCCCCCAGATCCACGGATTGACTGCGTAACTGATTGCCGGGAACGGCGTTGGGAAAATCGACCTGCAGACGATCCGGGCCGGTGAGGACTTTCGTCTGCGGAACGATCCGGTCGCTGGCTTCCACCTCAATCTCGACCGCGTCAGAGGTGGCCAGTACCTTGATGGTGCGAACGACGATGGTGCGAACGATCTGAGGAACGGGGAGCTTGGCAACTGAGGTCCGCGGAACTGCCGTCTGCGCCAGCAGAGCCGGTGCGGCCAAGGCACAGAACGCGACCAAGAGCGGCCGATTCCCAATCATTTGCGATAGCCTGTGCATGGACACCTGCGACTGGCAGTCTTTTCTTGTTCGTGTGTTCTGTTCGTGCGTCCGGCTCGTGCGTCTGGGTTAGAGCTTCCGGCTTTTAGCCGCTTCTGGCCCGATTGTAGCAGTGGCACCCGCGCGACGGACTTACGTTGGTCTTAGAACCAACGACGGTCGTTACAGGTTACATGCGGCGGAGAGAGTGCGTCTGATCAGTGCGTCATGGGCTTCAGAATGTCCCCTAAAATGTCAGGCTGGTCGGGGACCCGTTCCAGGTGTGGATTTTTCTCGCCGTCGTGGTAGGCGACGGAATAGGTTTTGAAAAACTGCGCATTCTCGACCAGCAACTCGATCGGCTGATCGCTTCCCTGCGCGGCTTTCACGGCCTCGTGCAGCACGGACGGCGTCCATTTCCGGCCATTGACCGCAATCAGCTTCATGCCTGGACCCAGGCCAGACTGGTATGCCGGCGATCCAACGATCACGTCGCCGATCTTGCCCTCCGCCCCAACCGAGAATCCGAGCGAGTACGAAAAGCTGGCGGACTTGCTGAGTTGCTCCCCGGCCTTGGCAAACAGATTCGGTTTGTCGTTGTACACCAGCTTCCAGCCGCCACGCTCAATGCCGCCCAGCGGCGCGTGCGTGCTGGTTTCGTCGACGCGCTGGTGCAGCAGCTTCGCCCAATCGTAAGGGGCAACCTCATTCAGCGTGCGCACCACGTCGTCAAACGTATACGGGACGACTTTCGGAGCGCCGCTCTCGCCGCCGTAAAAGCGCCGGCAAAAGTCGTTCAGCGAGCGCTGGCCGTGCGTCTGCTGCCGGATGATCGCATCCACTTCCAGCCATATCAGCTGGCTCTCGGAATAGTAGTCGAGACTCCGCCGCCAGCTTCGCCATTGCGCGCCCGAGAAGCGCAACATCTGCACCGAACGCGCGGTGTCTTCGAGCGGCCTCCATGTCCGGCCGGCCTCATGGTCGAGCATTGCAGCAGTTCCCGCCAGTTCTTCGCGAAACTGCTCATCGGTCCACAATCCGCTGCGCTCCGCGAGCACAGTGCCCAGGTATTCGGTGAGCCCCTCGTAGACCCAGAGCAGGTCGCCGATCATCGGCTCCTGATAATTCGGAGTGGCGAGTCCCGTGGGACGGCGATATTTGCCATTCCACGAGTGGGTGAACTCATGCGGCAAAAGGTCGGCGTTGAGCATGTGCAGGTCTGGTTCGAGGAACATGCGCTCTGAAGTTGCGCTGTCGTTGGATTCATGGTGCTCGAGTCCATGTCCTCCAACTTGATCGCTCAAGGTGAGAAGAAAATCGTAATGTCGATAGTGGCGAGCTCCGAACAACTCTCCCGTCTCCGCCACCAGCTTCTGGTAGGCGGCAAGATCCTGCGGCGTCATGGCCAAATCGGGTTCGGCGTCGGCCACCACATCCATCACGTGAATGGGCGTTTCTCCCGGCTTGGAGAGTTCGATTTTGCGGTAGTGAACCCCGGCGATCAGAGGCGAATCGACGAGCGTCGTGAGTGAGACCGGTGAGAACTCAACTTCGTCCGCGGCAGTGTGGGCAACCTGCAGCGCCGTGCCGAACTTCCATCCCGCCGGCAGCGTGACCGAAGGCTCGAACTTCACGTCGTCAGAGCGTGCGCCCTTGGGATAAAGCACAACTGCATTCCAGTTCAAGTCGAGAAGGTTGCTGGAAGCGGCGGGTCCACCCGCTCCGGCGCTGTCGAGCGACGTGATTGCATCCAGAGACACGTTAAGAGTGTTCACGCCGGTTGGAATGGTGACGTGGAATTCGTATGACTCGACCGCATCGCGCTGCCAGGCGAGCGAGTGGCCTGCCGCCTCCATACGAATTCCGGTGAGCGCGCCGATCGGGCCGCTGGGCCGGTGATTCCCCGGAATAAACTTGGGAAAGACCAGCGACATCTCGCCCGCGTGGGCGGGAATCTGCAAGTGCGCGTGGTAAATGTTTCGAGGAGCGTCAGTCAAATCAACATGCAGCCGGATGGCTTGCGCGGTGAGACTTGGAGCGAGAAAGAAGAACGAGAATAGCGGCAAACTCCAGCCACGCAACCAGCGCAAGCCCGCAGAACGCATCAGAAACCTCCACCTGAAAGCAAAGCCAGAAGGCTACCGAAAGAGGGTGAGCGAGTGCAAGAGGCAGGAGCCAGCGGCCAGCCCGGTTGCGACCAGCAGCCATAGCCCGGCGAGTCCAAGAATCACTGTGTCGCCGGGCTCGCTCCGGCGGCTGTCGTCGGTCGGCGCGCATGCCCAAACAGAATGCCGGTCTCCACTTCCACCGGGTGACCGTCCTGCCGATACGGCTTGAACCTCCATTGTCCCAGAGCATCAGTGATGACTTTTGCCTGATCGGGAAACGCGCTGAGGAAGTGAATGTGTTTCACCTTGCCTTCTCGATCGATGATGATGCGGACTGGAACAGGATTGAATCTGTGTTGGGTCTGGGTAAAGATCGGATCAACCCGCGTAATCACGTTTTCGTCGCGCGCATAATCTTTGATGCAGACCGGCGCAGCGCCTCCGCCTGTTCCTGCCGCAGGGTCGGTCTCGGCGGGTAACTTCATCCGGTCCAGGTCAAGGATCAAGCTCTTCAACAGTTTGGTATCACGACTCGATATCACCATTTCGATGGCGTGGCAGCGAATCTGGGTGGCCACTACATACCAATGCAGCTCTGCGACCGGAGACCAATACGCGAAGAAGATAGAGGGGCGGCCGGCGATTTTGGTGGGGGTGGGCGGCATTTCGACTTTATAGTCGGCCTGCAGATTGTCCTTCGAGTAGTTGACCAACTCCAGCGCATTGGAAACAGGCAGCGGCGTGAAGAACAAGTCTTGGGCGGTAATCAAAATATGGCCGCGAGCCGGGCCTTTAAATGTGTCCGCCGGACTAATCTGTGCCAGCACGTAGCGACCGCTGTCGGAGGGAGGCGGGCCTTTGTATTTCTCTTCCCAATCCGGAGGCAGGGCGTAGGTCATGTCGAAATACCGGTTGGTGAAGGTATTGTTCGCAATAGTCCCGCCCTCAGGCAGAGGAGTTACGGAGTCACTCGCGCTCGGCCACGCTCCCTTTACCAGGATGCCGGGCGGCACCTTCGACCCGGGCGGAGCGCTGTTGGCAAAGTCTCCGCCGTTGTTGGGCGGGCTTTGTTTGCCGCTTTGCCCCCACACCGGAAACGGTGCGGGCAGGGTGAGAAGGAACGATATAACCAATAATCGAAAGTGCATATTTATCCTCGGAACCCAGATAGATTCTTCCAGTCTTGAACGAGCTGCCAGTTTTGGGTAGTGGTGCAGTTTGAAATAGGATTCGTAGCAGGGCATCGCTTCAGCGATGCCAACAAAGGCTTAGGGACGAGCGGCTTTAGCCGCTGGGGCTTACCACGGCGGCCCAGCGGCTGAAGCCGATTTCAAACCGCCCTGAACCGGCATGCCTGAAGGCATGCCCTGATACGAGTCTTTTTTTCTAAATGCACCACGACCCGGTTTTGAAAGGGCTGGCGAGACGCACAGAGCGTCTCGCCAGCAATGCACAAAGCAATTACAGCGAGCGCAGGAAGTCCAAAATATCCTGCTGTTGGGTGGAGTTCAGTTCGAAGAACTGTTGCTCCACGGTACTGGCTTCGCTGCCATGACTCGCGTGGTCCTGGATCGCCGTGAGCAGGTTGTTAGTGCGGCCGTCATGCAGCAGGAATATTCTCTGTCCCAGGCCCCACAACGGAGCCGTGCGGAATTGGTCGCCGCCGGCGTTGCCCTGCGAAACGTTGTCCGCGAGTTCCGAGCCCATGTTATGGATCTCGAAATCTGAGTAAGCATTCACGGGAGCAAGGCTCAACGATCCGGTGAAGTTCGACTTTTGCGTTGTGCCAACCGTCGGATTGTGGCAGGTGGCGCAACCCGTAGAAACGAACAACCCGCTGCCGGTGGCGATTGTGGTTGAGCTGACAGTCGCACCATTCAGCACGACCCCACCGGGTGGCGGAGGGGCCAGGAACCGCATGAAGTTGGCGAACGCGGAGACGTCATCCAACACGGCGGAGTCGGGCGTGGCGGCAGGGTTGGAGGTATCTTCCGGATAGCCGCTCCCGCTAAGGTCCAGACAGGTCGAAGGCAGCCCGGTGCCCAACTGGTCCTCCCCAGGCAACGGACGGTCTTGGGGGAAAAGTTCGTTGCTGATGCCCATCTCGACGTTGTAAGCCTCCCCGGCAAAGATGTGGAGCGACTTGTTCTGTGCCTTCCAGCCAAAGCGGGTGATGGTGCCATCGTTGCCGTTGCGGTTGAAACTGCCGGAGACGCCAACGTCGTTCTTTAGGTTGACTAGCTGATTGTTCAGCAGGGTTGAATCGTCCAGGTTCTCGATCAAGCCCGCGCCAAAAACCGGCGTGGGAATGCGATAGATGATGTTGTTCTCCGACACAGCGGTGGCGAAACTGGGCTGCGGCAGCAGGGTGCTGCTATTGCAACTGCCGGCATCGGAGCGGCCAGTTACGGTGAAGAGATCTTCGACCCCGCCATTGGGGGAGTTGTAGTCGACCGAACCGTTGGCGTTGAAAAAATACGGGAAGCGGGCTTCACGAGTGGGCCCAGTGGCGGTGATGAACGAGGGGAGTATGTTGCCGGGCGCGACTCCGTTGGTGGGAAAACTGAACTGCGGATTCACGGCGGCTCCCGTCCCGCCGATCGCGGGCTGCGCGTGACATGAACTGCACTGATTTGAGTTAAACCGTGGTCCCAGACCGATGTTGGCTGTGCCGGAGACGGACTCCACTTCCTGGAAACGCGTGAGACCGTCGTTGAAAAAGTTGAGGATCCCCGGGTTGTCGTTGGCCAACACCGATGGGAGTGCCGCACCTGTGCCGCGGCTCGCACTCTGAACCCCTGGATCGGTTTGAGCCAGTACCGCTGTGGCGAGGAACAGCACCACTAAGGAAACAACTGCTGCAAACTTACTAGCCTTGACCATGCCAGTCTTGAGCACGCCAGTCTTGACCACGTTTGTCTTGATCACAATTCCTCCTTGTAATGGGTTCGTCTGTTAACTGCTGCGGGACCGAAGTCCCGAGGGAATGCAGCGCGGGACGACCCTGCCCCGAGGCACACGGATACCAAGGGTCAGAACTTCGCCCTGAATTTTCAAACGATTGTGGCTTCAGACGAAGACGCCTTCAGACGATGGTGGCTAGGTTAGCTTCCCCTTAGAGGTTGGGTCAGGGAAAAGGAAGCATCCAACGCGTCGCTCCGATCATTCGTCGGACACACGCGTCTCACATTCGCGTTGAGCCCCCCGCATTGCCTGGCGTCTGAACACTTGATCGCTTGGCTGCGAGTTGGGCTTCTGCTGAAGAGCAAGGAACCGTGCGTTGATGCCGCGTATCTCGGCGCTCAAAGCGCGGGAAATCGTTGCACGAGAAATTAACAGATTCTTACTGTGTGTCAAGCCAAATGATGATTTCGTTACAAAAACCGAAAATAGTTTGTGCAGTGGTCATCACAGGGATGGTACGTGAAAATGTTTCAGAGCAATCTTTCCGTACCTGCTCCGCCGCAAGCTCGATTACGCTTTCCCCAACCAACGAGCTGAAGTCTACGTCGCCGGTGCATCAAGATGGTCGTGGAAGCTGGCCGGTACCTCGTACCTTGCAGGCGGGATCTCCGAGTTTGCACTCGATCCTTTGGCGCGATTTTTTGAGGGCGTTTACTTTCGGTTACGGAGCACGCCGTTCGACGGCCGGCACCATGTGCCGCTTTGCTAGAGCCTCAATTTGCGGCTCGGTCACCGCCGAGAGGTCTGCGCTTTCCGTAGCGATGACCCGTCGAGAAATGTCGGGATGATGGATCTTCAAATATT
>JBELAE010000254.1:0-7425 GCA_049509155.1 Candidatus Sulfotelmatobacter sp.
CGACTTACTTTGAGCTCACGAACCTGGCCGAGACCAACCACCGCCGGCGTCGCCGCCGCGCCGGCAAATTGGACCGTGAACACGCTCCGCAGCCCGGTTCGTTTCACGGAACGTTATTGCGCATGAAAGCCGCCGGAATCCCGGCTGACGACGCGATCGCCGCGCTCAATCAGATCGTGATCACTCCCGTCTTCACCGCGCATCCCACCGAGGTCGCCCGGCAGACCGTTCTGCTCAAGCGCCGCCGCATCGCGAAACAACTCCAGCGTCTCGACCGCCTCCCGCTTACAGCCGAGGAAGCGGAAGATTGCGAAGATAATATCCGCGCCGAAGTCACCTCGCTCTGGCAGACCGACGAAGTCCGTTTGGCCAAGCCGACCGTCGACGACGAAATCCGCATGGGCCTGCGCTATTTCCGCCTCTCGCTTTTCGACGCGTTGCCCAAGATCTATGCCGAGGTTGTGGAGAGTTTCCGCGACGTCTACGGCCTCGATCTCGACGCCAACCAGTTGCCCAACCTGATCAACTTCGGCTCCTGGATTGGCGGCGACCGCGACGGCAACCCGCTGGTCAAACCCGACTGCATTCGTGACGCGCTGGCCATGGCCCGCGACTTGATCCTGCGCGAGTATCTCAACAACATTGAGTCGCTCAGCGACCGCCTCAGTTCCTCGCGCCGGCAAACCAATGTTTCGGAAGAACTGCTTTCGCGTTTGAAACTCTACGAACGCACCACTCCCGGCGTTCACCTGGCATGGGGCCCGCTCAACACTACGGAAACTTACCGCCGCTTTCTTTCCTACATGTTTCATAAGCTGCAGCAAAGCCGCCTGGCCGTGGACGCTCCCGCCGCCTACCGCAACGCAGCAGATTTCGAAGCCGATCTTCTCCTCGTGCAAAGCAGCCTCGACTCCAACCGCGGAGAACGCCTGGCGCGAACCTACGTGAGTTCCCTGCTGCGCAAGATTCGCACCTTCGGCTTTCACCTGCACACGCTCGACATCCGCCAGCATGCCCAGGTGCACGCCCGGGTGGTCGAGGAACTTGGCGACACTCCCGAGCGCAGCACCAATTCCGCCGAGAGTCGCGACCTGCTCGACACCTTTCGCGCCATCGCCAAACTGAAGCGTACATATCCCGCGCAATCGATTCGCCACTACATCATCAGCGGCGCGGAATCAGAGAATGACGTGCTCAATGTGATCCGCCTGGCCAAGGCCACCGATGTTCAGATTGCAGCATCCAGCGACGACCCCGGCATGATGCCGGTTCCTCTGTTCGAATCTATCGATTCGCTGCGCTCCGCCGGCACCGTCATGCGCCGCCTCTGGAGCAATCCCGAATACCAGCCTCTGCTCGATTCATGGGGACGTTGGCAGGAAGTCATGCTCGGCTACTCCGACTCCAACAAAGACGGCGGCATGCTCACCAGCACCTGGGAACTCTACAAAGCGCATCGCGAACTGCACCGCGCGGCGCAAGAACACGGAGTGAAGCTGCGCCTCTTCCACGGCCGTGGAGGAACCGTGGGCCGCGGCGGCGGGCCGACTCATGCCGCCATCCTAGCCCAGCCGCCGGGATGTTTCTCCGGACACATCCGCATCACCGAGCAAGGCGAAGTTCTCAACTGGAAGTATGCGGACCCCGTGCTCGCCGAATGGAATCTGGAGTTGATGATCGCGGCTAGCCTCGAAACTCTCACGCTGCACGGAGAGCAACAGTCCCAGCATCCTCCGCGCTGGGAAGAAGCCATCGAAGAAATGTCGCAAGAAGCTTACCGCCTTTACCGCAAGGAGATCGCCGACAGTCCCGACGTGCTGGAATATTTCGAGCAAGCTACTCCAGTGAATGAACTGGACACGGCACGCATCGGATCGCGGCCTTCGCGCCGCACTAAGGGTCGAAGACTCGAAGACCTGCGCGCCATCCCCTGGGTCTTTGGCTGGATGCAAAGCCGCCTCGCCGTCCCCGCCTGGTTCGGCATAGGCCACGCTCTCGAACAATTCGCCAAGAACGGTTCCGGACACGAGCAACTCCTGCGCCAGATCGCGCGCGGATTTCCCGTATTCTCCGAACTGCTCCGCAACGTGGAACTGGGCATGGCCAAAGCCGATCTCGGCATCGCGCGCGATTATTCCGGGTTGGTCAAAAATGCGGCGCTCCGCAAGCGCGTCTTCGGGATGCTGGAAGAGGAATTTCTGCGCTCCCGCCGCATGATTCTCCGCGTCACCGGACAGCGCGAACTGCTGGGCCGCAATCGTGTACTGGCCCGCTCGATCCGCCTACGGAATCCGTACGTGGACCCCATGAGCCTGATTCAGGTGGAACTGCTGCGCCGCAAGCAGCAAGGCCAACAAAGCTCGGACCTGGAATATCCCCTGGGCGCGACCATCAACGGAATCGCCGCGGGGTTGCACAACACCGGCTAGAAATTCAGCGGACGACCCGACTATTCTTTCGTCGCTTCCTTGGCAGGACTGACAGCAGCTTTACCGGCGTCTGCGCTGGCAGGTTTCTTCGTGGCAGGTTGCTTGGCAGCTTCAGCCCGTTTCCGCTCCTGATACCGCCGGTCATGAAACTGTTGATCGGACGCTTGTTTCTTCATCCTTCCATCATGTCACAGATCGCCGGAAACGCCCATGTGGGCCGCTCCTCGGCTTTAAAGTGCACCTCGACCGCGACTGTAGAGTGCACCTCGACCGAAAAACTTAAGAACCCCTCATCTTATAATTTCCAGACTTGACAAACCCCGGCCTCCGGAGCAGTATCTTCATAGGCGAACAAAAAGCGAATATGCCTCCGCGGCTCCAGTCGATGAACCTCAGCCCCGGCGTTCCCTGAAATCTTCCGAGGAATCTATATGTCTTCCGCAGTGGTTTCCACTTCGGCGGCCCTAGGCCGCCCTTTTGTTTTTGACGACGAAACAGTTCCGGAGGTGTCTTCACCTGCCGGCTTCGATCTTGGATATCAGGCGGAGACCCAGGAATCCCCCATCGCCCGCATTCTGCAATCAGCAACCAAAAGTCAGCAATCAAAAATCCCACCCGCGCGCGTCACCCCGGCTTCGCAGCTCGAAATTCGTCCCGCGCCCGAGATGGTTTCCTGCGGCATCCCCGCCCTCGACGCCCTGACCGGCGGCCTGCCCCGCGGATGCCTGACCGAAATCTGCGGCCCCGCCTCCTCGGGCCGCACCACCGTACTTCTAGCCGCTCTGGCCGCCGCCACCCGCCGCGGAGAATTCTGCGTTGTAGTCGATGCCAGCGACGCGCTCGATCCCTACTCGGCCGCAGCTGCGGGTGTGGAGTTGGACCGATTGTTATGGGTGCGCTGCGGCGAAGATCCTCCACGAAAATCCAACGCCAAACCAGGGCGCCCGATTTCTCGCGCGTATTTCACGAGAGAAGCTGGGGCGCGAGAAGCTTGCCCTGACCTTGCTGAACGGGTGGGGGCTTCCTCCCAAGCCACCTTCAACTTCGACCACACTAGATCGAAGGAAAATGTTTCGAAGGGAACGGGGCTGAAGAAAAACGAGTTGCTGGAAAATGGCGCGCGCCAGTCAGAGCATCGTCTGGAGCAAGTGTTGCGGGCCACCGACTTGCTGCTCGAAAGCGGCGGCTTTGGCCTGATCGCGCTCGATCTCGGCGATCTGCCGCCTCAGGCCGCGCGCCGCATCCCGCTGACCACCTGGTTCCGCTTCCGCCGCGCGGTCGAGCCCACGCCCACAATCCTATTGGTCATCGAACCCCACCCCATCGCCGGAAGTTGCTCGTCGCTGCTGCTGCAGCTGGGACCACCAAATAGTCAGGAAGAGACGATGATTCTTGATCATCCAGAATCCAGCCGCGTAGCGGCAGCATGGAAAAGCCAGGCACGGCAGTGCCGGGTAGGTGTGGGGGAAAAAGCCGAGTCCAGCACGGAGGGCACTGCCACGGATGACGTGCACATCACCTATCCGACACATGCGCAACTGCTCACCGGCCTGAACATCACCGCCGAACTAATCCGTTCGCGGCTGGACCGCAAACCCGCGCGCTCCGTCGCATTCGCAACGAAAACCGCCTGGGCCGGATGAACACGACGGATGAAAAAGATGAATCCAAATTACTCAATTACCAAATTTCAAAATTACTAAATGGTCCCATGCCGTTCGCCTGCATCTACGTGCCGAATTTTTCCGTGGCCGCCGCACTCCGCGCCGAGCCCGAACTGCAGGCACGCGCGCTCGCCATTCTCGAAGGCAATCCTCCCCTCGAAAAAACTATTGCCGTCAACGAAAAAGCCCGCCGTCTGGGCATTGCGCCGGGCATGTCCAAAGCTCAAGCCGAACTGTGCGCGGAACTCGCCTTGCGTCCGCGTTCTGCGCTGCGGGAATCCGCCGCGCACGCCGCCTTACTCGACTGCGCCCAGTCGTTCTCACCCCGCGTCGAAGACGCCGCCTGCGACACCGCCCTGCTGGATCTCGCGGGACTGGAATCCCTTTTCGGATCGTTGCCGGAAATTTCCTGCGCACTCCACAATCGCGCCGCCGCGCTCGGCCTCGCCGCCAACGTCGCCATAGCTTCCACTCCTGACACGGCCGTGCTCGCCGCCCGAGGATTTTCCGGCATCACCGTGATTCCCGCAGGCAAAGAAGCAGAGCAATTGGGCCCGCTGCCGACGGGAGTTTTGTTTGGGACTGGACTCGCAGAAGACCGATTGAATAAAGATCAGCTCGATGAAGACGGAAAGAAAAAAGCCGACCGCCTGCTCGAAACCCTCGACCGCTGGGGCATCCGCAACCTGCGCGGGCTGGCCGCTCTGCCCGAAATCTCACTCAGCGAACGTCTCGGACAGGAAGGCCTCCGCCTGCAGCAACTGGCCCGCGGCGCCACTTCGCGCACTCTGGTCCCCGTGGAAGTGCCGCAGATATTTGAAGAATCCGTCGAACTGGAACACCCGATCGTCCTGCTCGAACCGCTAGCCTTCCTGCTGAATCGCCTGCTGGAACAAATTTGCGCGCGATTAGGCTCACGCGCCCTGTCCACACAAGAATTGCGCCTCACGCTCGAACTGGAAAATCTCAGGTCCTTCAATCAGCCATCAACAATCAGCCATCAACAATTCATCCGCACCCTGCGCCTGCCCCTTCCCATGCTCGACGCCAAAGTTTTCCTCAAGCTGCTGCAGCTGGATTTAAATGCGCATCCTCCCGGCGCGCCCATCGTAAAGATCCATCTGGCCGCCGAACCGGCACGCTCGCGTTCGGCGCAGGGAGGTCTATTCCGGCCTCCATCGCCGGAACCGGAAAAACTGGAACTCACCCTCGCCCGCATCGCCGGCATGGTCGGCGAAAACAAAGTTGGAGCGCTGGAGTTGCTCGACACGCATCATCCCGAAGGCTTTCGCATGCAACGCTTCGTGGCTGAAGCCCCGCAAAAAAATGACCGCGAACGAGATTCCGACTCTGCGGAAGAAAAATCAGCAGTCACGGCGCTGCGCCGCTTTCGCCCCCCGCTGCGCGCCCATGTGACTTTGGAAAACGGCCAGCCAGTGCATTTGGTCTGCTCTAAAAAAGCCGTGCAGGGCATTGTGCTCTGGCGAGCCGGCCCCTGGCGCTTCTCCGGCGACTGGTGGGAACGCGAAGCCTGGTCGCGCGATGAGTGGGACCTCGCTCTGCAAAACAACGCTTTACGAAACGGCGATGCCATCACTTTCCATCGCCTGGTGCACGATCTGCTCGGCGGCGGCTGGTTCGTGGAAGGAACGTATGACTGAAAAACCTTAACAACCTTTTCACCACGGAGGCACGGAGGCACGGAGCAAACCATAAATCATTTTCGTTTTCTTTTGTCTTTGCCTTCCTCTGTGCCTCTGTGTCTCCGTGGTGAAAAAAATTTTTGGAACTGATGTCCTACATCGAACTTCACGCCCGCTCTGCATTCAGTTTTCTCGAAGGAGCGTCCCTGCCCGAGGAACTGGTTGCCGTCTGCGCCCAATTCAACCTGCCCGCCATGGCACTGCTCGACACCGACGGCCTGTACGGCGCTCCGCGCTTTCACCTGGCCGCGCAAAAAGCAAAACTCAAAACCCACATCGGAGCGGAAGTCGCGTGTGCGCATTTGTGCCCTGTCATTCCTCACTTCGCTCGGAATGACAAATCTTTCTGTCTTCCGGTATTCCGTCTTCCTCTGCTCGTCTCCTCTCGCGCCGGCTACCAGAATCTCTGCCGCCTCATCACCAAAATGAAGTTGCGCGCTAAAAAAGGTGAAGGTTCAATTTTCAGAGAAGAACTCGAAGAACACGCCGACGGACTCATCTGCCTCACCGGCGGCGCCGACGGCCCGCTCGCTGCAGCCTTGCAGCAAGGCGGCATCGACCAAGCCCGCCGCCAGGTCGATCGACTCATCAGCATCTTCGGCCACAAAAATGTTTACGTCGAATTGCAGCGTCATTTCCAGCGCGAAGAAGAATCTCGCAATCGCGCCGCGATTGATATCGCGCGATCGCTCAATCTTCCTGTGCTCGCCACTAACGGAGTCTGCTACGCCACCGCTAAAGCTCGCGAACTGTGCGACGCCTTCACCGCGATTCGCCACCACCGCACGCTCTCGACCGCCGGACGCCTGCTCGCGCGCAACTCCGAGCGCTATCTGAAATCCGCGCCGGAAATGCAGCAACTCTTCGCCGACCTGCCCGAAGCCATCAGCAACACGCTCGAACTTTCTTCGCGCCTCGAATTCTCGCTGAACGATCTCGGTTACGAATTCCCCCGCTATCCCGTGCCCGAAGGCGAGACCATGAACTCATTTCTGCGTGAGCGCTCCTGGGAAGGTTTTCACAATCGATACGGCCGCGCCAAACCCGAAATGCAAAACCGCGCCCGACTCCAGATCGAAAAAGAACTCAAGCTCATCGAAAAACTAAAGCTGGCAGGCTACTTCCTCATCGTCTGGGACCTCATCCGTTTCTGCCGCGAGCAAAATATTCTAGTGCAAGGCCGCGGATCGGCCGCCAACAGCGCCGTCTGCTACTCGCTCGGCATCACCGCGGTCGACGCCGTCGGCATGGAACTGCTCTTCGAGCGCTTTCTTTCCGAAGAACGCGGCGAATGGCCCGACATCGATCTCGACCTACCCAGTGGCGACGAACGCGAAAAAGTTATTCAGTATCTCTACCGAAAATACGGCGAGCGCGGCGCCGCCATGACCGCCAACGTCATCACCTACCGCAATCGCATGGCTGCGCGCGAAATGGGCAAGGCGCTGGGCTTCGATCCGGAGACGCTCGCGAAAATTTCGGCCGCCGTCGCCACCTGGGAATTCCGCGACGAGAACGACGCGCTCGACCGCCGCTTCCGCGATGCCGGACTCGACCTCAATCATCCCCGCCTGCGCAAATATTACGAACTGTGCCTTTCCGTGCAGGACATGCCGCGCCATCTCGGCC
>JBELAE010000255.1:0-7401 GCA_049509155.1 Candidatus Sulfotelmatobacter sp.
TTCAGCCTGGTCTTTTTAAAAGGCTATGGCGACGGAACGTTCTACAGCGCGCTCGATTACTATTCTCCCCTTCCGAGCGGCGACGAGTACGGAGTGACGGTGGCGACCGGCGACTTCAACGGAGACGGGAACCCGGACTTTGTGCTGGGAAATTGTTGCTCCGGTCAGGCGGGTATCACGGTATTTCTTTCCCGGTCTGACGGCAGCCTGCTGCCCGGGGTTAACTATGTCAGCCCCAATGCCTCACAGGAATTGCAGTACGTCGCGGTGGCAGACTTCAATCAGGACGGAAACCTCGACATCGCCGCCGCTGACAGCGACAACAGCGCGGTCCAGATCTTCACCGGCGTGGGCGATGGAACCTTTACCCTGGGACCCTCCATGGCGTCCGGTCAGTCCGAGGACCAGCCGGAAGGAATCGTCGTCGCCGACTTCAATCATGACGGATTTCCCGATATTGCCGTGGCCAATATTAATGACGGGACCCAGGATGTGGGCGTGCTGTTGAACGATGGCACCGGCAACTTTCTCGCCGCCGTCACCTACAACCTGTCCAATTCCTTCAACGACGTCGGCATCGCTGCGGTCGATCTGAATAATGACGGCAACCCTGACCTGGTCATTCCGATCACCTATGGCGCCGCCGTGGCCATTCTGCTCGGCAATCCCGACGGAACCTTCCAGACGGAGGCCGACCTCTCCATCCCTTCGACGGAGCCGTTCGCAGTCGCTGTCGGCGACTTTAACGGCGACGGCAAACCCGACCTTGCGGTCACCCTCACCCAGGATTCGACCAATGGCGTGGCAGTCGCGCTGGGCAATGGAGACGGCACTTTCCAGACCCCGGTGATCGATCAGGCCAGCCTGCAGAACTCAACCTTCGAGCCCCCGCTGCCGGCCTACATAGAGACCGTCGACGTCGATGGCGACGGGCACCTGGATCTGGTCTACACCAACTCGCTCTATGCCACGGTCGGGGTCCTGTTCGGAGTCGGCGACGGAACGTTTGACTTGCCGGTGGAATTTCCCGCCGGCGGATTTGCCTACGGCCTCACCATCGCCGACGTCAACCATGACGGAACTCCCGATGTGGTGACCGCAGGCGATGACTACTCCGGCGTCACCGTGCTCTTGAACCTGAACGGGACCGGAACGCAATCGACTTACACCATGACCACCAGCACGCCCACGGTCACAGTGAGTGCCGGAAGCAGTGCGGTCTACAACCTCACCATTACCCCGGCGAACCATTACAACGGCACGGTCACGATGAGTTGCGGAACCCTTCCCGCGCTGACCACGTGCAGCTTCAATCCGCCCTCGTTCCTGATGGACGGCCACACTCCGGTAGCCGTGCAATTGACGGTAACTACAACCGCCGCGGGAGCAGCCTTGCGCAAGCCTGAGGCTCATTTGCAACCCGGACGCCGTTCTCCGATGCTGCTGGCTGCCTTCGGCGGGATCGGCTTATTTGGCATCGTTCTATGCGGCCGGCGGAAGCACGCTTCGCGCCTGCTGACTTTGCTGTTGGCCCTGGTGGCGGCACCGGTTTTGCTGTCGCTGAATGGCTGCGGCAAAGACTGCGACGACTATGCGAACGAATGCCCCGCGCCCCAAGTCGCAACCTCGGCCAGCATGACCTCCTCGCTCAATCCGGCAGCCGCCGGGCAGGTGGTCATCTTCACCGCAACCATCACCTCCACCGGAGGCACACCGACCGGCACGGTCGCGTTCCTTGATGGAACCACTCAACTCGGAACCGGAAACCTGAGCTCCGGCGTCGCCACCTATCAGACTTCGACCCTGACGGCAGGCGCGCACACAATTACCGCAAACTACGTGGGCAATGCGAGCTACGGAGCGAGCACTTCATCGGCCCTGACGGAAACCATCGGTGCCTCTACCGCCGTCGCAACCACCGCAACGGTGACCTCCTCGCTGAATCCGGCGGTCGCGGGGCAGGCGGTCACCTTCACCGTCACCATCACATCCGGCGCCGGCACTCCCACCGGATCAGTCACATTCCTCGATGGAACCACAACCCTCGGAACTGTAACCCTAGCCTCCGGGGCCGCCACCTATCAGACTTCCAGTCTGACCGCGGGCGCGCACAGCATTACCGCAACCTACGCCGGGAATGCGACCTTCCTGGCCAGCACCTCGCCGGCGATTACGGAGAACATAAGTTCGGCCAGCGCTGCTGCCACTACCGCAACCGTGACCTCCTCCCTCAATCCCGCGAATTCCGGGCAGGCCGTCACCTTCACCGCAACCATCACATCGAGCGGCGGCACTCCCAACGGGACCGTCACATTCCTCGATGGAGCTACTCAACTCGGAACTGGAACCCTGAGTTCCGGCGTCGCCACCTATCAGACCTCAAGTCTGACATCCGGCACGCACAACATCACCGCCAGCTACGGGGGAAATGCGACCTTCCAGGCCAGCACCTCACCGGTTCTGACCGAAACCATCGACTCCCTTGGCACTCCCGCCGGAACCTACACGATTCCCATCAATGCCACGGGCACGACGGGAACCAACGGCGGGAACTCCGGGACCCAGTCCTTGAGCGTGACCCTGATAGTGCAGTGATCACCTAACTTCGAGCCGGCCTCCGCAGAGTTGCGGGGGCTGGCTCGACTGCGGTTGTTTAACTTACTTCGCGGAAGTGGTGCGGTGTCGTTCTTGCAGTGCCAGCAGAACCACCCGCAGCATTTCGTCCCAGGGGGCGGGTTTGCCGGTCCAGATTTCGAACTGGCGGGCGGCCTGGTGGGCGAACATTTCGATGCCGGGGATGATCTGGGCTCCGCGTTCCTTGCCTAGCTTCAGGAAGCGGGTTTCGGGCGGATCGTAGATCATGTCAAAGACATAGCGGGCGTTGATCTCTTTATCCTGCAGCGGCGATTCTTTGCTGTTACCCATGCCCACCGGAGTGGCGTTGATGATCACGTCGAAGGCCAGCTTCTTTAGATCCGGGCGCTTGACGATGCGGGCGTGAGCCTGGTGCGCCAGCTTCTTGGCAGGGCCGGCGGTGCGATTCAGAATGTAGACTTCCGAGCCTCGTTCTTTGAGGCCGAAGACGGCCGCACGGGCGGCTCCGCCGGCTCCGATCACTAATATTCTTGCACCTTCCAGCGTATTCAGGCGACGCTCCAGCGGGCGGACGATTCCGGAAGCGTCAGTATTGAAGCCGTAGAGCTTGCCATCCTGGGCGCGAACGACCGTGTTGCAGGCGCCGATCTTCGTGGTGTGGGAATCGGTGTTGTCGAGATGCGGCAGGATGGCTTCCTTGTACGGCATGGTCACGCTGATGCCGTGGATGGGGATTTCCCGCACGCAGGTCAGCAGGTCTTTCAGCGTCTTGGCGTGCAGCGCCAGGTAGACCGCGTTGACGTTCTCGCGGCGGAAGGCCGCATTCATGATGGCCGGGGAGAGCGAGTGCGCGATGGGATCGCCGACGACTCCGTAGACGCGGGTGGCGACGTCGACGCGCTCGATACGATATACGTTGCGCAGTTCCTGCGCGGTAATCTGGCCGGGGGCGGTCTCTTCGCCGGCAGTGGCGGAAGCGAAAGTGAACACGCTGCCGGCGCGCACGCCCAGCACGCGGCTGATGATGCCTTGTTCGCCCATGCACATGCCGACGAGCGAGTGGCGGTCACCCTCCCGCGCCAGAAACTTGATCATGGTCACGTTGTCGGCGAGCGTAGTTGCCGTGCTGACGATCTTGTAGAAGTCAGCAGGGTAATGCAGCATTTTTTCGAGAGTCTCGTCGAGCTTCTTGGTGGCCCGAAAATCGTGGAAAGAGAGAATCAGGGCGGCGCGCGTGCGCAGCTTTTGCAGTTGCTCAGGCTTGCACTTGTTCGCGGTCTGTAGCTCGACGTCGACTAACTGGCAGCCTGCGGCGGCCGCCTTGCCTAGAATGTCCAGCTGCGAGGCGATCGAGCCGCGGAACTTGCCTCCGCTGGCTACGCGGCGGCAGGTGGCGATGACCATGGTGCCGGGGTGAGTCTCATGGAAGCGCTTGATTCTCGGGATCGCCAGGCCGGGCTTGGAGAGATAGTCTAACCTGAACTCCAGAAAGGGGTTATCCCGAACCAGGAGTTCGGCTTTTTCGGCCATTTCATCGGGATCGGAGCCGATCACCGCCACGCAGACGCGCGGCAATCGGAGGGGTAGAAGACGGGGCGCGTAAGAAGGAGCAGAATTCATCGTTCCTAAGTTCGGATCAGCCAAGTTCAGATCAGGCACAAACCAAGTTCCAGCCAAATTCAGGCGTCCAGTCTCGGGCACACTGAATGACGGCGAATTATTACAGGGGCTTAATTACTTATGCAACAACGGATTAATGGTAGGGGTGAGAAAAAACGAGAAAAGCGCAAAAACCTGTGCTCCAAGGGTGCCCAACACCCTCGTAACCTTGACCCACCCTTACCTGCTTGTTACCTTCCGGCTGAAGGCTTTTTCTTTCTGGTATTTAGCCTTTTTCTCGCATTTGACTAGGGAGGGGACGCGTGCCGTCCTTCCCCGGAGGTAACATGAAGAAAACAGGACTGTTCGTATTCGTATTGTGGCTCGCGACGGCGGCTTGGGCGCAGGGCGGGGCTGATGCTAGCGCGGGCGAGGCTCCACAGGGAACTTCGCCGACTACAGGCAGTTTCCCCACCATGCGGGTTCAAACGCCCACCTACGCCGACCTGTATTGCGCTGGATTCATCAGCAAACAGACGCTGCCCGACGCCAACTTCGTGGCGGGTGGACTGCAGACGCCCACGACCACGAAATTCACCCGCGGCGACATGATCTACCTCGAAGGAACCGGATACAGCGCGGGGGCGGAGTACGAAGTCGTGCGCGCGCTGCGCGATGTAAACGAATACGAAATGTTCCCCGGGCAAAAGAAACTGCTGAAAGAAACCGGCCAGCCCTACGAGGAAGTCGGACGGGTGAAGGTTGTCGACACGCGCAGCAAGACCGCGATCGCGCAGATCGAATATTCGTGCGACGGCATCAATCCTGGCGATACGACGATTCCGTTCGCGGAAAAGCCGGCCGTGACTTTCCACGCTCCGATCCGTTTCGATCGCTTCCTGCCGACGGGCAGCAAGGTTTCTGGCCGCGTCGTGATGGGGAAGGATTTCGATTCCGTGCTGGGTACCGGACACAAAGTTTATATCAACGTCGGCGCCAACCAGGGCGTGAAGATCGGCGACTTCTTCCGGGCGGTGCGCTCGTATCAGGCGGATCTGGATGATCCCGTGGACTCGCTGTCGTTCAAGGCCGCCATTGCCGAAGACACTCAGCTCAAGTCGCCTTCGGTCGATCCCGCCATGTTTACCAAGGGCAAGGGCCCGGTGATTCACGTGCGTGACTTACCGCGGCGAGCGGTGGGCGAGATCGAAATCATCGGCGTCACCAACACCACGGCGACGGGCATGATCGTTTTCGCCATGGAAGATGTGCACGCCGGTGACGGCGTGGAACTGGATCAGGTGCCGCAGTAGTCGGGAACCTAGTTCATTAGTCGATTAGTTAGGATTGAGGAGCCGGGGACGGGAAGCCGTCCCCGGTTCTTTTTTCGCGTCCAGGAGCATGAGCTGCGATTGAGAGAGAGCAGGGAAATTGCCTGCTCTTTCTTTCTTTCTTTCTTTCTTCTGTTTCTCCGAGCTTCGAATTGTGGCGTGCAGGCGAGACCTGCGGTGGACTTTCTCACGCTCTCGAAAGACGTTGCCCGTATCGGTCACGCCGGTTCAGCAGGGAATGCGTGATTAGCGGAAGCGGCGGATGAAGAGCGTGTGGCGCTCGGAGCGGTAGAAACCCACGCCATAGATCGTGGCCTTACCCTTGGTGGAATAGATCACCTGGCGAATCCGCAGGACCGAGGCGCCGCGCGAGACTTGAAGCAATTCGGCGACGTTCGCCTCAGCCGCAGTGGCGTCGACTTCCTCATCCGCGTAGGCGAGTTCTACGCCGTAGTCGTGCTGCAAGGTCGCAAACAGAGATGTCCTGCCCAGCGGAGCATCCACCAACGCGGAGAACTCCTTGGCGGGAAGGTAGCAGGTTTCCAGAGCGAACGGATCGTCGCCGGTCTCGCGCAGACGTTCAATCATCACCAGTGCGCTGGTGGCGGGCAACCCAAGCCGGGCGGCCACTTCGGCCTGGTGTTCAATGATCTTGGCGACCAGCACCCGCGAGCGGGCACTTAAGCCGCGGCTGGACATGTGCTCGGTGTAACTCATCAGCTTGTTGAAGTGGATTTTGGGCGAGGCAACAAAGGTGCCCGCGCCTCTGCGCCGTTCGACCAGGCCCTCGCGTTCCAGGCCCGCCAGCGCATGCCGTGCCGTCATCAGGCTGACCTTGTGCATCTTGGCCAGCTCGCGTTCCGAGGCGACGGAATCACCTGGCTTCAGGTCCGACGAGTCGATCCGTTTGCGGATGGCGTTCTGGATACGCTTGTAAACCGGAGTCCCGTTGCGGTGATTGGTCGACATGATTCGTCTTTCAGGTTAACACTGTGGTCCGTAATTGCGGCCAACGCGCACCGCGGGAAACAACCCCTCAACTTAACGATTAACCCCGCTCCACGCTCTTGGATGCTATATAGCTTAAGAGTAGAAAAATCGATTTAGCTGAACTCGCGCTCCTCGGCCTGCTCATTTGAAGATTTCAATAGTGCTATAGAGCGAAAGCTGGCAAAGTCACAACAGGGTCGCGTGCCCCGAGCCGTCCCCATTCAATTGCTGCCCTGGAACACGAGCTCCGAGAGCCTCTCACAGCGATAATACTCAGTGATTATGCAGATACAGGGTGCGGTCGTCACCTGCGATCTGTCCCAGCCTGCGACCTGCAACTGAACCTCTCTTGAAGAGTGATATAGAGTTCTTAAGATTTTGTCCACAGTAAAATTTGAGTTCTCTCATTTTGTTCTTGACCTCGACCATTCATGTGCTATATAGCATAGTGCGATTGTATTAGAGCCCCTTCGCTGCATGTTGTTCCGGCTCGTGCTCTCAGGAGGTTGTGAAATGAAAAGATTGAGTTGGGGATTGCTGCTTCTGTTGACCCTGGCGGCGCTCACCGCATCTCTAACCCCGGCTTGGAGCCAGGAAGTGACGGCCGGTGTCGTCGGCACAGTAACCGACCCCAGTGGCGCGCCCTTGAATGGCGCAACCGTCACCGTTCAGGACACGGAGCGGGGCACAGTGTGGAATACAACCACGACCGATGCAGGCGCCTACGTCGTCACGCGGCTGCCCGTCGGGATTTATCAGGTAAAAGTTACGGCGCCGGGGTTTGAGACAGCGGTTCATCCGTCCTTCGTGCTCGTTCTCAATCAAACCGCGCGCGTCGACGTGCAGATGAAGGTCGGCAAGGTCAGCGAGACCATCGAAGTGACCG
>JBELAE010000256.1:0-7386 GCA_049509155.1 Candidatus Sulfotelmatobacter sp.
AGGAACATTGCTCTGGTAAGAAACGATGACTCGGGCATTTCCATCGTAAGTTTGGAAAATGGGACGGTGAAACAATTGCGGCTGAAGAATTGGAAAAGTTTTCAGTTCTCCCAATGGTCTCCCGATGGGCACTTCATCTATGTGGGGGCAGAAGGGCCAGATTCATTTGCAATTTTCACTACAGATCTGGCGGGCAACACCAAGGTTTTGGTCGAGGTGCCGATGAACCAGGGGTGGCTCGCGAGTCCGCTACCCTCCCCTGACGGACATTTCCTCGCCTTTACCGAAAGAACCTACGAAAACAACGCGACCATGCTGGAAAACTTCTGAGCTGCGGCCTCACACCGTGCCCCGAAGTAGACTGGGTGATCACCCGGGCGGGGCAACCTGCAAGGCGGCCAGACCTGAAAAACCGACGGCTCTGCGAGGGGCAGTTGGGGTTTGGGACTGCGAAAGCTGTGATCGCATCAAGGGGCTGTGACGATGTGACCCTCGAAGTGAAATAACTCCACTGCCTGTCAATCAATGCGCGGGCTGGAAGTCTGGGTCGCCGAACTGCCAGAGCAGGAATGACATTTCGTCGGCGAACTCCACGTCATGCTGGTTGCGGGTTGAGCCCATGCCGTGGCCGGCGTCGTAGTCCACGCGCAGCAGGACGGGTTTCTTGCTGGAGGTGGCGGCTTGCAGGCGGGCCGCCATCTTCGCCGGTTGCGAGGGATCGACGCGCGGGTCATTGATACCAGCGGTCAGCAGCACGCCGGGATAAGCTGTACCGTCTTTCACGTGCTGATAGGCATCCATGGCATAAAGGCCCTTGAAGCCGTCGGGAGTGGTGACCGTGCCGAACTCGGCGATGTTGGGCGGACCGTTGGGAGTGAATTCCATGCGCGTGGCGTTGGAGCAGCCGACGCGGATGAGGGCTCCGGCGAACAGGTCGGGCCGCTGCGTGATGGCGCCACCAATCAGGATGCCGCCGGCGCTGGTGCCTTCGCCGGAAAGGCGCTGAGGGCTGGTGTATTTGTGCGCGATGAGGTACTGGGCGCTGGCGATGAAATCGTCGATGGTGTGCTGCTTGGTGAGTTTGTAGCCGGCGCGGTACCAATCCTCTCCGTATTCTCCGCCGCCGCGCACGTGGGCGAAAGCGATCACGCCGCCGCGCTCCAGCCACGCCAGCCAGACCGGATCGAAATACGCGTCATAGGAAATACCGTACGCGCCGTAACCGATTAGGTGAGTGGGACGATTGCCGTCGAGCGCGAGGTTTTTGGAATGGATGATGGAAAGCGGAATCATGGTTCCGTCGGCGCTCGGGGCTTTCACTTCTTCCGCCTCATAAGACGAAGTGTCGATGGGCAGCGGAGGCTGAATGCCGGTGTCAGTGGCAGCTTTCGATTTGGAATCGTATTGCAACCAGCGCGGAGAACTGGTCCAGGAAACGACGTGGATCAGGGCGCCCGATTCTCCAGGAGTGACGGAGATCTCGCCGACAGACAGGCCCTGGCCGACAGGGACGGGATCGATTTGGCCGTCGAATGAGAGGCGGCGCATGCGGCCGATGCCGCCGTCGAGGTCGCGGATATAGATGGCATCGCGCGCTATGTCGGCTTCCTGAATGACCACATCGCTGGCCGGGACTACCACTGTCGCGTGGGCTACGTCCGGACTCTTGAGGCTGGTGCGCATGACTTCATAGTGCGATTTGTTTTTGTGGGTGAGCAGATAGATATCGTCTTTGTGCAGCGAGATGTTGGTAATGGCGGCATCCACGTCGAAGAGCTTGTTCCAAACGATGTGCCCGGAATTGAGTTGATCGAGCGGGATGTAATAGGCGGTGGCCTCATTTTGCGTTCCATGCGCCAGGACTCCAAGAATATAGGGCGAGCCGGGCGTATAGAGGGCGAAGCTGAGATCGTTATCGTCAATCTTCACGTCCGGCGAATAGCCGAACCCGAAGACGAAACGGTCCTGCTCGGGATCCTGGCCGAGTTGGTGAACATAGACGCGGCTGCGCTGCTCGAAGGCGGTGCGCGGCATGTCGGGGGTGACCTTTTGCAGGCGGTTATAGAGGAATGACTTGTTGCCGGGCAGCCATGATATGCCGCCGAAGCGAGCGCGGTCGATGGCGTCGGGCATGGTCTTTCCCGTAGCTGTTTCCAGAACGTGGATGACGCTGTTCTCCGAACCGCCGGGAGAAATTCCGTACGCGACCAGTTTGCCGTCGGACGAAGGCGTGAAGTAGTCGATGGAAGAGTGGACGCCGTCTTTGGTGAGGAGTTCGGGATCGAGCAGCAGGCGCTCGGAGCCGACCTCTTTGACATAGAGCTTTACGTTGTCGGCGCCGGGATCGGCTTTGAGATAAAAGAGTTTTCCACCCCATATTTGCGCGCTACGCACGCGCGTGCTGGCGGTGTCGAGGGACTTGACGCGGGCGAGAAACTTTTCGCGGCCGGGAATGGCGGACAGCGCGGAACGGGTGTAGGTGTCCTGGGCTTTGAGCCAATCGGCGGCTTTGCCTTCGTGCCAGTCCTCGAGCCAGCGATAAGGATCGGTGACGCTCTGACCGTAGAAGACTTCGGTGACGTCGTGCCGCTCGGTGGGCGGCGGAGCAGACTGGCCGCGGGCTGGCGACGGAGCTGCCAGAGCGGCAAGCAGGCTGAGCGAGACGAGAAAGAGGAAGCCACGGGTTGCGATATGCGACGGGCGGGAGGAAAAGGATAGCATCAGAGTACTCCTCGTTGCGAAGCAGGATGGGGCCCGGGTGGGGATGATAGCAGAGAGAAGAAAAGCATGCATGTGCTGAAGGGCACGGCCCGACCCGTGGTTTCGTAATCCGGCTTTAGCGCACACTGATGCTTCGTGGCTAGAACCAGTCGCTGCGGTAGGCGATCCACCAGGCGGCGTAGAGGATGGGGATGGTGGCGGCGCAGGCCCACCAGAACGGAAGCAGGACGTCGGCGAGCAGCCCGAGCAGCATGAAGACCGTCCAGAAGATCTTTTTCTGCATGGGAGCGATTTTACGCGCTGGGGCCCTGATTGAGTGGGGAGCCTCTCTGTTTCCGCTACTCATGTGTTACAATAGTATTGTCACGCGGCACTATCAACCATTATGATCGCGAGTTTCCGGGATAAGGAAACTGAACGGTTGTGGCTGTCAGGCAGGAGCCGGCGTCTTCCAGCCGATTTACAGAGGAGAGCGTTCAAGAAACTCGCCATTTTGAATGCCGCGGTGACGCTGGACAACTTGAAGGTGCCACCCGGAAATCAACTCGAGGCACTTCGAGGGAAGCGCGCCGGACAGCACAGCATCCGAGTGAACGATCAATTTCGCGCATGTTTTGTCTGGCGGAGCGGAAATGCTTTTGAGGTAGAGATCGTGGATTATCACTAGGCGTGGGGGCGACCATGACGAAATCGAGAAAAATCTTTGCGGTGCACCCGGGAGAGATTCTCAAGACCGAATTTATGGAACCGATGGACCTCACCGCTTACGCGCTGGCGAAGGCGCTGAACTTTCCGGGCATCTACGAAGTGGTACGAGGAGATCGGGCCATCAGCGCCGATACCGCTATTCGCCTGGGAAAATATTTTGGTCTTCCCGCTCAGTTCTGGATGAATCTTCAAAACGACTACGACTTGAGAATTGCCGAACGCAGCGGCATCGGCCGAGGAATCAAACCCCATCATGCGGCGGATCATGGTGAACTTGCCGGCACACGCGTCGTGTAACTAAGCCATCCCATCGTTCTCGCGGCGCAGATGAGATCGTGCGACAATCTTGGCGTTGAATCGTTCGTCACGGGAGGACTCTGTGCGTTCCGCTCTTGCTGTTCTCTTATTGTTTCTATGTGCCATCCCGGCCGCGCCGGCGCAGACTGTTGTTCACTACACGACCACTACTGCCAATGTGAAATATCTTTTCGCTACGGCGGAGCCGGTGCTGCGGTTGAAGTCGGGGGACATTCTTGACACCAACACGCTTGACTGCTTCGGCAATGGGCTGAAGAAGCCGGGCGACACGCTGAACATGGCGACGGGGGACAATCCGCTGGCCGGACCGTTTTATGTGGAAGGGGCGGAGCCGGGGGACACGCTGGCGGTGAAGATTATTGACCTGCAGGTCGACGGAGACACCGGTGTGGGGGCGTTCGCGCCGGGATTTGGGGCGATCAACGAGACCAACTACACGCCTATGCTGCATACACCGCTGCCGGAGCGGGTTTGGTTTTATCACATCGATCATGCGGCGAATACGGCTACGTTCAAGGCGCTGGATTCGGATTTTTCGGTGAAGATTCCGATGCATCCGTTCTTTGGGTGCATTGGTGTGGCTCCGGCGAATGGCGAGGCCCGCAGTTCGGTGGTTCCCGCGGAGTTTGGCGGGAACATGGATTCACCCGAGGCCAGCGTGGGGAATACGGTTTACTTTCCGGTGAATGTGAAGGGTGGGCTTTTTTATATTGGCGACGGGCACGCCGCCATGGGGGATGGCGAGATTGCGGGGACGGCGATTGAGGTTCCGCTGAAGGCGCGGGTGCAGCTCAGTGTGATCAAGGGGCGCACGATTTCATGGCCACAGTTTGAGAATGATGATGCGATTATGACGGTGGGAGCTTATCGTCCGGTAGACGACGCGGTGCGGATTGCGTTCACGGAACTCGTGCACTGGATTCATCGCGACTATGGATTGTCGGAGTTGGATGCTTATGAGTTGCTGTCGAAGGTGGCGAAGATTCATTTGAACGAGATGGTGGATCCGAATTATGTGGTCGTGGCGTCGATCGAGAAGAAGTATTTGCCGGCGAAGAAGGTAAGCGCGAAGTGACCGCGGCCTGAGGCCTTCAAAACCCCACTTCTCGCAAAAAACGCGAGAAATGGAGCACCCGGCACCGCCCGAAAACAGCAGGTTCCTCCACTCCGCACGCCCTTCCCTTCGGGAAGGGCATGCTCCGGTCGGAATGACAATTCTTGGAGTGGCTCCTAGCGGGCTGATGTCACTGCTGGGCTCGGCGCTTCTGGGGCTAGCGGAAGTTGCACTTCCAGGGTGCCGATGCGGTTCGAGAGTTTGTCGCGGACGCCGACGCGGATCCAGGCGGCGTTTACCGGGACGTCGAGTTGCTGGCGCACGCGGAAAACTCCGGGCTTGCCGGAGTCTGGAGTGACGGAGGTCTCGGCTGTGCTTTCGTTCCCGGCGGCATTATTTACGACGCCGTTGAGCATGCGGCTTTCGGAATCGAAAGCGGCGGCGACGAACTCGTAGGACGGAGGCTTTCCAGCTTGGGTCTGCGACTTGAGCGCGGAAGCGGTCACGCGGTAATCAATCACATACTTCTGAAGATCGACGGGGGCGAGCGGCTTGTCTTTGTGGTGCGTGCTGACATAGGCAGGCTGGTCGGCCAGCTGCGCCATCTGCTCGGCTGTGGCCTTGGCTGGGACGCCGTCGGCGTGGATGTGCGCGGAGAAGAGCAGATCGTGGGCCATGGGCGCGCCGTGTTTCATGTTGGGCTGGAGCGCGTCGGGTTCCGCGGGCGCCGGCGATGCAGCAGAATTCTCGGCAAGCTTTGCGGGCGGTTCCGAGGGCTTGAGAGCGGTAGTGAAATAGAACCGGCGATAGGAGAGTTTATATCCTTTCTGTGTGCATCTCACGGCGACGCCGCGCCGGCCTCCGTCATCTTTCTGATTGGTGGGCGAGTAGCTCAACGAATAGTAGTTACCGCCAATTTCGGTGGCTTCATTGAGAGCGGCGGTGACATCGTTGGTGCTGTAAAACGCATGACCGCCGGACGCCTCGGCTAGCGCCTTCTGAATGTCGTAGTCCGTGTACATGGAATCGCCGGAGCCTTGTGCCTCCATGGACGAGAGCAATCCGGTGGGATCGTGAGTGGAGCCGCTGAGGCTGTTGAAAAAAGGAGTATTGGAGGCTGGCGGAGCACTGCCTTGATTGGAGCCTGCCTGTGGATCAGATCCGTTGGCGTTACCACCATGCGGACGTGCTCCCGTCAGCATACCGGGTGGATTGACGGGAACGCCGCTAACATTGATGGGGTAAACCGCAACCTGCGCCCGCGTCAACACATTGATCTCGGCAATGATCTGGTCTTCATATTCGCGGGGATCTTCCTTGCGCGGAACCAGCGCCAGGGGAAAATTTCCGGCCAGCCAGATCAGGTTCTTGTGGCCGGGAATGCCGTCGAGAAATTCGGTGACCTGGGTCAGCACATTCATCATGGAAGCAGGATCGCCGTAGCCGAGATTTTTTCCCATCATGAATACTTTGGGAACGTGGGGCTTGGGATTCTGCGGGTCGAGGGTTGAGTATAAGAGGGCTTTGTCGGCGGTGAAGCCTTGCACCAGATAAAGGCCGTCGGAGCGAATGAAAATCGCGAAGCGGGTTCCTTCGGGCATGCTCTTGATGAACTTCATGACCTGACGGCGGGCGTCGAGCTGGTCACCCATGTCGATGTCCACCATGTCGTAGAGAATGACGTAGAGCGGGCCACGCTCGGGGATGGGCGGAATGTTGACGAAGTGATTAGCGGGCGGATGCGGGGCGTTGGGCGGAAGAGCAATTGACGGCGTATCGAGATTGTAGGCATCGAAGGAGACAATGTTCTGCTGGTGGCCGTCTTCGGCTACCAGAAAATCCTTGGCGGTGAGGCCGTGGACGGGCTGGTCGTTGGAGTCGCGAACGACAACGTCGACGACGACACGCCGGACCGTGGTGTGGAAGGTGAGGGTGTCGGGCGCAGGCTGCTGCGACTCTGACTGCGCGAGCATCGCCGTGGAAAACAGGAGAATCAGTGCAAGAGATAGGCTGGAGAACCGCATAAAGCACCTCGTACCATTTGACGCGGGGCTGAGATGCCCTGTTTTTTGGACACTCCGTCCAATAAAAGAATACTCCCCAACCGTGTCAATGTGGGTAGTAATCGGGTCGCGATGAGTAAAGAATGGTGAGTTAACGTACTGGACGGCGGCCCGGGGCTGAAGCCCGCTCGATGATTTTGTCGCTTACGCGGCGCTGAAGCGCCGCTCTTCCACGATTACTTCCAAGATAAGAACCCCCACTCTAACGTCGCAGAGAGCGCGACGTTAGAATGGGGCGCCCGCTTCGGTTCTCTTACCACTCGTTTCTCTTGCCTCTTCTTCTAGCCTTTCACGATCTTCTTTGCCTTATCATCCCAGACGGCCACTGTCTTGTTGAAGTAGGAGAAGTTGGCGAGGTGGCAGCCGATGGCGGCGTTGTTGCCGAAGATTTCGTTTTCGGCGACGGGCTTGCGGGTGCGCACGGCGTTGTAGAAGTTGGCCTGGTGGTCGACGGTGTCGCTGTAGCCGGGCGGGTTGGCGTAGGACTCGCCTTCGGCGTCCACGGCCGACTTAAGGGCTGCG
>JBELAE010000257.1:0-7380 GCA_049509155.1 Candidatus Sulfotelmatobacter sp.
TCGGACTCAGGCGACACATGCATCCATTCCGTGCCCGGCCAGGTCCATCCGTTTTCGTCGGTGAACCCTTCCGCAGGAAGCAGCGGCGTAGGCGTAGAGGGCGGAGGAGCGGAGTTTCCGGAGGCACTGCTTTGGGCTGAAGCCTTCAAACAAGCTGCCAGCAGGCACATAGACAAAGCGGCAGGAATAAGTTTTCTTCTCAGCATTGCCGAATTTTACCAATGCGAGTCAATCCGAATGGCGGCAACGGGAATCTTGCAAAGAAAGATTGCCCGCCCAGCGGAGCCTACTCCCCGCCAATCCGAAACCGCACCCCCGCCCGGAAATTCACTGGCAGCGCCGGATACCCCACCACTTCGTTATACCGCCGGTCCATCGCGTTCTCGACGTTCAAATAGGCTGTAACCCGCGGATGCACCGCATACCATCCCCCAAGATCCACCCGCACATATCCCGCCGCGTGATCAATGCCAAATCCGTCGAAATCCGAATCCGCGCGCCGCCCCACAAAACTCCCACCCAAGTTCCCGCCCCAGCGATTCCCCAGGTAAGACAGCAGCGTAGTGGCCGAATGTTTGGGCCGCCGCAGCAGCGGTTGCCCCGGATCGTACACCGGATCAAACGGCGCAGGATTATCCAGATACTCCGACGAAGTGTACGTATAAGCCATGTTCAGCAGCAGCCGCGACCGAAGCCTGGCCCGCGCCACCAGTTCCGCCCCCTGCGCAAAAGCCTGATTCACGTTGACGTACTCCCCCACGAAGGTCGTCGGGTTAATGGTTACGTAGTTGATCTGATCGTGAAACAGATTGTTGAAGTAAGTGCCATCCAAAGCAAACTGCCCGTGGAGAAAATCCTGCTCAAAGCCTGCCTCGAACGAACGCGAGCGCTCCGGCAGCAGCCCGGGATTTGGCTGATTATAGGGAGGACCGGCAAACGTTTCTTCCAGGCGCGGTTCCTTAAATCCTGTCGCATAGGAAAACCGCAACCGCGTGCCGGAGAAAATCTCGCCGCCGCTCAGCGCTCGCAGGGTCAGCGCCACGCGCGGTACGCCCGTATTGCCGAACGCGCTGTCATGCACGAATCGTCCGCCGGCAATCACTGACAGCCGTCCCCACGTAATCTGCTGCTGCACATAAGCATCGTTGTTCAAACGCTGCCCATGCGTCTGCGTTGAGCCATCAATGACCTGGCCGACAAATCCATTTTCATTTTCAATGCGATATCCAAACGTAGTGTGCGCCCAGGTTCTCTCCGAATAATCGCCCTGATACTCAAATCCTCCGCGATTGATGCGATCCACTTCGTCCGAGGGAAAGTCGATCGGCCCGTAGACCGGGCTGATTCGCAGCGGGTCTCCTGGTTCCTGTTCGTGGTAGCGGTAAAGGTAATCGAATCCGGAAAAATGGTGCTGCCATCCCGAGGGCGCAGCCACGGCCAACTCCACACTGCCCAGCACGTTGTTCAGTTGCGATGCGTCATAGGGATTCGGTGACAGAGGGTAAGCAGGACCGCTCGTAGGGACAACGATCGGATCATACCCATTAAAGCTCCACTCCCCCGGCAGCCCAGTATGCGAGTTCGAATGTCGAAATCGCACTCGCAGCGAAGTCTTGTCGCTCAGCGCCGCCCCCACATTCGCTCCCTGCAGCGAATCCGAGTAAGCGTCATTCACTCCCGAGCCTTCCGTCTTGAACTGATCGCCAAACAGGTTGTAGTCGAACTTCCCACGCGCTCCCGCGAGCGATGCATGCCCACTCGCCGTTCCCAAGTTCCCCCCATCCGCGCCCAGGCGTAATTCCGGAACCCGCGTACTCCCCGCCCGCGTCCACACCTGCACCACGCTGGTCATCGCATCCGATCCATACAACGTGCTCTGTGCTCCGCGCACAAATTCCATCCGGTCACCCTGCGCCAGCGACAAAGTTCCAAAGTCAAACGTCCCGCCCGGTTCGTTGATCGTGACCCCGTCAACAATCACCTTGTTGTAATTCGATTCCCCCCCGCGCACGAACAGAGACGACAACCCGCCTCGCTGACCCGCAGTATTCACCACAGCCCCAGGCAGAAACCGCATCGCATCGTTCGCCGCCACCGGTTGCATGGTCGTCAGTTGCGCGCCGCTCAAGGCATCAACGTCCGCCCCCGCCGCTTCACCGGCGACAGGAGTCCGCGTTGCACTCACCACCACCGTTTCCGCCGCGCTTGCGACCTTAAGCTGAATCGTGATATCGGACACCGTCACATTGTTTTTTGCTGCTGGAAGCGAGCCGGGAGCAAAGCCGGGAGCCAGGACTTCGACTCTCAGGCCGCTGATGTCAGCCACGCGGAAGCGCACGAATCCTCTGGCGTCGGTGAATTGCGTGGCTACAATTTTGCCGTCTTCTCGTATGAGAGAGACCTTGGCGCCGGCGACGGCGGCCGATTGTGGATCGACAACTCTAAGAACGAAGTCCTGCGAGAAAGCGATGCATGAGAAACAAAAGCAGAACAGCAGCGAAAACACGATGCGCACGGAATCCTCCTTTGCACGCGAAAGAGGTTGAAGTAGACGGATCGCGCCGGTCTCCTGGCTTCGCGAGTAAGGATGTTTCCATCCGGTCACGCCCCCGGCCTTCCCGGAATTTCTTCCAGTGGCCGACGACAGTTTCCTCGCTTACAGTTGCGCGGCAGCGCGGGATTCTCACCCGCTTCCCTGTCTTCACCGAGCGGCAAAGACGCGCGTTCCGAACGTCATGACAAAGAACAAAAAACAAGAAACAACAGCCCCAAGAATTTAACGGCTGACCCCGCCGAAGTCAAATACGATGAAGTCAATGCGGGGAGAAGCTACCTGCGAATATTGCATCGCCACGATTCCAGCCGCGAAGCGGCGAAAGAATGCAGCCCACGGCGCAAGCCGCAGCTGAACATTCGGACGCTGGAACCATCCGCGAAGCGGCGAAAGAAGACGCTCCTTACTTCCTCCATCTCCCCACCGCATACAACACAATCGAAATCACCACGCTCACTACCACCGACGTCGCCAACGGAAAATAAAACGTAGTGTTCTTCCCCCGGTATAAAAAGTCCCCCGGCAACCGTCCCAAAGGCAGGTTCGTTCGTCCCAGCAAAAGCACCAAAGCCCCCGCCACCACCAGCACCAACCCCACCCCGATCAGCAACTTACCCAACTCGGTCATATCTCCGGCCCCAGTCCGCCAACTTCACTACCCACATTCCTACCTGCACAAAAACTCATCCCCTTTTCGCCCTTTTCCGTGTACGCTTGTAATCACCCACCCGTCGTCCTCTGGCCAGATTTCAGGAGGTCTCCACGATGCCGCTCCACCAGCCCCTCTCTTCTTTCTTGCGTACTCGCAGTCTAGCAGCGCTCTGCGTGTTCGCCGTTGCCTTCGCTCTAACCCCGCTAGCCCAATCCCAGGACGTCCTCACCTACCACAACAACATCGCTCGCACCGCCTTCGACAACGCTGAGACCACTCTCACCCTCACCAACGTGAACTCCGCCACTTTCGGCAAACTCTTCATCGCCCCCGCCGACGGCCTGGTCGACGCCGAACCGCTCTACGTGTCGTCCGTAACTGTATCCGGCGTCGTCCACAATCTTCTCATCGTCGTCACCGAGAACGATACCGTCTTCGCCTACGACGCCGACACCGCCGGCTCCAGCCTCTGGCAGACCAGCACGCTTCTGCCCGGTGAATCGCCCTCCGACGATCACGGCTGTTCACAGATCACGCCGAAGATCGGAATCACCGCCACTCCAGTCATCACTCACCCCAAGAAAGGCGATCCCGTCATCTACGTCGTCGCCATGTCGAAAGACACTTCCGGAAATTACTATCAGCGTCTGCACGCTCTCGACGCCACCAGCGGCGCCGAACTCTACGGCGGCCCGGTCACCATCGCCGCCACCTATCCCGGCACCGGCGACGGCAGTTCCGGCGGTGTCGTCATCTTCGATCCCAGCCAGTACGCCGAACGCTCCGGCCTGCTCCTGACCGGCGGCACGGTGTATCTCGCCTTCACTTCGCACTGCGACGCCCGCCCCTACACCGGATGGGTCATGGGCTACAACGCGACCACTCTGGCCCAGACCACCGTCCTCAATCTGACGCCCAACGCCAACGAAGGCGCCATCTGGGGCGCCGGCGCCGGCATGTCCTCCGACGGCAAGGGCAACATTTTTCTGCTCGACGCCAATGGAGTCTTCGACTCTACCCTCAACGCTTCCGGCTTTCCCTCCGAGGGCGACTACGGCAACGCTTTCCTCCGCCTCACCACCAGCGGCGGCACACTCGCCGTCGCCGACTATTTCGAAATGTACAACGGGATCATGGAAAGTGACGATGACACCGACCTCGGCTCCGGCGGCAGCCTGCTCACCAGTCAGAAAAACTCCGCCGGCAAAGTCCTGGAACTCGCCATCGGCGCCGGCAAAGATAGCAACCTCTATGTCGTGAACCGCGCTAACATGGGGAAATTCAATTCCGCGAGCAATCACATCTACCAGGAACTGACGGGCGCTCTGCCCGGCGGAATCTGGTCCACTCCTGCCGCCACTGGGAGCAGCGTCTACTACGGCCCGGTCGGTTCGCCCATCCGCGAATTCCAGTTCAAGAACGCCAAGTTGATCGCCACGCCAGTAGCTGAAACCGCAAACTCCTTCGGGTATCCCGGAGCCTCCCCCAGCATTTCCGCCGACGCCGGGGCGAACACCATCGTCTGGGCTTCGGAGAACACCAATCCCGCCGTCCTGCACGCCTACAACGCAGCGACTTTAGTCGAACTCTACAACACTAACCAGGCTGCCAACGGCCGCGATCAATTCGGCGCCGGCAACAAATTCATCACCCCCATGATCGCCAGCGGCAGAGTCTACGTCGGCACCACTACCGGCGTAGGCGTCTTCGGCCTGCTACCCGCTCCCACCAAGAATCAAGAGAAAAAATAAAAACCGGGCGCCCCCACCCTTCTCGCGCACTCCGCGAGAGGGTGGGGTTTCTGAGTTTAAAATCAAGCAGAGGATTTTGGTTTAGATCACGCCCGGACTTCGAACGAGTGACCGGAAGATTCGCCCTAGCAGCCTGTGATACAAGGGCGATTCGTATCGGGGCACGCATTCATGCGTGCCATCAGTGCCGCAAAATCAATGCGCCTTCAGGCGCTGGTTTTGAGTTTCCGACTTCCACCGCGGGTCGTTAGGCTGCCGAAGCGACACCGAACTCGCGATCGAAAAAAAGCTCTTCCTCCAAACATGTTGCAGATTTTTGCACACTGAATCCAGTCAAAAAAACAATCCCATTCCCGCCAATTTCCGTGTAACCTGTTCCGGCTACGGTCACCCCCCTCTGACCAGACCCGCAGGAGACTCGCCATGCAGCTACCTCAGACCCCAGTCGTGCTCCGAACCTTAGCAGTATTCTTGCTCTTTGCCGTCGTGTGCGCCCTCACGCCCACCGCTCGCTCCCAGGACGTCCTCACCTACCACAACAATAATTCTCGCACCGGCCTCGACAACCAGGAGAGCATCCTCACGCTCGCGAACGTCAACTTCAACACGTTCGGCTTGCTCTTCATCGCTCCCGCCGACGGCAAGGTTGACGCCGAGCCACTCTACTTGTCCTCCGTGTCTGTCTCCGGCGCTACCCACAATCTCCTCATCGTTGCTACTGAGAACGACACGGTCTACGCCTACGATGCCGACACCGGCGCGAAGCTCTGGCAGATCACGACCCTCCTGCCCGGCGAGGTCGCTTCCGACAATCTCGGCTGCACCCTAGTCGAGCCCACGATCGGAATTACCTCGACTCCCGTCATCACGCGGCCCGCGAAAGGGGACCCAGTCATCTACGTCGTCGCCATGTCGAAAGACACTTCCGGCAATTACTATCAGCGTCTGCACGCCCTCGACGCCACCAGCGGCGCCGAACTCTACGGCGGCCCAGCGACCATCACGGCCCAGTATCCCGGCACCGGCGACAACAGTTCCGGCGGCTTCGTCATCTTCGACCCCGAGCAATACGTCGAACGCGCTAGCCTGCTTCTGGTCAACAACACTGTCTATCTTGCCTGGGCATCGCACTGTGACAGCCGTCCCTACACGGGATGGGTCATGGGCTACAACGCGACCACTCTGGCGCAGACCACCGTACTCAACCTGACGCCCAACGCCAGTCGGGGAGCAGTGTGGAACTCCGGTGGCGGCATGGCGGCCGATGGCAAGGGCAACATTTTCCTGTCCCAGGCCAACGGAGTGTTCGACACCACCCTGAACGCCGGCGGCTTTCCCGACGAGGGCGACTACGGCAACGCTCTTCTCCGGCTTTCCACCACCGGCGGGCTCGCCGTTGACGACTATTGGGTCATGTACAACCAATCGGTAGAGAACCCGCACGACTCCGATTTGGGTTCTGGGGGGACCGTGCTGGTCACCGAGAAAGATTCCACCGGCAAAATTTGGGATCTCGCCATTGGAGCCGGCAAGGATAAGAACGTCTACATCGTCAATCGCAACGACCTGGGAAAATACAATTCAACAAAGAACAACATTTACCAGGAACTCACAGAAGTCGTCGAACCGATTTTTTCCACGCCCGCCGTCTTCAACAACAGTGTCTACTATTGCGGAAAAAACTCTCCGATTCAGGAGTTTCAGTTTAGCGACGCCAAGCTGCTCACCACCCCGGTCGCTCAAACCACGACCTCCTTCGTTCCTCCCGGAGCCACTCCCAGCATTTCCGCCAACGCCGGAAAGCAAGGCATCGTCTGGGCCTCGCAGAACACCGATCCCGCCATCCTCGATGCTTACAACGCCTCCACCCTGGTGGAACTCTATGACAGCACCCAGGCCCCGAACGGCCGCGATACATTCGGTGCGGGCAACAAGAACATCACTCCCATGATCGCCAACGGCAAAGTCTACGTCGGCACCACCACCGGTGTAGGCGTCTTCGGCCTGCTCCCCGCTCCCAGCAAAAATCAAGAGAAAAAATAAACCGGGTGCCCCCACCCTTCTCGCGCCTTTCGCGAGAGGGTGGGACTCTTAATTTCAGAATCTATTCGGGGACTCTGCTTCAGAATTTACGTTGAGATTTTGCCGTAGAATGAAACTGGAGACTGCGACTTAGTTCGCTCAAAGATTTCGGTGGGCTACGAGAAAGACTCGCCTTTGGCTGGCGCAGCGCTTCCAGCGCTAAGATAAAACTTCCCTCTCGATGAGGGCTTTAGCCACCGAGGGAACCGCTAGCCCAGCCTCCCCTGCAACTCCCGCACCGCCCCACTCCACTCATTCAGCCCATCCGCTTCCATCCACAAATCCTTCAATTCCGAACTCCTCCGCACCCGATCCAACGCACGCAACGCCGCAGCCTTCAA
>JBELAE010000258.1:0-7362 GCA_049509155.1 Candidatus Sulfotelmatobacter sp.
TTCGCGTGCGGCGACGTGCAGGACCGGCGCTATCGCCAGGCCATCACTGCGGCGGGAACAGGTTGCATGGCCGCCATCGAAGTGGAGAAGTTTCTGGAAGAACACGGCAAATAGCGGCCTCCGGCCACTTCATCGAAAAGAAGTGAATCGAAAAAAGATGCTAGTACTTCGGTGACCTTCAACCGGGCGGGCGCCTCCATTTAGACTCAATCAAGAATGAAATCCCGGTTTGCGCAGAGAGCAGTTGGGACGCTGTTTCTGGCTGCTATTTTAATTATCGTTCCTATTCACTCCCGGGCGCAGGACACGGCAAAACGCAGAATACTCCTGCGTGTGACGCCTCCCTACCCTGCTCTGGCCCGCAGCATGGCGCTGGAAGGAATCGTCAAGGTCGAAGCCGTCGTCGCTCCCGACGGCAGCGTGACGACAGTCGCCATCAAAGGTGGACATCCTGTGCTGGCGCAGGCTGCCGCGAACGCAGTCCGCCACTGGAGATGGGAATCCGCCGCTCACGAGTCCCACGAAATGGTGGAACTCAAATTCTCGCCTGAATAAATATCCTGCAGCGATTGTGCGCCCGACGCACCAGCAATGTCGCCGGATTATGATACAAATTTCTGTGGTCTTTTCCGTCGTCTTCCTGGGTACTTCATGCTAAGGGCCTTCTTCGTCCGTCTTTCTGAAAACCGTTCTCTGCGCGGCTTTGCCGAGCGCTCCGCGATCGGACGCCGCGTTTCCGGGCGCTTCGTCGCCGGCACCGAGATCGCCGACGCCGTACGCGTCACTCAGGCGGTCAACCGCGCTGGCATGAGCGTCAGTATCGACAATCTGGGCGAGAACGTCACCAATCCCGACGAAGCCCGCGAAAGCGCCAAACTCTACCACCAGATTCTCGACGCCATCGCGGCCAACGGCCTCAACGCCAACATCAGCCTGAAGCTGACCCACATGGGATTGGACGTCGACGAGCAACTGGCCCGCGACATTGTTGCCGGCCTGGTGGCGAAAGCGGCGTCGATGAAGCCCGCGGGATTTGTGCGCGTCGATATGGAAGGTTCGCCCTACACGCAGCGCACGCTGGATTTCGTGCACGAACTGCACCGCATGCCGGGCAATCAGAATAGCGTGGGCACCGTAATTCAGGCTTACCTGAAGCGCTCCGAGAGCGACGTGGAAAAGCTGCTGAACGAGGGCATCCGCATTCGGCTGTGCAAAGGGGCTTACAAGGAGCCGGCCAGCATCGCGTTTGAGAGCAAAGCCGACGTGGATGCGAACTACGTCCGGCTGATGAAGATATTGATGAAGAGCGGCATCTATCACGGCATGGCCACGCACGACGAAAACATGATCCGGGAAGGGCAAGCCTTCGCCACGCGGGAAAACATCGCACGCGATTCTTTCGAGTTTCAAATGTTGTATGGTATCCGGCGCGACCTGCAGCAGAAGTTGGTGCGCGAAGGCTGGGGCATGCGCGTCTACGTCCCGTTCGGCTCGGAGTGGTATCCCTACTTCATGCGGCGGCTGGGCGAGCGGCCGGCGAATGTATTTTTTATTGCAAGGAATATGCTGAGGCAGTGATGGCGGCATTGCGGGTTGAGCTCCGTGGCATGTTGTGATACATTGAATACAGTAAATACATGTATTCTCTGGTCCCCAATGGCAACTTCCATTCGTCTTCCCGAAGAGATTGAGCGCCGTCTCGACGCTCTGGCTGAAAAGACAGGGCGCACCAAGGCCTTCTACATTCGCGAGATGATTTTGAACCACATCGACGAGATGGAGGACTACTACCTCGCGGCGGATGTGGTCGAAAGACTACGCAAAGGGCAGGAACGTACGTTTAGTGCGCGAGAAGTGAGACAGGATCTTGGCCTGGGAGATTGAGTACACCGACACTGCCCGCCGCCAGCTTCGCAAACTAGATAAGCCATCCGCGCGTCGCATTCTCGACTACATGGATCAGCGGGTCGCTCCGCTGGCGGATGTGCGCAGCTTGGGTAAGGCATTGCGTGGTCCGCTCGGAGAATTCTGGCGCTACCGCGTGGGAGAGTACCGCATCGTCTGCGAAGTCCTCGACAAGCAGTTGCGGATATTGGTTGTGCGAGTTGGCGCTCGGAAAGACATCTACCGATAGCCGAAGAAGTTGGTAGGTCCTTGAGTCTTCGCGCAAACTGGAACCCGGAGCCGAAGGCCCCTCCTACGGCTGCGGTCCAGTCCCGCCGCCTTCGGCCGGAGCTAAAGGTAAACGCGTGGCGCCGCGCATCATCTCGCGTTCCTGGTCGGTGAACGTGCCTTTAAAACGATCGGAGTTGATGATCCTCTCGCGCTGGTCGGGCGGCAGGGAACGCAGCTCGCGCACCGCCGTGGTCACCATGCGCTGGCGATCAGGAGGCAACTGCCGCAGCTGGCCGTAGATCTGCCGCGCCTGTTGTTTCTGCTCAGGGGTGAGGTGCTCCCAGGTCTCCATGCGGTTCAGCATGCGCAACTGCTGTTGCGGCGGCAGGCCGGAGAAATGGCGCAGTCGCTGGCGCAGTAGTTGCTGCTGGGCTGGCGGCAGATGGCGGAACCCGGGGTCTTTCTGAAGTTCGCGTTCCTGCTCGGCCGGTGGCAAATCTTTGTAGCGCCGCAGCCAGTCTCCGGCATGACCTTGCGGTCGCGGACGTCCCTGTTGCGCCCGCGGCGCCTGTTGCCGCTGCGGTGCAGGGGCCGCGCCGGCATGCCGCTCCTGGGCCCGATGGTAAACGCTTGAACGGAAAGCACCTGGACGGGAAGGGTTTCGATAGGAAGCGGTATGGTGGGACGCGGGCTGGTGGAACGGGACTGAGTGTGCCAAACAAGGAAGGGACATTAAGACAGCAACGCCCACACCGGCGGCCGCCAGCCAACCCGTTCTATATTGTCCCCACCGCATTGTTCTCCCTGTGTTGCCCCTCGCCAAACTATCGGTTGTCTCACCCCTTTAACCGATCCCCGCCGATCTAGCCACGCCCGCCGCGCGAAGCTTCTACGGATTCGCTGCGACATCAGGCTGCACCGCCAGATCATCGAGCATGTCGAAATCGGAATACATCTCGTGGTTGTTTTCCAGAGCCTGCAGATCGCTGACCGCGGTGCCGGGCTCCATTTCGGCCACCGGTTGCCCTTGATCGGACATCCTGCCTTTGCTGACGTACATGCCAATGCCAAGTCCCAGAATCACGGTAAGCGCTGCCGCCATCACCGGCCGGCGGAAATAATACAGCCAACTGGCGGCCGGCTTAGCCATCTCTTCCCGCAACCGAGCTTGAAAGCGTACGTCGAAGAATGGCGAGGGCTCGGGCACCTGCCATTCATCCAGCACCGCCATGGTGGCTTTCATTCCTTTCAATGCTTCCGCGCAAGCAGCACAAGTTTCCAGATGCTTGCCATCGTCCGGCGTGGCTTCGCTGAATCCTGCCGCCACATCGGGCATCCTTTCACGAATTTCATTGCAGTTCATAACTACTTCCCCTTTAACTCTTTTCGCCACTGCGTCACAAGAAAACGATCTTTCTAAACAAATTCTCTAGACAAATTCTTTTAACTGGTCCCGCAAAGTTTCATAAGCCCGGAAGAGCAATGACTTGGTGGCCGACTCGCTCTTCTTCAAAACCTGGGCAATCTCTTTGTAATCCATCTGCTGGTACTTGTGCATGATCACCGCCAGCCTCTGCTGCTCGGGCAGCGCCTCAACCTTGCTGCGGATCGCCTGCATGCGCTCGCGGCGCACCATAACCTGTTCGGCAGTCAAGTTGCCGTCAGGCAGTTCGAGCGTGGTGCCGCTTTCCTCGTTCGGCTCGTCCAGGCTGACCTGAACTTCCGGTCGCTCGTGGCGCGTATCGCGCGCGTGGTTGACCGCCAGGTTCGTCGCGATGCGGTACAGCCACGTGGTGAATTTCGCGCTGGCTTCGTAACTGGCACGCGAGCGATACACCCGCAGGAAAACCTCCTGCGCCAGATCTTCCGCCGCGGCCGCATTGCGCGCCATGCGGTACATGAAACTTACCATCGGGCGGCGATACTTCTGCACCAGATAATCGAACGCCGACTGGTCGCCCGCCTTGGCCCGCAGCATGATCTCGGCGTCGGACGGCGACTCTGCGCCCACCGCAGACGAGAACGCAGCGGACGACCCTGGCGTCATCGCAGCCATCAGCATGCCCCGGTCGAGTGCGGCTGTGCTCACATCAGTTTCAACCCCGTTGCCACCCGAAAGTTGCGCCTCTGGAGGTTCGGAAGGAGCCGTGAAAGTCCCTTGGGATGATGGAGATAGCGGTGTCCGCGAAGGTTTTGAATCGAGCCCCATGGAAAAGACGGCAGCCGGGGGCGCACGCCCCCGCTCTCGATAGGCTACCACGCATGGCCGCCACGCCGAAACACCGTAATGGCCGCCAGGAGCTAGGCTTGAAAAGTCCGCGGATGGAAATTGCTGATTGCTGATTACCGATTGCTGATTTGAGGCCCTCAGGACTTCCGGCCCTGGGCCTTTCAATCAACAAGCAAAAATCAACAATCAGCAATGGGGCAACGGAGCGATGCTGCGATCGCGTGCCTGCCCTGCCCGACCAGCGGGCGGTTGCATAATCCGCGCGCAAATGTTTGAATGAAATAACTCTCGCGGGGGCGCTTAACTCAGCGGTAGAGTGCCATCTTCACACGGTGGAAGTCATAGGTTCGAATCCTATAGCGCCCACCAAATTGTCTTCGTTTATTTTCAGTCTTTTGCGCCCTCTCTCGGGAAGCCCGAGAGGTTCGCCCGAAGCAACCATAACGATCAGGAAGCGCGGCTCAACCGCGCCGGCGGAATGCTAACTGGCAGAGGGTTCGGTCCAATCGACGACGACAGCCACTCCGCGGCGGGAATTGGGTCCCGCGCATCGCGGTGCCCGCTAAAGCAATAACCGCCGCCGCGAACAGTCTTAAGATGTTTGGGTTTTGCGGGATTCAACTCGATCAATTTGCGGATTCTGCGGATGTGCACGTCGATGGTGCGGGGGGTCACGAAGCAGCTGTCGCTCCAAACCGCATCGAGAATCTGATCGCGACTTAAGACCCGTCCCTCGTTCCGCATGAGGTATTCGACGAGCCGCGCCTGAGTGGCAGTCGCGTGCATCTTCTTCCCCCTCACCGACAGGACGAAGTGCTCGGTGTCGACTTCGATCCCTCCCGCTTCAACTCTGGCGGCGGCATGCTGGTGGTGACAACGGCGCATCAGGGCATTGATCCGAGCCACGAGTTCGCGGGGGCGCAAGGGCTTGGTGACAAAATCGTCGGCCCCGGATTCGAAACCGCGTATCCGGTCTTCTTCCGAATCTCGGCCGGACATGATGACGACAGGTGTCTGTTCAAGACGGGAGTTTTGACGGATAGCGCGGCACAGAGTCAGGCTGTCCCCCAGAGGGCCGCCGATCAGGAACAGTGCGGGGCGTCTCTCTTTTCCGGCGGAGATGACCACGTCCGCCGACAAGGGGAAAGTGCAGACTGCGTATTGGTTCACTTCGAGCAGACTGCGCAACAGGTTTGAAATCGAAACGTCGTTTTCAATCAGAAAGACCAGTGGAAACACGAGTCACCCCGGGAGGCAGGACTCTTGGGGAAGGGCAATACCTGTGGGGCTCCCGAAATCCCTGGGTCTCGGCGAGCACAATCACAAGTATCTCTACCAACTTACTATGTGATAGCAGGAAAAGCAACCAAATTTGAAAGGATTCTTCTTGGGGGCTAGGCAGACGCGCCAGCGGCCTGGTCGAGGACTTCCCGGACTTTCGCGGCCAGGGCAATGGCGGTGAAGGGCTTTTGGATGAAGAAGATGCCGGGTTCGAGAACGCCGCGGTTGACGATGGTGTGGGTGGTGAATCCCGACATATAGAGGACGCGGATCGCCGGGATGCGGGCGCTGACGCGGCGGGCCACTTCGCGGCCGTTGATTTTGGGCATGATCATGTCGGTGAGCAGCAGGTGAACCTGGCCGGAGCATTGGTGACACGAGGCTTCGATCTGGCTGGGATCGTCGACCGCGAGGACTGTATAGCCATAGGACTCGAGAATGGCTTTGACCAGGGCGCGGAGCTGGGGTTCGTCCTCGACCAGCAGGATGGTTTCGCTGCCGCGCTGGGCCGGGAGTTGCGGTTCGACCGGCAACGGGCGGCTGTCGCTGCCGATGCGCGGCAGGTAAACCTCAAAGCTCGATCCCACGCCCACTTCGCTGTAGACCTCGATGTATCCCTGACTTTGTTTGACGATGCCGTAGGTGGTGGCGAGGCCCAGACCGGTGCCCTTGCCCGATTCCTTGGTAGTGAAAAAAGGCTCGAAGATGCGCGAGCGCGTGGCTTCGTCGATGCCAGCGCCAGTGTCGCTCACGGCCAGGCGGATATAAGCGCCGGGAACGATGTAGGGATGGCGTTCGAGGAAAAGGCGATCGAGCGTGATGTTGGAAGTCTCGATTGTGACCGTGCCGCCTTCGGACATGGCGTCGCGGGCGTTGGTGACCAGATTCATAATGACCTGTTCCATCTGGCCGGGGTCGACTTTGACGTTGCCCAGGTCGGGGTCGAGGATGGTGCGCATCTCGATGTCCTCGCCGATGAGGCGGCGGAGGAGCTTTTCAAAATCGCGCAGAAGAGTGTTGAGATTGACGACCCGGGCCTGCATGACCTGCTGGCGGCTGAAGGCCAACAACTGGCGGGTGAGTCCGGCAGCGCGATCGACGGCCGAGGCAATCTGCTGGGCGTAGCCGTGGACGGGGCTGGAGGGCGCGGTGGCGTCGAGTTGAAGATCGCTGTAGCCGCGCATGACAGTGAGCAGGTTATTGAAATCGTGAGCCACGCCGCCGGCGAGCTGGCCAATCGACTCCATTTTCTGGGCCTGTTGCAGCTGGAGTTCGAGCGAACGGCGCTGGGTGACGTCGAGCATGGCGCCTTCGATTACGCGCTGGCCGCTGCTGTTCGTGGTCACCGAAACGTTCTCGATGGTCCAGACCAGGACACCATCTTTGCGGCGATACGGGAGCTCGATGCCGCGCTTGGAACCGTGCTGCTGGATATCGGCGAGCACCGCGTCCCGTTCCGCCGCGCCGCCGACATAGAGAACCGAGGCGTGTAGACCGAGAAGTTCGTCGCGGCTGTAGCCGAACATTTCACAGAAAGCGGGGTTGCAGTCGAGGATGTGGCCATCGGGGGTGCTGGTGTAAATGCCCGCCAGGTTGCGCTCGAAAAGATTGCGGTAACGGGATTCGGAGGCCAGGAGAGCGTTGGTGGTCCGGCGCTGCTGATTCTGGGTGATCAGCAGGCGAAGGCAGAAACAGATGATCGAAAACATCATGGCCCCGAGGCCGACGATCATCTG
>JBELAE010000259.1:0-7342 GCA_049509155.1 Candidatus Sulfotelmatobacter sp.
CGGCTGGCGATGGCGTGTCCTGCGCCCGCTGGCAGCGTTTCGGGATGCAGGCTGGTATAGGTCAGTACGGTCGCGTGTTGGCCAAGCTGGTGAACGGAGGAAGTCTCGAGCTTGTCAGCCTGCGCCATCGAACAGGCGGCGTTATCGGCTGTTGGCAGGTCGTGACGCGGCAGGTCGGGCTGGCTGGCCTGGCGACGCATCTGGTTCACGGCTGCCGCGACGGTGTCTTTCACTTCGGCGAGAGAGTAGTTGGGGAGGGCGTGGCCGAAGTCCTGCACAATGTAGAGCCGGTCTCCGCTTCGAACCACGCCCAGTCCGACCACGTTGAAGGCCGGGTTGAGCAGGTTGGCGCGATGCGGCTGGGAATGCATGAGATGTTCGTGTCCAGCGGCGGCGGAGTAGTCGAGCGCGGCATTTTCTCCCTCCTGATCGAGCCGGAGTTGAGTCGCGGCCGCAAGACGTAGCGGCAGGGAGGGCTCGCCTTCAAATTGATGAGAAAGCTGCTGCGCTTCACGCATGGCCCGCGCGTGTGTGCGCGCCGCCTGAGAAAGTCCGGCATCGAGGGTGAGCGGCGGAGCCCCTGCCTGCTTTCGCGACTGGTTGGCTAACCCAAGAAGCTGCTGCTCGGTCTGAACCTCGTAATCACTCTCAGAACTATCGAACGGAGCTTTGGGCGCTTTTGCTGCCGCGGGCTGCATAATCGCGGCGCCCGTTATGAGCAGGAAGGCCAAGAATACTTTGGGGACGATAGACATCAAATTCTGACTACTCTAACTAAAACTATTCCAACGGGCCCACGGAGGGATCGAGTTTCGGGGTCAAATCTCTTTCTGCTTTCTTGACTCTCTTCACGGCTCAAAATCGTTACGGCTCAGATTCACTGCTGGTGCTAGGCTAGCAGCTGGAAACGAGGGCGAGAATTTACTTGTGTCTATAGTACTAGGGATCAGCGGGGTGATCGGGTTGTTGGTGGGCGGCCTGCTTGCCTGGCTGGTGTTGCGGTCGCGCACGGCTGCGCTGCTAACTCGTTTGTCGTTGACGCAGGACGAATTAGCCGGCGTAAAGGCTGATCTGGCACGGCTTTTGGAGGATCAGCGGGACCTGATTGAGAGCCGTGCCAGGCTGGAATCCGCTCTCGACTCGGAACGAAAGACCAGCACCGAGAAGATCGAATTGCTGACGAAAACCGGGGATCGCGCCGCCGCCGACCTGCAAAATGCGTTCAAGGCGCTCGCTGCGGACGCGCTGAAAAGCAATAATTCCTCGTTCCTGCAGATCGCGCAGGAAACGCTAAAGCGCTTTCAGAGTGAGGCGAAAGGCGATCTTGACGCCCGGCAGAAAGCCGTCGCCGATCTCGTCGACCCCGTGCGCGAGTCGTTGAGTAAAGTCGACGCGCAGATTCAGCAGATGGAAATCGCGCGCGGCGGAGCTTACAGCGACCTCAAGGCTCAGGTGCAATCGCTCATCAGTTCGCAAAAAGATCTGCAATCGGAAACCGGCAACCTGGTGCGCGCTCTGCGGACTCCAAACGTGCGCGGGCGCTGGGGGGAAATTCAGCTGCGCCGCGTGGTCGAGATTGCCGGCATGTTGCCGTACTGCGACTTCGCCGAACAGGAGACCATCACCACCGACGCCGGCCGCTTCCGGCCCGACCTTGTCGTGAAACTGCCCGGCGGCAAGAACGTAGTGGTCGACGCGAAAACGCCGCTCGATGCATTTCTCGGAGCCTTTGAGAGCACGGACGAAGAGGTGCGCCGCAAGTCTCTGCTCAACCATGCGCGGCAGGTCCGCGATCACATGGAAACCCTGAGCAGCAAGAAATATTGGGAACAGTTCGAGGCCACGCCGGAGTTTGTGGTGATGTTCCTGCCCGGCGAAACTTTCTTCAGTGCCGCGCTCGAACAGGACCCTGGACTGATCGAGCAAGGCGTGCTGCAGCGCGTGATTCCGGCCTCGCCCACGACTTTGATCGCGCTGCTGAAAGCGGTCGCTTACGGCTGGAACCAGGACAAACTCGCGCGCAACGCACAACAGATCAGCAATCTCGGCAAAGAACTACACGAGCGGCTGAGGAAACTGGCAGTTCACATCACCGGAGTGGGCACGAATTTGGACCGCGCGGTCGAAGCCTACAACCAAGCCGTTGGCTCGCTGGAAAACCGCGTACTGGTCTCGGCGCGCAAGTTTGCCGAGTTGGGAGCTTCGGTGGCGGAAGACATTCCGGAACTGGAGCCCATCGAAACCACCGCCCGCGCGCTATCGTTTGAGTGGGACGATGAACCGATCCTGGAAGTTCCGAAACTGGAAGCTACGAAAAAGGATGAGCGCAAGGCGGGGTAGAGTCTCGACGAGACGCAGAATCTTGTCATTTATCCAAGTCAAAAGCCCCACTTCTCGCAAAGGACACGAGAAATGGGGCACCCGCACCATCCGCAGTTACTAAATTGAAATCGCCACGATCTAGATCGCAGCGATTCCGTTGTAGCCGGCCGACGCGGACAAACCGCCCGCATCGCCCAGGCTGGTGAGCGTTCCATCCTCATTGATGCTAAAGATGCTGACCGTTCCGGTGCCTGAGTTCAGGGTGTAGAGGAATCTTCCGTCTGAACTCAGGGCTATGTCGAGATTCACGCTGCCTGCCGGGTTGGTGGCTAGGATCGTTCCGGCCAGGGCTGTGAGAGTTCCGGTTGTGCCGATGGCATACCCGGAAATCGTGCCCGTACCCGCATTCGAAGTATAGACGAATCGGCCGCCCGGGGTGACCACGCTCCAGCAGGTGGCCGCGCCCAGAGTCGGGACGCTGGTGCTGATCGCAGAGAGCGTGCCATTGGGCTGGACTGCATAAGACGAGATGGCGGACGCATTCGTCCCTCCCACCGGCCCGGTTTCAGTAGCTAATGCGATCCCATTGGGCGCGAACAGCAGGCTGAACAGACCAGGGCCGGCGCTCGCATTCACCACGATTGGACCCAGCGTTCCGTCAGTTTGAACGGGGAAGGCGTCGATGTTGTTGGTTATCTTCTCGGTCACGAGCAGGAACTGGCCATTCGGACTGAAGGCCAGCGACGCTGCTCCCGAATTGCCGGTGCTCAGGTAAGCCAGCTCAGCGGGGATTCGTTTCAGCGTGCCATCCTGCGCCAGATGGAAACCTACCACGCTGCTTGCGCCTCCCGCGTTGAGCACGAAGACCAGGTTTCCGCGCTGGGCCACAGCGACCGGTTCACTGCCGCCGCAGGGCACACGGCTCACGAGAGCAAGACCCGCTCCCTGGACCCGAAACACTGAGATATCGCCGCTGCCGGCATTTACCGCAAGCAAGAATGTGTGATCCTGGCTGAGAGTTAGCGATCCCTGCGATGCCAACGGATCGGTCACCCCGCCGCTGCCCCGGCCTCCGGTGGAAAAACTTTGCCCCTCCTGCAACGAGCCGTCGGTACCTCGCTTGTAAGCTACGATTTCGTTCTGGCTGGCGGAATTGGTCATCACGAATACTGCTCCAGGGGTGCTGCTTCCGGTTTGGGCGTTGCTTTGGGGCAACACTCCGCTCGTTGTTAGCGACATTGCCAACATAGCGGCGCATAGGAGGTGCGAGGTCTTGAACATGGAAAGCTCCTTGGTTTGACGATTTTCGATTCGACGATTGCGCATGCCCCCAACCGTGGCAGGTGACGATCAGAGCGGTGGTAGTCTTCCGCCGGTGGAGAGCTGCGCGTGCATGAGAGCTTTCGATCCGGAAAAAGTTTCAGCCCCTTCGAGCCAAAGAGCCAACTACCTCGTGGGAACGGAGTGGTCTCTGCGACCTGCGATTTCCGAACCTGTCTCCGCCATCTCGTATGCCGTTTTGGATCATCGTATTTGCAGCGAAAGTCGAATCCATGAAACAAGCCGAACATCCCTAAGCCTAAGAATCTCAAGGGAAAGAGGATACGCAATTCCACATGGACATCCACAAATACATAGTAAGCGTTCAAAAATGCATCTATACTGTCGAAAGTGCTTTTATTTACTGGACTTAGGCGTCCCGAATCGGGGCTGGGCGTGGCAGCGAAGTTGCTCATGCAGGATCGGTGGGATGCGCCTTCTACGCCGCCACAGCGAAGTGGCGGTGCGGGGCCGAAGCCTATGAATCGCGAAAGCCAAGCTCGCTTTGTCGCCGTCGTGTTGTTTTTGCTGACCGTGGCAGCGGTGGTTTTTGCCGGCTTCAATTTCCAGAAAGAACGCGAATCTGCCGTCCCCGACGACGGCGTCTGGTGGGTCGAGCACGACGGCCACCTGGTCGCTGACCGGGTCGATCCCAGCGGGCCGGGTGCCAAGGCCGGTATCAAGGCTGGCGACCAGTTGGTCTCTGTCAATGGCCAGGAAATCCAGCGTACTCCTGGGTTGGTGCGCCAGCTCTACCAGACTGGAGTGTGGGCGAAAGCGACCTATTCGTTGATCCGGCAGTCGGTTCCGGTAGATTCCAGCGTCATCCTGGTTCCCGCCGATCGCTCCCTGAATAATTGGCTGCGGCTGATCGCCATGATTTACCTGGGGATCGGCGTATACGTGCTGCTGCGGCGCTGGACTGCACCCGGTTCAACGCACTTCTACATTTTCTGCCTGGTATCGTTCATCGCGTATTCGTTCAAGTACACCGGCAAGCTGAACGACTTTGACTGGACGATTTACTGGAGCAACATTGTCGCCTGGGTTTTGCAGCCGGCGTTGTTCCTGCACTTTGTTCTGACATTTCCGGAGAAACGCCAGTTTGTGCGGCAGCGGCCGTGGCTGCTGGCGCTGGCCTATCTGCCGGGCGCCGTGCTGTTGGGAAGACACATCATTGCCTTGCGGCTGGCCCAGGCCAGCGGCCACTTGCGCTGGGACATGGATCGCCAGGAAATGGCTTATGGAGCGATGCTGTTCATGGCCGCGGCTGCAGTGCTGTGGAATAGCTACCGCCTGGCCAGCACTACAATCCTGCGCCAGCAGTTGAAGTGGGTGACGCGCGGCACCATTCTGGCCATCATCCCTTACACCCTGTTCTACGTGGTTCCCTACCTGTTGGGTTCACTGCCCGGGACGATCGGGAAACTCTCGGTGTTGTCGCTGGGACTGCTCCCGCTGACTTTCGGCTACGCCATCTTCCGTTACCGCCTGATGGACGTGGACCTGATCTTCAAGCGTGGAGTGGTTTACACCCTGGCCGCGGCGACCGTGGTTGGCATGTATTTCGCTCTGGTGGCTGGAGTCGCGACGCTGGTGCAGAGACAACAGCCCGGCACCGGACCGGTGGGATTAATTCTGGCCATGGTGGTAACAGCGCTTCTGTTTGACCCGGTGCGCAAGTGGATTCAGGAACGGGTCGACCACGCCTTTTACCGCACGGTGTATGACTACCGGCGGACGCTGCTTGAATTTGGCCGCGAACTCGGTTCTGAAACCGACTTGAACGCGTTGCTTTCCTCTGTGCTCGACCGCCTGTCGCGCACGCTCGCCGTCGACCGCATCGCGATCTTCCTGCGCTGCGATGAAGAGGCCGAGCAATTCGTCGTCTCGAAATCCGTGGGCATGAATCCCATGGGCAAGCTCGATCTCAGCTTCCTGAGCGCGCCCCGGCCCGAACCCGCGGGACACATGTTCTTCGAGAACACGCATCACGTGCCACGCGAAACCGCCGGATCGCAGGACGCCATCGCCCGGCTGGATCTGAATTACTACATCCCCTGCCGCGCGCAGCAGAAAACCGTTGCGGTGCTCGGCCTCGGAAAAACCGCTAAGGGAGATTATCTCTCCAGCGAAGACATTGAGTTGCTCGAAACGCTTGGCGGTTATCTCGGCATCGCCATCCAGAACGGACGGCTCTACGCGTCTTTACAACAGAAGGTGGCGGAGTACGAGCGCCTGAAAGATTTCAACGAAAACATCGTCGAGTCGATCAATGTGGGTGTGATGGCGCTCGACATGGAAGACCGCATCGAGAGCTGGAACGCACAGATGGAAGTCATGTACGCGCTGCCGCGCTGGCAGGCGCTTACGCAGTCCGTGCGCAGCATCTTCCCGGCGGAATTCGTCGAGGAGTTTTACCGCGTTCGGCAAAACGCGGGCATTAACAACCTGTACAAATTCCGGCTGCAAACTCCGGCGGGCGAGGCGCGCACCGTCAACGTGGCGATCGCGCCGCTGGTGACGCGCAAATTCCAGGTGATCGGTCGCCTCGTCATCATGGACGACATCACCGAACGAGTGGACCTCGAGGGCCAGCTTTTCCAGGCCGACAAGCTGTCGTCGATCGGTCTGCTAGCTGCGGGCGTGGCGCACGAGGTCAACACGCCTCTTGCAGTGATTTCGTCATACACCCAGATGCTGGCCAAGCAACTGCAGGGCGATCCGCAGAAATCGGGCTTGCTCGATAAGATCACGCGGCAAACCTTCCGCGCCTCGGAAATTGTCAACAACCTGTTGAACTTCTCGCGCACCAGCGGCACCGAGTTCGCCGACGTCGACGTCAACAAAGTCATCACTGACACGCTGGCGCTGCTGGAGCACCAGTTCAAGATCACCAAGATCCACGTGAGTTCTGACTTGACCGCGGGAATTTCCGCGATTCAGGGCAATCCCGGAAGACTGCAGCAGGTGTTCCTGAACCTGTTTCTCAACGCCAAAGACGCCATGCCGGGCGGGGGCACGCTCAACGTAGCCACCAGCAATGGCGACATGGTCAGCGTGCGCGTTTCCGACACCGGGTCGGGCATCGCACCCGAACATATTCAGCGCATATACGATCCGTTCTTCACCACCAAAACCGCACCGAAAGAGGGCCAGAACCGGGGAACCGGCCTGGGACTCTCGGTCACCTACGGCATTATTCAGGAACATGCCGGCAAGATTCGCGTGGAAAGCAATCCGGAATCCGGGACGACCTTCGCCCTGGATTTTCCGCTGAGCAGGAAGGCAGTGCATGTCTGAGGCAGCAGTCGTCGCACGCGGAACATTTAACGGGACGACCAACGGCGGTGCATCGCCAGCCGGCTCGGTGCTCATCATTGATGATGAGGCAGAGATTCGCGAATCTCTGCAGACCCTGCTCGAGATGGAAGGCTATGAAGTCGAGACCGCGGTCACCGGAGAAGACGGCCTTTCGCAAATGGCGGAGTGCCCGTTCGATCTTGTCCTGCTCGACCTGACCTTGCCTGGCCGCAACGGGATGGAGATTCTTTCCGAGATTCGCTCCCACGATTCCCGCCTGCCCGTGATCATGATTACCGCTTACGGCACGGTGGAAAACGCGGTTCGCGCCATGCAGTCGGGCGCGGCGAATTTCGTGCAGAAACCCTGGGACAACGAAAAACTTCTCGCCGATATA
>JBELAE010000026.1:0-22234 GCA_049509155.1 Candidatus Sulfotelmatobacter sp.
ATTTCTTCGAGCAGTACCGAACCGATGGAAAGCAGCGTGGCGAAGGCGTAGCCGAACAAGAGGAACTGCAGGAAGAATGACTCGCTCAACTGACCTAAGATCAGGGCGAGGATGATGGTGGTGTATCCGACGATCTCGATGATGGGCGCGAAGAATTCGAAGATCCACATGTAAGGCAGGACGAGCCAGCCGACGCGTCCGTAACGGGCGCGGAAGAGCATGTCGCGGTTGGGCCACAGTGTATCGATGAGACCCTTGTGCCAGCGTGCGCGCTGACGAGCCAGCGATTTCAAATCGGTGGGTACTTCGGTCCAGCATGTGGGATCGGGAATGAAGTCGATGTGGTAAGGGCGGTGATCGTCATGCAGGCGGCGATGCATGCGAATGACGAGATCGAGATCTTCGCCAACCGCGTGCGTGCGAAAGCCGCCGACTTGCAGCACGAGGTCGCGCTGAAAAACTCCGAACGCACCGGAAATTATGGGCAGCATGTTGAAGCCGGCCCAGGCTTCGCGGCCGACCAGGAAGGCACGCAGGTACTCGATGACCTGCATGACTTCGATCGGACTCTTGGGAAGGCGCACTTCCTCGATCTGATTGTTCACGACGCGGGAGCCGTTCAAGACGCGGACGATGCCGCCTACGGCCACGACACGGCCAGGATCGGCAAATACTCCTGCCATGATGCGGATGAGAGATTCCTTTTCGAGAATTGAGTCGGCGTCGACTACGCAAATATAAGGACTGGTGGCGGCGTTGATGCCTGCATTGATGGCGTCGGCTTTACAGCCGGCAGCTTCTTTATCGAGGACGAACAGGCGCTGGTCGACCCGGCTGCGATAGATGGCGCGGAGGGGCGCGGTCGCAATATCGGCGATATAGAGAATCCGGGCGGTTTGTAGCTGATAGGCCTGCCTCAGTTTTTCCAAGGTGGCGTCGTCCGATCCATCATTGACGACGATGACTTCGAGGCAGGGATAATCCAGTCCAAGCAGCGCTCCGATGCTGCCGACGATGGAGCGTTCTTCGTTGTGCGCCGGAACGATGAGAGTTATGGGCGGAGTAAAGGGAGAAGCTTTCATCAACTCCAGGCGTTGACTGCCGAGACGATGACGATGACGGACGTTCTTGACGATGGCAACGATGAGCAGTCCAAGGTAAATAAGATTGGATAGCGCATAGTAGATGAACAGGGTGTCATTCGAGATGGCGAGAAAATGCACGGTCAGTGGGCCCCAGCCGTGGCTGCCACGGTCTTACCGGTGAGTTCCACTCGTTTTCTGGCCTCGGCTACAACTTCGAGCAACGCGGTTTCGGCCGAGTGATGACCGGAACCAGTAAAGCCGCTGACAATTTTTTCGATGGCGCCGGAACGCTCGAGTTCGGAGACAAATGCCTGCAGGGCGTAATCGTCTTTGGTAGCAACCACATCTTCGAGGATTTGACCGAGCTGCGGCTCCATCCGCGCGAGTGCCCAGGCGGCGCGCTGACGCACGTGGCGGTTGGGATCGCAGAGGGAGCGGAGCAGGATGTTGATTTTGCCGATGTTTTCGATCTGCCCCAGCGCCACGACAGCACGGAGACGAACGAACCATTCTGGATCGGTGGCTAAACTGTGGAGGGCCGGCAGAGTATAAGAGGTATTGGTATTGCCGAGGGCACGGGCAGCGGAGGCTCGCACTTCGGGTAAGACGTCTGAGGCCAGGACGAGCAACTCCTCACCGAGTTCAGGGGATGCCAGCTCGCCAAGCACGCGCGCCAGCAACTCCCGTACCGGCCCCTGAGTGTGCTCAGCGTAGTAAACCAGTACTTCGGGATTTGGGCGACAACAATTTACCAAGGCGTTTTTCAAAGAGCGTTCGGGCGCATCAAACTGGCCGGTGACGATGCGGTCGAGAATCGGAATCGCGGCTTCCACGCGGGCTGTGCGGCCGAGGCCACGAACGGCTGCGATACGAGTTTCGCGCAAATCCGAATCCAAACCCGCGGCCAAAGCGGGGATCGCTTCCATGGCGCGAGTTCGTCCCAGAGCCAGCAGTGCGGTTCGCTGCTTCAATCCGCGTGAGGTGCGGGCTTCGTAAATGCGCATGTCGAGCAACCCACTCACACGAAGGCAATCCAGCAGATGGGACAACTCGTCAGCCGGCGACATCTCGATGGTGTCGAGCAGAATTGACTCAACGATTTCGCAATCGAGCGGCTTGAAGCGCCAATCTTCGGCGGGAATCTTGCCGGAGAGAATGTCGTTCCATTGGGAGCGCAAGGCGACGGTGCGCAGATTTCTCTTATGAAAATATCGAGCGCGGTACCAGCGGCGCAGCACGATGAACCCGACCAGCAACAGGATTCCCAGTAGCGATACCAGAATTGCTTCCAGCACCAATCCGGCGGCCCCGAGTTTTTCGATTCCTTTAGTAGCGGATCCCATAACTCAGTCCGAAGCTGGTATCGATTTGACCTTGGGTGCTGCGATATTGGCGAGCTAGGTAGCCTGTGACGTCCTGGCGCGCGGCGAACTGGTAGCGCAGACCGCCGCCGAACGTGTGGGCGGAGAAGCGTCCGATCTGATCGATTTGAGCAAAATTCTCGCTGCCCAGGCCGAAGAAAACGTTGCCGACGACGCGACGTTGCAGCGGGAAGCCGAGTTTGGTCCAGCCGGATGGCGTCCAGTCGACGGGAGTGCCAGCGAACCCGGTGCGAGCGCCCGTCAGGTTCAGTGACCAAGTCCATTCCTGGGGCAGGTAGACGATCTGGCTGGTGTTCAGGGTCAAGACGTGCGCGCCCTGATACCAGAACCAATGCTGCTGATAGGAACTTTCCAGTCCGCGGACCCAACGATTCTTAATCTGGAAGGCGTGCCCATATTCGAAGAAAGCTTCGTTGGTGGGCACCACGCTCTGACCGTTGGCAACGGCGCTACCGGCGGTGAACCAGTCACGCGCGGTGAAGTGGAAAGCGGTGCTGGCGAGAAATTTGACGGCGTCCTGGCCAAATCTTTGATAGGTGCTGAGGCCGAAGATGGTTGACCATCGCTGGTTCCAGCGGGAACCGAGGCTGACGCTCTGGGTCTGGCCGGTGCCGGCGTAATTGAAGACATCGACGTCTTCGCCGACGCGCAGTTCGTGCTTAGTATTTTCGCGCAGGCTCTCCAGACCTGTTCTCGCATCTGAATTGTGCGTATCGAACAGAAGCGTCTGTTGATACTCCGAGCGCGCTTCCGGCGTGCGGCCTAACAATGCCAGCACGCGAGCGCGGCGGGAAAGAACCTCAGGGTCGGAGGGGGAGAGTTTTCTTGCCTGGTCCAGAGTTTGCAGGGCTTCGGCATATTTCTTCTGCCAGAGGAGAACGTCGGCGAGACCAGTCAACATTTCGAGATCGTTGGGGACTTTGTCGAGGACGAGCCTGTATTCCGCTTCGCCCTCAGGCCAGCGGCCTTTCCAGGCCAGCAATCGTCCACGCCAGCCGTGGGCTTCCCAGTCTTCGGGAGCGTTGGCTAAACGTTGGTCAACGATGGCCAGAGCGGCGTCGATGTGCTGACTCTCGACATCGGCGCGAACTTGTGGCTGCCACTCGTCAGTCGTTTGCGCGGCGAGGAGAGGAACGAAACTGACTAGCAGCAAGGCTGCGATGACAGTCTTTAGGGACAGTCGGTGCAGTTGATGAATGAATCTGTTTTCAGACAGCTTCACGACGAAACTCCAGCGAAATGCGGTTGATCCGAAGTGGCGACTCCTGGTTCATCCAGCTATTGGAATCTGTTTTAGGGGAGGAACAGGATCGTCAGAGCGAGACCTGAGCGCAGCAATGCACCCTCATTGCAATCCCTGCTATCACTATCGGCATTGGCGAGGTCCGAGGCGTAGTTACGCAAGGTTATGTATCAGGCGGCGGTGGTAACTGCGTATTTCGATTTTTCGCAATCGCTGGACTGAGGTTAGTGCAGATAGGTGATATGGATTGAGATGCTGTGGCCCGGTGCGAGTTCTGGCAAAACGAGGTGCCGATTGTCCGGGAATAAGGCCGCGCCGCCGGTGGCGGTCGCTATTGGACGTTGGAATTCGAAGGTTAGGCCGCTCACAGATTCGTCTGACTTTACTTGCAGGACGGCTTCTTTGGATACCGTGGTCGCCGTCAGGCTCCATTGGAGACGATCGCGCGCACGCCAGAATTTTGCAAAGGTGAGCATGTCAGTTTTGACGATGTCAGGAGGTAGCTGACGAAGTAAATCTTGTTCGGCTGCGGCTTTCAGGACGGATTCATTAGAGTGGATTAATACTACACTCACGGCTTCGTTTTCCGCGTTGGCGAGGATCACCTGCAATGCCTGGGGCACTCGTTTGGCGAAGCCCGGAGATTCTTCGTCTTCGATGGTGACTGGAAATTCATAGATGTCGCTGTCCTGCTCGAACCCAAGAGCGCGCGGAAGCGCAAACGGAAAGTTGGAGAGAACATCGTTGGCGGTGAAGGATGAGTCGAACTGATATCCGGAACGCTCAAGGGCTTCCGGCAGAGAGATCGGAACGCGAAGATGGCCGGCACGGAAGAATATCGTGTCTTGATCCGGGATTTCACCGTCGAGCAATTCCTTGCTGACTCGAACTTCGCCAAAGACGGTGGCTCCCGAGGCGGTATCGAATCCGAGTCCTCGAGGTTGATAACTGGAATAGGTTTCATGGCCCGAGCCCAACTCGAACTTATTGAAACCTCGCGAATGAATGATGGAATGGCTGCCTACGGTTGAGCCGCCTGCTTTCAGTTGCCGAAGAATGTCGATTTCGGGCGCGAAAAAGAAAGCTTTGCTGTTGGCGTCGTCGACATATTTGGTCTGGATGAAGAACGTACTGCTGGCCTGGTTCGCTTTCTCAATGCGAGCGAAGTCGAGGCCAGGGGTAAATGAGTTTTCCCAATCCACATCATGGGAGAGTAACAAAGCCGAGCGCTGACCTCCGGGAATCGTGGAGAGGCGGACCCAATCTTTGCCATACGCCTCATACCAAGCTCTCAGCACCAGTAGCCAAACATCGGCGCCGGGCTCAAAGGTGTTCACATAGTGGCGCTGGGCGTCATAATCGCGATTGTTCTGGTTACGCAAAACGACGTCGAGCAAGCTCAGTCCCAGAAGATAAACTTTTCCTTTGCCAACGGAGTTCGCTGTAAAAGCGGCACTCCCGTCGTCAAAGTGCGCCAGCACTTCAGCGCCAGGGGCAGGAACGTAGCCATTACTCCAGATAATTTCGGGGAAATGATTGCTCCCAAGTTGAGTTTCGCGCTCTTCGGGACGATTGAGATACTTAGTGACTGGATCGTTGGTTGAAGAAAATGCCAACCGATAACGTTTGCGAGAAGGGGCGAAACTGCGAAAACCGAACAGATTCTCGAGGCCTCCCCAGAACACATTCTGGGCGAAGATGAATCCACCCTGCCGCACGAAAGTGGTCAGGAGGTCTGCCTGCGGCTCGGTAAAGGTGTGCGAATCAACGCTGGGATAGAGGATGACGAGGCGATGGCGGAGGGCTTGCGCGATATCACGAGTGATAAAAAAGGGAATGCCCATCTCTTTCAGAGAGTGGATGAGGGGGAGAGGATTCTCTGGATCGGGGCCGGGACTGGTCCAGAATACCGCGACTTGAAGCGGGAACGATTCTGGAAACTGCTTAAGTTGGTCAATGTGCGGATGGGCGATTTCTAGCAATGGGACTGGTTTGGTTTGCAAGGCAGGCGTGGCCTGGGCGGCGAAATGTTTCCATACGGCGGCGCTCCCGCACAAAGCGAACACCAGCAGCGCGAGTGCTAAAGATTGTTTCAACCGGAAACCTTTGAGATAGTTAGTGATTTTTCCGCGAGGACTTTGGATGTAAGTATGAGGCATCGAACGGGAGAGCAGGAGAACGGAAGGCTACGACCAACCGTGCAGTTGTTTAGCTGACTTCCCAGCGTAGCGGCCTGCCGGGTGTGCTGTCTCCGATGATGAGGATGGCTCCTGGCGAAATCGGCAACGGATTGGCAGAGTCGTTGATTTTGACTTGCCGCTTTCTCGCTTTTTCTGAACTGGGAAGATTCAGCGCAATCTCCCAGCGTCCAGGCGACGCGGGCGCGTACCATCCGGAATAACCCTTTTTTGACTTCTTGAATGCCAGCAACGGCGAAGTGAATTCGTACTCGTCCAGGGGCAGACTTGCCTGCAAGCTCAATCCGGTCTCATGAAATTCCAGACCTAAAAGCTTGGCGGCGCTGTAGAGAGGCCAGGCGTGAGGATGCATGTTCATGACGGGAAAATCCGTCCAGTTGAAACCCCAATCTGGTTGCGTCTTGAGGCCGGGGGACGGAGGTTCGGCGAACATGGTTTGGCCGGGATGGCGAGACAGCACCGAGCTGTAAGTATCGGGGCCGCTCCAGATGCCGTACCAGATTTCGGGGTAGGCTTCGGCATGGAGCGCGAGGGAATTCTTTTTCCATTCGTCCCACGCCAGTTTTCCGTCTTCCAGAGCGAGTGCCCAAATCAGAGTTCCGTTGATCGATGGCCAGATTCCACCGTTGGTCATGGTGCCGGAGGGAGTGCCCATCGTGTCCTCGCCCTTGTTCTGTAACAGGGCGCCGATCGGCGAAGGCTGGCGCACCAGTTCGTCGAGAGCCTTGACGAGCCGCTGACGCTGGTCGGGAGTAGCCGCGCCGCCGATGACCGCCCAGGGCTGAGGCTCGAGCCACACGTGGTCTTCGCCGATCCATCCCAGTTGCTGGCCGAGCCAGGCGCGGCGGAACCACGATCCCGCCCATTGCGCGCGAACTGCCTGGCGTTGGGCCTCTGCCTTGGTACGAGCCTCGGCAGCGCCTTTAGGGTCGCCGGTATAGGCTAGTGATTTGGCGTAGTGATCGAGAACGTAGCTGGCCATGGCGGCATTGAGGACGCTCTCGCCATGCTGGCGGACTTCGCCGAACTGCGCGGGCGGGACGTGGCCGACCACGACTTCGTCGTTCCAGTCTCCGTTGGAGAGGCGCATCAAACCGTGTTCTCCTACACCGATGTTTTCGACGAGATGCAGGTAGGAGCGCCGCAGAAGTTCGCGAATGGTGGGATCGCTCGCGTTTCGTTCCTGGCGCGGGTACGCGGGAATTTTCACGTCGAGGAACGCTTTGTCGCGGGTGGCCAAAACATATTCGCTGGCCGCCCAGAGCAGCCACATTTCCTGATCGCTGGGCCGGTAAATCACAGGCATCGGCACGCCGCAGCCTACGATGCCGTAGGGAATGGAACCATCGGGCTGAATTTCTTTCAGCGTGTAGCGAATGACTCCGCGGACGATCTCGGGATAGCTGAAGATGAATGGCAGGGCGTGTTGCAGGGGATCGCGAGCTGCACCCTGGAATCCCATGATGTATTGGTAGACGTGGCCTTGCGAAAGAATGTGCTCGCGGAAGAAGCTGTCGTAGGTCAGATTGCTGCGAAGGTAATAGTTGTGCCAGGAGGTCTCCCGTTCTACCCACGGTTCGGAGGGCACACGGAAACGAACGCCATCCGTCTTCCACTGCGCGCTGGACCGGGACCACGCCGAGCCCACATCGGTTTGGTATTTGGCCACCAGAGCGTCGAGCGCGAAGCCTTGCGGAAGGTAGCCGTAGAGGAAGTGCAGGCTTCGAGTTTCGCCGGGATTCAGCGTGAGATCACGTTCCAGCAGTAGCGCGCTCTCGGGACCGGTCGAGCCAAGATCATTAGCTAGCTTGGTGGCGAGCCCGGCCGGATGCTCGATGCCGCCGCTGCCGAAAAATTCTGCAGCGTTGGTAGCGAAGCCATCGATCGGAACGTCGAGCGAGACCAGAAACGTCGACGGAGGGTTCAGGTCTTCCATGGTTGTTCCGGGCGCGGGTTCTGGAACCGGACCGCCAAAGAAGGTCGACGGGTTTTTCTCCAGAAGAGCTTGCACTCTCTTCCACGCCTGTTCGTCTTCGGCTGTACGGCCCAGGAACTTCTGCTTCTCGATGAGGCCGAGCCTGTTTCCCGTGATCCGAAATTGGTGCGCGAAGCGCCCGGCAAATTCCCGGCGAACTTCCGCGGCATTCGATGCCAGATGGCCCAGGCCCGCTTGCAGTTGCGCGCGATAAGAGAACTGATAATTCGAGCACCCCCAATATTCAATCCAGCGGAGGTTGGCTGGGGTTGTGCCGTGGTTGGTGACGGTAACCTGTGAGATCAGAACCGGGTCGTCGCCGAAAGGGGCGAAAATGACCTGATCGATTTCCCAGTTGTTGCCTCTTACTTTCTTTTGGAAGTAGCCCTCACCCAGAGTCCGGTCGAAGGATTCACCGTGTCCGGGATAGTAAGTGCTGAGAACTGTCGTTCCATCGGTTAGAAATCCGATGCCGGCGCCATAGTTTTGGTGCTCGGGGGAATAGTCGTTTAGAAATTTCGGTGAACCCTCGTCCTGCCTTACCTGCACATATCCGTAATTGGACACCGCCGCCACTAGTCGATCGTTGCCGACCTGATGGGTGTGGTCAGTCGAAGTGCGGTACTGCTTGTGGACGGGAGTAACAGCTTTGGGGTCGGCGATCTGATTGCAGGTGTAGCGATAAGCCGGCAGACCAAACTGATCCGTGATCCATTCGCCAAAATGGCCGGACCCGTAGGAGTTCGAACGGGTCGATTTGGTTTCGTCCGCTTGCGACGCCGGGGGGAGGAGATGCGAATCTGTCTGGAATGCAGCCGCAAAGCTACTCAGACCCGGTTTGGATGACGCACCCGCTATTGCCATTCCAACAAACTGGCGTCGGTTCATGGTCTCCCCCTGTCGATCCCCGGCACTTCCTACCTGGCCGGGATTGGCGAGCGACGACAATCATTATCATCCATTTCCATGAGCCGACTTGTGAGCGTTCGAATTACGATCCTCTTTCTGGTTGCCACTCGCTTTCGTTACGACTTTGGAATTACGAGGGCGGTGATGCTGTAGCGCGGCACGACCACGGTGAAGGTGCCGCCCAGACCGTCAATCGGAGCCTGGGTGATGTCCTTGCCTGTTTCAAGCGTGACTTTGCCCCACTCGTAGCGGGTTCCTTTGGTGGCGTAGTTGTAGCCGTCGACGGTGACGGTCGCAGCGATGGACTGAACGGGATCCTTGTTGATGAAGATCAGGCCCAGGCCGCCGTCGCGGCGCTTCACGGCGTGAACACCCAGACGATCCATCGGCGTGCTAGCGGCGATAAAGGTATCGCCCACCCGCGCCACCTGGTGAAGGACTTTGAGTCCGAAGTAGGCTGGTTGGGGTTGGTTGTTGCTATCGAACAGAAGCGGGCTGAGGGCGTGGATGGGCGCCCACTCGACCGCATAGACACCGTCTTCGACCAGGGTCGCGGTCGCGTCGAGGGTGTAGAGGCCTGCCACTTCGGGGTTCTTGGCGGGCAGCCAGGGGGCGATTCCGGTGTTGGTAATGGCCAAGGGTGGGAGGTGGCCGGCGGGACAGAATTTCTTGTACTTCTCCGAAAGGTCGGTCACCAGCAGAGCGTAGTCGTGGTTGAGCGCGGATACGCTGAAGTACCTTTTCGTATCCAGGGGGTCCCTGGCCGTTCTGAGCAGATCATCCTCGTCGATGTTGATGTCGTAGTTGGGCGGAGCGCCTTTGCCCTCAAACATGGTAATGGCGCTGAAATCCATGCTGGCACAGGCGGCTTTCAACACTCCGGCGTTCCAGTTTTTTCCCATCGGGTTCGGGCTGTTGTCGCCGGACGTCGAGACGGGCAGGGTGAGTGCGGCGCCGACCAGGATGGTGGGATCTACGGCCTTCATGGCCTTGACGAATGCGGGCACGGCCGCGCCATAGGCCTGCGGGCCTACCTTGCCATTCTCGGAGTGATGGCCCCAATCCTTCGAGGTGGCCACGGGGCCGAGGTGAAGATCGGGTTCGGGAGAACCGCTCTCGTGGTACTTACCGGAGTTATCCGCGTCGGAGCCGAGGGTGTGGGCCTGGCCGTAGAAACCGTTGTTCCAGGGCTCGTGGCCGATGGTCCAGAGCTGGATGCCAATTGGCTCAGGATGGCCGATGCGCAGGGCATTAAAGCCGTCGTCGGTCGGGAGGGGAGTGGCGGCGCGCAGGCTGGCCCAATAGCCTACCGTCTTCCAGTCGTTGCCTTTGGAGTCTTTGCCAATCTCCTGAGTGTTGGTGGGCTTGCCGTTGACGTAGGCTACCCAGGCCGCGGCTTCTGCCGGTTCGCCGCCGCCGGTACCGTCGAGGTTGCTGCCGTAGTTGACCGTGATCAGAGCGGTTCCCAGCTTGTCGATGATGGGGACCATCGCCGGCAATTTCCGCTCGGGCGCGAAGGCGGGCGCGCGATCGTTGGTGTAGGGATTGATGACGGCGCCGGTCGACCAGTGGTACAGAGCATCGATGCCGTTGTTTCCGGGAAAGCGCAAGCTGGTGACGCCGGCATCCTGCAGGAGTTTCACGGTTGCCGGATCGAAGGCCTTGGCATCCCAGCGGTCGCCGGATACGCCGATCGACGTGGTGTAGAGGACTGCCTGTCCCTTGGTAGGATCCACATGGACGGTGGTCTTTAATTGCGCGTGGATTGGAGTGGCGGCTGACAGGATCACCGCTAGAAGCAGGGCGGCAGTGGGAAGAACTTGCGGGCAGCGGACGGGCGCGTTCCGGCGCAGGCCGTGCAGCGAGAAAATGTCAACCAAACCGTTATCCAACCGAAACCAATCGAATCGCAGAAACATTTTGGGAACTCCCCGGGGCAGTGATCTTGGCGAAAACACAAAACGATACTCTCATGTAGGGAAGATTGGGAGGGAAAAAATTGACTGCGTTTTCGGGCAGGAATCCAGTCGCGGCAGAGAGCGGCTGGAGTTGAACCCCGCCAGCCGCTCCGCCCGCAGGTTCCACTAACAGTTCGCGCTAGCAGGTTCCACTGATGGTTTGACCGCACACGGTTCCGGTGATGGTACAGGCCGTGGCAGAGGTAATGCTGTCGCTAACGTTGATGGTGCAGACCTGTGATGAACTCGATCCCCAGGAGACGCCGCCGGTTTCGGTGAAAGTGATGGGATAAACGACTGCATCATCGCTGAAAGTGATACTTCCGGCGATAGCGATATCGGGATCGCCGTTCAGAATGAGCGAAGAGACGGAACAACTGGTCGGGGTAATCGTAAGAGCGGTCGCTATGGAACCGCTGCCACTCGAGGTCAGGGAGCCGTCAATGCCGCCATCGACGGAGATGGTGCCGCCACCGGGGCAGGAACCGGAGTAGGAAACCGTCCAATCGCAGGTTTCTCCGAGGTTGGTTGCGGTGCAGGGAGTCGACGACGAATCCGGGTGAAGGTCGTTCATCACGGTGGCCAGACTGTGATGAGCCCCGCGTTCTGCGAGTGCATCGGAGGAACTGGAGGAAAAGGCGGCCGTGAGGGCCTGATCGAGCGCCAGCGAGACCTGTTGTGATACAGCCTGGGCCTGGGCTTGTGACACAGTATTGCTGCTGTTGGAACTGCTGCCACAACCAGTACAGAGAAGGGGCAGCAGGGCGGCGGCTAGGGTCAGGTACAAACGCGCATTCCTTAGCAGGCAAAACACAAGAACCTCCTACGCGAACAGATTTTTTGGAGCTGAATCGGGAATTATTTTAAGTCTTGGCCGGAGGCTTGCGAAGCGTTTTCCGGGGCGAGGGTATCGCATGATGTAATAGCGAAGGCGGGTGTTGCGCGAAGCCAGGGCAATTCGTGCCGGCAAGATTCAGTGACTCAATCTTGCTTGCTGAAATAAAAAAGGGCGGCGTGCGCTGACGCGCTCGCCGCCCTGTTCTTAATTCAACTCGTCGTTCTTCGTTCAAATCGTACTGTTTTATGCTCCCACGCTGGCCGACCGGGCCAGAGATTCCGGGCGCAAGGTTTCCGCCATCCGCCCAAAGTATAGGCGGTAAGAGCGGTAGATGCCGAACATGACCGGGAAGACTGCGAGTGCCAGTCCCCAGCCCATGTGCGAACTGACAGCCTGGACCATGGTGGTGACTCCCGCGCTGACTATGTAGTACGGGAACGAGAGATGAGCAAGGCTCCACCAGATCTGTCCCAGCGCTTTGCCCTCGCTTACGGCTACGATGGCGGCGACCGGAGCGGTCTGTCCCAGGAACAGGGTCGCTGTTGCCAGCGCCAATCCCAGGGTGCTGGAGCTCCACTGCATCCCACGCAGCCAGTCGGCGTGGAACATCAGAGTGGCCAGGCAGCTGGCGAAGGCCATCATGCTGACGTTGAAGGCCATCTGCTGCGGGTTAAACTTCGCACCCTTCCGCGGCCAGCATTGCACCACGGTGGAAACCAGGGTGATGACGACTGCTTCGGCGGCGCTCAGATTCACGACCGCGGTCAGCAGGAAGGGCAGATTGACTGACATGTTGCCGTTAATTCCCGGCAGTTTGACTTTCATCCGCGACGTGGCTGCCGCCAGCGCCAGAACCGCCAGAGCGAAGTAGGTGTGCATGGTGTGGCTCACGAACCCTGCATACCCTGCGGTGATGACTGCGGCCAGCATCATTGCGCCGATAAAGGTCTTAATTCGCCGTGTGTTATTCATGATCTCGTCTCCTTTCGTAGTAGGTGCACACGGCTAACTATTGCTCATCGTCTCCAGCGTCAGAGAATGCGGCGTCGGTACTGGATACCGATGCGCCCCAGACCACGCTGGTGGCTGACTCTCCGGTACCTGTGACGGAGCCCCAAACTACGCTGAAGGCGCTTAATGCGCTGTTGTTCCAGGGCACCGAAGCGCCCCACACCACGGAGGTGCCGCTCACGGTCGAAGCTCCCCAAACCACTGACGCTCCCCAGACCACAGAAGCCCCCCAAACCACGGAGGTGGAGGCCACGGTCGTGTTTCCGTACACCAGTGAAACCGTGCCGTTGTTGTAACTGACTGCCGGTGAAAGAGCTGCGCCCAAGGCAGCGGGAGCGAGCGCAGAGCTGCTGGTAGTTGCGGATTGCACGTTCAGCAATCCCGATCCAACCGCGAACATATCGTAGAAAGAAGTGAAGGTCTGCGACAGATGCGGCACATACGCTGACGTAGAAACGAGCCCAAATGCTACGTTGATTTTGGTCGCGGTCTGCATCAGCCGGGCCTTCACTTGATCCGGAGTGAGTGTGCTTTGCTCCTGCAACAACAAGGCTGCCGCGCCGACGACGGCGGGGGTGGCCATGCTGGTGCCGCTCAAGGTGAAGTAATCGTTATTACCGTCGGTGCCAGTAATTAGCTCAGCGGGATAAACTGCTTCCAGCGTAGCTCCAGGGGCGGACAGAGAAACAATGTCATTGCCCGGCGCTACCATGTCTGGCTTCACGATGTGATCGTAGGTGGTGGGGCCCTTCGAGCTATAGCTGGCCAAGGTTTCAGCCGAGGCGGAAGTGGAACCGTTGCTCTTGGTTGCGCCCACGGTAAGAACGAAAGGATCGTTGCCCGGAGCCGTGACGGTTCCGTAGCCGTCGCTGCCGTCGACGCTCAAGCGGCCATAGTTGCCGGCGGCCACAACCACAACGATTCCGCTCTTCCAGGCCGATTCGACTGCCTGGCAGAGAGGATCCTGCGTGTAGCTGACGAAGATTCCGCGGCCCAGCGAGATGTTCATGATGCGGATGTTGTAGGTGCTTTGCAAGGCAATCGCTTCCTGGATGGCGGCAATTACCGTGCTGTCGGTGCCGGCGCCGTTTTCGTCCAATGCCCGGAGGTCGACGAAACTGACGGCTGGGGCTACGCCTTCATACTGTCCGCCGGAAAGCGATCCGTTGCCGCCAATGATGCCGGCGACGTGGGTGCCGTGACCGTAGAGGTCGTATTTTCCGCCGATGAGGTTAGTGGTGGGCGTTCCGGTAAAGTCCTGGTGATAGAGCACGCGCGAGGTGCCATTCGCGTTGTGCAGATCGGGGTGGCTGTCGTTGATGCCGCTATCGATCACGGCTACGGTCACGCCGGCGCCGGTGTATCCAGCGCTCCAGGCCGAGGGCACGCCGGTGGCGACGTCGGTGGTTTCATCGAGAACTTTCATGGGGTGATCGAGGCTCACGGACGCGATCTCGGGATCGGCCTCGAGTTTGGCCAGGGCGCTGACCGGAATGGTGAACGCCGCACCTTTAATCATGTGCAGCTTGGAGTGCAGAACGCCGCCCCGGTTTTTCATGGTGGCGTAGTGGGCCTCGGTCGGCACCTGGTGGTACTGCACGATGACCCTTACGGTCTGGTCCTTGGCCGTGCCCTGATGGGCTGCGGCAAGCAAGTCGGAAAGCTCGGGAGCGATCCGCGAAGAGAACTTGCCGGTCGCGCCGAAAGGTTCATTGGCGAACTGGCCGAACGCCATTCCTGTTGCCAGGAACAACACCAGGCTCAAACGTTTGCCCCATGCGGCGCTGTGTCGTTCGCCGCGTTTTTTCGGTTTCGGTGAATTCTGTGTACGAACCATAAACCTTACCCTGCTTTCTTGAATGGGGGAAAGATCGAGCTATTACCCACTCCGACTGTTGCACGGGAGGAGCCAATCGAATCCTCGCAAGTGGTTGTTTCTATTGAAGATCGCGGAGCCTGTTTAGAGATGATTGGGCCAGTCTGTCCCGCGAGTGGGGGCGTGGGACATTGTGTCCCACGATTTCGCGGAAGCGACGGTGCCTTGCCGTTCCCGCGTTTTGGTGCAATTAAAGCCAAAACTCGGCCGAGGGAGGGTGAGGTCAGGCAAGGCTGGAGGTGGGAGCCAAGGGTTCTCGACGGGTCAATGAGCGCTATGGCCTTGATTTCATCAACCATGTGCCAAGGGCCATACGAAACAGATTCATGCGTCTGAGTCTTCAAGGCGCGTATGATTTCGACTGAACCGCCATTCGGGGGTGCTGAGTGAGCGACGAGTGGATCAAAACGCTTGCAGATCGTAGAAGAGTGAAATTCACCAACCAAGAGCTGGACGAGAGCGCGTTTCTCACCGCTCAGGTCGAAGGCAACAAAGTGGTCTATTCCATCGTATTGAACGACGCGAAAAACCCGCTCAGTCGTGAAGAAGTTGAAACTCACTTCGAGGGTGAGCTTTCAAAGCTGTCGCCGAAACCGAATTGAGCCTCCGAGCCGTAGCGCCTTCGCCGCGATCTTTCGATTCGCCCACGCTTCCTCTAGAGCCCTTCACACCCTACTAGGGCAACGCTGCTTCGTTTTCTGCCTCCAGCCGCCGGTCACGATGCGGCTGGGTACGGGGGTGTCCAGTGCTGAGTTCACACTTCTTGCCCGGCCCCGCGCCACAAGTCGGGCAACGGACAGCCAGTACCTGTTTGAGAGTCAGCTTCTTGGCCTTCATGGTTGCGGATTATGCGGCAATCCGCACAAAGAGAAATGGTCAATTTCGCCCAGTGAACTCCGAATAATAGGCGATAAATCCCCGTTACGCTCATTGAGCGCGTTCAGACACGTAGGGAAGAGTTTCTGAGGATTAGAGGGTTGCGGCTTTGCCGGTGGCGAGTGGCTGCGGCATTTTCGGCATGGCGGCCATCAAGCGCTGGGTGTATTCGTGGCGGGGACTGAGCAAGACCTGCTCGGTGGTTCCGGTCTCAACGATCTGGCCTTCGTGCAGGATCGCGATGCGGTCGCAGATTCCGGCGACCGAAGCGAGATCGTGAGAGATGTAGAGGATCGCCATTCCGAAGGCGCGGCTCAGTTCGCGGAACAGGGCTAGAATCTCGGACTGTGTAATCACGTCGAGGGCGCTGGTAGCCTCATCGGCAATCAGCAGCGCGGGACGATGCATCACCGCCATGGCAATCAGCACGCGCTGCGCCTGGCCGACGCTCATCTGGGAAGGATACTTGCGGAGGAATTCGTCGCTCGAGGGCAAACTCACGCTTTCGAGCGCGGCGCGGATGGCGCGGTCACACTCGGCCGCCGGGCCGGAGGCGTGGGCCCGCCAAGCTTCTTTTAGTTGGGTGCGAATCTTCAGGGCCGGATTCAGCGACGACAGCGGACTCTGCAGCACCAGCGCGATTTTTCTTCCGCGCAGGGCGCGGAGATCGCGTTCGCCCAGGGTCAATAGATCGGAACCTTCGAACTGGATCGAGCCTTCCGTTTGCACGCGCTTGCCATCGAGCAGGCCGAGAATCGCCATGGCCAGTGTGCTCTTGCCCGATCCGCTTTGCCCTACCAGGCCGAGCACTTCGCCCTGGCGGATCTCGAATTTCACATCGCGCAACACGGCAGGCTTCTCGCCATAGCGCACGGAAACGAGGGCGGCGAGTAGAACGTCGGGTTGAGAGCTTTCGCGCATGCTAAGTAATGCCTCGGTGTTCCCGATGGCTCAAGATTTCAAGATCCGTGCTAATCCGCGCAAATCCGTGGCAAAGGAAGTCGCCTTACTTCACCGACAGACGCTCAACATTCCAATACGTCTGCGGCACCAGGATCACCGGGTTTGCGCCTTGCACATTGGCTGAGACGGCCGACAGGGCATTGCGATTGACGAGATAAATAAATGGAGCCTGCTCGACGGCAATCTGCTGCACGCGGTCGAAACTTTCCTTTCGCTTCTTCGCGTCGGCCGCGGACGCTTGCGCCCGCATCAAGCGGTCGATCTCGGCCTCCCACGGGGTTTCCGGTGATTTCTCCGACGGATTCCACTGGTGATTTTCCGACGAACTCAGCCACACATTCATCTGCTCGCTGGGGTCGAGTCCGACGTTGGTGAGGCCGAGCAGGATGGCTTCGTAGTCGAAAGTCTGCGTCATGCGCTCGATCAGGGAAGGGAAGTCGAGGGTGACCACGTTTACTTGAATGCCGATCTTCTGTAGATCCTCCTGAATCATGGTAGCCATGCGTTCGCGAGATTTGTTGCCCGCGTTGGTGATGATGGAGAACACCACCGGGTTGCCGTCTTTATCTTTCAACGCGCCGTTCTCGAGGCGGAAGCCGTCGTTTTGCAGTGCCTTGAGCGCGGCGTCGGAGGAATAAACTTGAGGCTTGAGCCTGGCGTTGAACCAGAATTTGTTGGCCGGAGAAACCGGACCTACGGCGGCCTGCGCGTGTCCGCGAAAAACGACGCGGGCCAGGTCTTCGCGATTGATTGCCTGGGAAATCGCCCGGCGGAAGTTCGCCGAGCGGAACCAGTTCTTCTTGTACCCCGGTAACGGAGATTTGGCGACTTCGTTGAACCACATCTGCTCGCTGTCGAGCGACGGGCCGGCATCATGCACGAGTTGGGGAGAAGTGGCCGCCAGTTTATCGAAGTACTCGCTGTCGAGCGAGTTAATTAGGTCGATTTCATTGCGCTTGAAGCGCAGCATTTCCACATCGCGATTGGGCTGAATATCGAGGCGAATGGAGTCGAGGTATGGCAGCTTCCGCCCTTGCGCGTCAGTCTTCCAGTAGTTTGGGTTGCGCTTCAGTTGTACTGTGGCTCCGGGCTTGTAATCGGCCACCATGAACGGGCCCACCACGGCCATTTCTTTCTTTGCGGAGTGTGCTGAGAGAATCGCGACCTGATCGAATTGGCGGTCGAGTCCGGCGACGGGCGCGGGAAAGGTAATTGAAATCTGCGTGGGGGAAATGATTTTCGTTTCTACGTTGCCCGGTCCGGAACGGAACGCGTCTCCGGTGGGGGAATGCAGCGCAGGGTCCATCAACTGCTGCACGGTGTAAGCGACATCCTCGGCGGAGAACGGCGTGTTATCGGAGAAAGAAACTCCGCTGCGCAGAGTGAATGTGATTTGCTTGCCATCTTTCGAAACTTTCCAGGACTTTGCCAGTTCGGGCTCCATTGCCTGGGTCTGGCGGTTCATGCGTACGAGTACGCCGCCGGTCAAGTAGCGGATTGCGACCGAAGCGTCGTCTTCCACCTTGAGCGGGTCAAATGTTTTCGGTTCGGAGCGCAGGCAAAATCGCAGTTCGCCTTGCGCTGCGGCCGAGCCCGAAAGAATCCCCAGGCAGGAAGTAGATAAGACTGCTGCGAATAAGATTGCTCTTCTTTGCATTGCTATTGCTATCGCTGCCATTACTGCCAACCTTCCGTGAGGCGCGTCATGCGGTCGCCCCATCCTGCTTTGAGAGCACAAGTTGAAACGACGTTACGACCACTACCAGTAAAACCAGCGGGACGAATTTCCATGGTTCTTCGCCTACTGAAACCAGGCCTTCCAGTTCCTTCAGAAGACTTCCCCAGGAAGGCATGGGCTCGGCCACGCCCAACCCGAGGATCCCGAGATTGGCTTCGCTCAGGATGAACGCTGGAATCGAAATCCAGAACTGCGCATAGAGCACGGGCTTCAGGTTCGGCAGCACATGGATCCAGAACAGGCGTGCCCCGCGAATTCCGGAGGCCCGCGCCTGACGCACAAAATCCGAGTCGCGTAGAGAACCGGCCGTCGAGCACAGTACCCGCGCTGCGCTCGTCCAACCTAGGAGGCCCAACATCAGAAATGTCACCAGCACTGAAACCAAGGGTGAAACATTCAGAGGCAGAACCGCGCGAACCGTGATCAGCAGGAACAGCCAGGGCAGCGATAGAAACAGATCTGTGACTGCCATCGCGGCGCGCGCCCAGGCGCCGCCTAGATATCCTGCGAGTCCGCCCACCAGAGCTGCCATTAACGTCGAGAGCAGGGCCGCGGCCGGCGCCAGGAGCAGCGAAATGCGCGTGCCATATAAAACGCGGGCGAAGCGGTCGCGGCCGATCTCATCGGTACCCAGCCAGTGCAGGCGCGATGGAGGGGCGTCGGTGGCCTCGCGATACTGCTTGGCATATCCCGCCGGAGCGAGCCAGTTCGCCGCCAGCGACACGCTGACCGCTAGCAGCAGGACCGCACACGCCAGGGTGCGCCAGAGATTCATGTTTCTGATCCGATCGTGCAAACGAAATACTCCGAGGCTCATGCTTCCTGGCCTTGAAGCATATGTCCGATTACATCGGCTCCGGAATTGGCCAGCAAGGTTACCAGCGTCACCAGGATGGTCAGGTTGGTGAGCAAGGGGAGATCGCGGGCGAGCGCCGCCTGCCAGGCCAACTGTCCGACTCCGGCGAGGCCGCACAGGGCTTCGACGGGGATGGCGGCACCGACTGCCAGGCTCACGGAGACTCCGGCCACTGCCAGCAATTGCGGGCCGGCCACCGGAATCACATGCCAGAACAGAATCCGCAACTGGCTCAGGCCTTTGGCCCGCGCGGTAATGATGTGGGGTAGTGCGTACGATTTTGCCAGCAGATTGCGGGCGTAGCGATATACCTGCGGAAACACGATCAGACCGATAGCGAGCGCTCCGGGGACATTCCACAACACGGACAACAACGCGAGCACCCCGGCCGGGATGCAAAGGAAAGTTCCGCTGATCACGGTGGTCAAAGTGTCATAAGCCGAGACGCGCAGCCAGGCCGCGCTGAGTGCTAACGCCATGGCCAAGGCCCAACTCAGCAGCAGGCCAATCCCTACGAGGCGCATGGTCAGCGGGGCGCGCTGACGCAGCAACACACTCACCGGCTGGCCCAGGGAGATGGAAGTTCCCAGGTTGCCGTGAGCGGCGCGCTGCAGAGAATGAAAGTAGAAACGGAAGATGTTGTGCTGATCGAGGCGGGCCTGGCGTAATGCCTGAATGCTTGCAGAGTTCAGATGAGGGTCGAGCTGGGCTTCGTCGGCATCGAAGCCGGGCGCGAGGCGCGCCAGGGTGACGGAGAGCAGACCTCCGAGCAGAACGGTGGCGACGATGGCGAGCGCATGCCGAGCAATTCTCCGAGACATTTTCCCGTAGAGCAGTTTCCCGCCGAGCATTCTCCCGCTGAGCATTCCCCGGCTTATCCTTTCCTGACGCAGCATCGTCGAGGATCTCCTATGTCGCTTTGGCGCCGAGAGTTTTGGTGTCCTGCTCGCGGGTGACGGCGGTGGAATGATGGATTTGCTTCATGGAATACATTCTGCGGTCGGCCTCGGTGAGCAACCGCTCCACATCGAATCCGTCTTCGGGACAGAAGGCCATGCCCACGCTAAGCGTGATCAGATCGCGGCCGCACACGTGGCGTCCGGACTCGATGGCGGCCTGATTCAGACGATCGGCCTTTTCCTTGGCGGCCTCTGCAGTGAGGCCGGGAGCGGTTATCACGAATTCGTCTCCACCCATGCGGGCGACATAGTCGTAGCCGCGGCAAACGTCTTTCAGGCGCGAGGTGAACTCGCGCAGTAGTTTGTCGCCCTCGAGGTGGCCGAACGAATCGTTGATCTGCTTGAAGCCGTCGATGTCGCACACCAGCACGGCGAGCGGAGTCTTCATGCGGCGGCAGCGCGTGACTTCCTGCGCCAGGTGCACAAACAGCGAGCGCGCATTGGGCAGTCCGGTCAGATAGTCGGTGGTGGCGGAACTTTCTGCCTGTTGATATTTCAACGCGTTCTCCACCGACAACGCGACCTTCGAGGCTACGGCCAGCAGGATTCTCAAATGATCGGGAGTGAAGGCATCGCGATTGGCGTGGTACATCGCCAGCACTCCGACCACGCCAGTCAGACCTTCGAGAGGCACGACCAGCGCGGATTGCAGCGTGGTATGTTTTCCGGGATCGACCACGTAGCCGGCTTCCACCTGCGGATTGCCGTTTACGATGGGCTTGCAGTTCTCCGCCACCCAGCCACACAATCCCTCACCCACCTTGACCTTCATCGACGAGAGCATGCGGAAGTTTTCGCCGCTGACCAGTTCGGGCAGCAGCCAGCCATTGCGGTTCACGAACACGGCGATCGAATCGTAGGGGATCATGCGGCGCAGCCGCATCGAAAGCACCGAGAGGGTTTCGCTCAAACTCAGCGACACGCCGAGATCCTGGCTGAGCTCGAACATGGTCTGCGCCTCTTGCCGCGCCGAGGCAATGGAGGTGAGGAAGTCGGCGCTCTCGCCGCCGTGGGTGGGATCGGTTCGTTCGAATCCCGTTGCCGGCGCCAGCCCTCGCTCCACGCGCACCGCTTTGGAGAGCCCTTGCGGGGCGCGAGTTTCTTCCGACATCTGCGCCATGCGCTCCAGTTCCACGTAACGACTCTCGAGAATTTTGACCACCTGCGGATCGAACCAGCTTCCAGCCTTCTCTTTGACTTTCGCCATGGCTTCAACCAGCGGCAGGGCGGGCCGATACTGGCGGTGAGAGGCGAGCGCGTCGAGACAGTCGACGGCAGCGAGAATGCGCGCCCCGATGGGAATTTCCAGGGCGCTCAGTCCCTCGGGATATCCCGTGCCGTCCCAGCGCTCGTGGTGGGAGCGCACAATCGGCGCGACGGGATAAGGAAATGCCACCCGCTCCAGGATTTCGGCGCCCACCAGGGGATGGACTTTCATTTTTTCGAATTCTTCGGGTGTGAGCTTTCCCGGCTTGTTGATGATTTGCTCGGGCACCGCCAGCTTTCCGATGTCATGCAGCAGCGCTGCGGCCCGCAAAGCCTCGATCTCGCCTTCCGGCAGATTTAATTCCTTGGCAACCGCAACGGCATAGGTTCGCACGCGTTGCAGATGAGTGTGGGTGGTGTGGTCCTTGGCTTCGATGGCCAGCGCCAGGGCCTCGATGGTGCGCATGTTGAGCGAGGCGATTTGTTCCACGTGGCGCTTTTCAACTTCGACTCGTTCTTTTTCAGCTTCGAGTCTGCCTAAGTAGAGGCGGTAGGAGCGATAGACCCAATAAATGAGCGGGAGCACCAGCAGCGAGGTTTCCCATCCCGCCGAGCGATTCACGATTCCGACCAGTCCCACCGCGGCAGCGCCGACCAGGTAATACGGGAACGACCAGAAGTAGCACTCCGACCAGACCTTGCGGCTGGATTTACCCTCGGTCAGTGCGATCACGATCGAGATGGGCAGGGTATTGGCGAAGAAAAAGACGAGGGCCGCGACCATCAACAGAATCGGTTTGTTCGATCCCGATTTCGCGGCCAGCCAGTGGTAGCTCAGGTAAGTGAGAGCGCTGGCATTGGCCATCATGCCTACGACGTTGAATAGCACTTTAACGGGATCAAGGCGCTTTCGGGTCTGCCAGACGCTTTGCACCAGGCTGGCAGTGCAGCCAATGAGGAGGGTTTCGGGAAGGCTCAACTCCAGCACGCCGAGGAGGATGAACAGGAAGTTCACCGACATGGTGCCGTCGATGCCGGGCAGTTGCACTTTCAGGCCAGAGGCCAGCACGGCAACGACGAGGTAGCAGGCGAAACGGGTTAAGTCCTGCGACTGCCAATGCGACAAGGCAAACCCCAGCGCCACCATGCCGAGAGACACAG
>JBELAE010000260.1:0-11157 GCA_049509155.1 Candidatus Sulfotelmatobacter sp.
GTTACACCGAGAATCAGCGGTACCGGCCGCTGGGAATTAACGCATACGGTTTCAATCCCTACACGGCCACGGACGAAGAGGGCAATTCCGAACACGGGAACAACGAACGCATTCGCGTCGAGGAAGTGCGGCGCGGGCCTAGAATTTTGTTTGATGTGGTGGCCGCGGTGGCGGGCAAGTGAAGACCGTGCGGCGAAACGTTTAAAAGCTTTTAACCGCAGAGAACCCAAAGGCAGCGCAAAGGACGCAAAGAAAGGTCCGGCAGGAGTTGGGTTCCCCGTGCAACTCTGCGGCCCCCCCCGCGTTTCAAGAGGTTTCTTTGCAGTGCTTCTCGTACTGTTCGATGATGTAATGATCGGTCATCCCCGCGATGTAATCGCAAATCACGCGTGGGAGGGATTGCTGTTCCGCTTTCTCCTGATAATAGTGCGGCAGGGCGGCAGGGTTCTTCCTCCAGAAGTCGAACAGTTCGGTGACGATGCGTTCGGCGTCGTCTTTTTCTCCCGCCAGCGATGGGCTGTAGTAGAGATTTTCGTAGAGGAAATTCTTGATCTGCCGGCGCTCTGCCTCTATCGCGGAGCTGAACGCGGCCAAGCGTTCTTTGTGACGGCGCACATCTGTTACGGTTTCGATCCCCGCCTGTTTTAATCGTGACTGCGTATTCGTGATCAAATCTCCGGTCAGGCGATTGAATACTTCTTTTAGGGCTTCGTTGAATTTTAGCTTCTCCGCGGCATCCGGATACCGCTGCTCGACCTGGCCAAAGAAACGTTCAAGGACGGGCACGCCTCCTCGAATTTGTTGCAGCGTGAGCAGATGGGCTTCGTAGCCGTCGTCGAGGTCGGCGGTGTTGTAGCCAATTTCGTCGGTCAGGTCGACGAGTTGAGCTTCGAGCGGTGGGCGCTGGTCAAGAAGATATTCCGCGAGTTCGGGATGTTTGTCGGCATCGTAGTCGCGCGAATGTTTGATGATGCCTTCGCGTACCTCGAAAGTTAGATTCAGTCCACCGAAGGCGGCGTAGCGCTGCTCGAAATCCTCGACGATGCGCAGCGCATGCAAGTTGTGATCGAAGGAGAGGCCGTGAGCGCGCATGGCGGTGTCGAGCGCCTTTTCTCCCGCGTGGCCGAAGGGAGGATGGCCTAGATCATGGACGAGAGCGAGCGCTTCGGCTAGATCTACGTTGAGGCCGAGCGCCGCTGCGACCGTGCGCGTGATCTGCGCTACTTCGATGGTGTGGGTGAGGCGGTTGCGGAAGTGGTCGGAGTAGCGGCGGGTGAAGACTTGGGTTTTGGCTTCGAGGCGGCGGAAGGCGCGGGCGTGGATTACGCGGTCGCGGTCGCGTTGGAAGTCGTTGCGGTAGGGGTGCGGGGGCTCGGGGAAGCGGCGTCCGCGGGAGTGGGTGAGGGGCACCGCGTGGGCGGCCAGCATTTGAAAAGTCTAGCATTGTTCGTGGAGCATTGTTGATTGATGATTTTTGATTGTTGATTGAAAACCGCCGGGGCTGAAGCCTTTCTTTCTTCTACGTGGGTACGCGGCGCTAAAGCGCCGCTCTTCCACGGCGCCGCCCTCCGCAGTGGTGCTCCTCTGGCGTGTCACTCTCTTGCCGCGCCGCTATTCCATCGCTTTCCTATATTTTTTTACCGTAGGTTGAGGCGCATTTCGTTGCTGGGCTCGAAGCCGAGGGATTCGTAGAGATGGCGGCCATCGTCGCTGGCGTGGAGAGTTATGCGGGCGAAGTTTTCTCGTCTGCACCAGGCGATGATGGTCTGCAGGAGCTGGCGGGCGATGCCGCGGCGGCGGTATTCGGGATCCGTATAGACGTTGAGGATCGCGGCACGACGGCATTGCAGGTCGTAGGGGTGGGCGGGCCAGGGAGAGATGATGACGGCGCCGCCTGCGACCGCGCGGCTGCCGTCGGTCGCCAGCCAGGCTCGGAAGGAGCCGTTTGCCATGGCAGATTTTAGATACTCGAACGAGAGTGACGCCATGGTCTGCAGCGCGATGGGGTCGGTGTAGTGCATGTCCTCGTACATTCGGCGGCGCTGGCAGAGGATTTCAGGGACGTCGCTCAAGGTTGCTTCGCGGATGGTGGGCTGGAGGGGGTAGTTGGTCGTGCCTTGCATGGAGGGAGTTTAGCAAAGCAGTGACAGTGCACTCTATCGACGGCGGGTGTGGGAGTTTTGTAGAGTGCTGCGATCGGTTCGCCCTCGGCTGAAGGCGTCATTCATTTCTGCGGGGCTTAGGGCGCGGCAGAAGGCAGCGGCCCTGCGGGTCGCTGCCGGACCTGGCCCCACACGAGTAGAGGTGGTTACTGCTTTGTGGTTTCTTCTTTTGCCAGTTTCACTTTGGCGGCGTCCAGTTTTTGCTGGACTTTGGCGAAGGCTTCGGAGTCCTGTTCGGCGGGGACGGTTTTGGTCCACTCCTGGACGGAGCGCTCCCAGTGGGCGGCGGCGAGTTTCAGGCGGCCGGTTTTCTGGTAGAGATCGCCGAGATGTTCCTGGACGGTCGGGTCGGAGTTCATGCGAGCTTCGGCCTTGGTGAGATTTTCTTCCGCCTGATCGTACTTGCCAAGCTTGAAGTAGACCCAGCCGAGCGAGTCGAGATAGGCGCCATTGTTGGGCTCGAAGGTCACAGCCTGCTTGATGTAATTAAGCGATTCTTCGAGCTTCACGCCGCGATCGGCATTCATGTAGCCGAGATAGTTGAGCGTGGCGGCGGCCTGCGGATCAGTGGGTGAGGTTGCGGCCAGAACCTTTCGGAACTCGGCTTCGGCCTGGTCGAACATTTTCTCGCGCTGGTAGAGATCTCCGCGGAGGAATTGAACGGCGGCTTTGTCGTCGGGCTTGGTGGAGAGTTGCTCGGCTTTGGCGAGGGCGTCGAGGGCTTCGTTCCAGCTCTTGGCTCGGGTGTAGATGATGCCCAGACGGAGATAGACTTCGCGATCTTCGGGGCCGCCCTTGAGCATGGATCGAATGTCGGCGACGGATTTGTCGAGTTCGCCGGTGTCGGCCAGTTGGGCGTCGAGCACCATGCGCATGTCGCGGTCGTCGGGCAGTTTCTGCACCGCTTCTTTGGCGGTGGCGGTGGCTTGCGGCCACTGCTTGGCTTCGCGGTAGGTGTCAATGATTTCCTGATATCCCTGGCGAGTGTTTTCATCGCCCAAGGGCAGCATTTTGCGGAAGGTATCGACGGCGGCAGTGTAGTTTTCCTGTTCGCGGTAGATCGTTCCCAAGCGCTCGATGAAGATGGAGCGGTTGTTGCGGTCGGCCTGACTGGATCCGATTTCGCTTTTTTCGGTGCGCTTTAACAGGTCCTGCAGCAGTTTGATGGCATCATCGTAGCGGCCCTGTGCTTGATAAACCGAGGCCATGCTGTAGGGAACGTCCATGGTGTCGGGAACCAGGGTGTCGGCGTGCTTGAGATTTTCGAGGGCTAGATCGTACTGGGCCTGTCGGCGATAAATCTCGGCCATGCGGACGTAGGTTTGCGCGTCTTCGGGATTGGAGTCGGCGATGACTTTGTACTGCTCGAGCGCGGCCTCGAGCTGGCCGTCGTTCAGCAGATTTTCGGCGAGGCCGCGGATGGCGTCGAGATTATCGCGATCGAGAACAATGGCGCGACGGAAAGCGTCGATGGCGCTCTTGTAATCTTTGCGCTGCTCGTAGGCGGCGCCCAGAGCGGCGTATAGCTTGGCGGAGCGAGCCGAGTCAGGGATGGCGCTAAGCACCTGAAGGGCGTGCGCGGTGTCGCCTTCGTCGGTGTAGAGCATGGCCAGCGTGGTGACGGCTTCTTCAGAGCTGGGGTCGAGCTTGATGGCAGTTTTGAGTTCGCCTTCGGCTTTGGCGAGATCGTTGTTCAGGCGGTAGAGGCGGCCGAGCAGGAGGTGGTCGTCGATGCTCTCGGGATCGAGCTTCACGATCTGCTCATACTCGTCGATGGCGAGTTTGAGAATGTTGTCAGAACCGGAACCGCCGGGCATATCGCCGAGCGAGCGCAGGTAGATGCGGCCGAGAAGCTTGTGGGCTTCGAGATTCTTGGGATCGCGCTTGATGATGTCTTGCGCTTCCTTGACGGCGTCGGCGATGCGTCCGGTCTTAACGTAGAGCTCGGCTAAGGCTGAGGTCAGGAATTCCGATGACGGATCGGCGTCGATGGCGAGGCGGTATTCCTCGGTGGCCTTAACGGCGAGGTCGCTGCGGCCGTAGGCGGTGACCATCTCCTCGTACATGTGGGCGAGGGAGTAATGGTAGTAGGCGGCGGCGCGGTCGAACTTGCGCGGCGAAGCCTGGGCCGGTTTGGCCTCGGGAGCAGGGGAAGCTGAGGAAGTCGAGGAGGACGACGGGGTGTTTTGCGCGACCGCAGCGGCAGACGCTATCGAGATCGTCGCTAATATGGCTAATAAAGTGCGGAAAATTCTATTCATGCTAGACCTAATCATTTGGATCTGAATGCGCTCCCGCGCGTTTCCGAAACCTCAGGCTGTTTAGATGCCAAGCCGCCGGGGGAAAGGTGCCTTTATTCTAACCCGAGGATCGGCGGGATGGGAAAAAAGACGTACTCGTGGGTAAAGCGGGAAGAACGGAAGTTCAGGGACGGGCGGGGCCGAGAATTGTTGATTGTTGATTTTTGATTGCTGATTGAAACCACGCGGTTTAGCGGCGCATCGGCAGATATCTTTACAATCACCAATCAACAATCAGGGAATCAACAATTTGCTTTACTCAGTGGCGGAAGTGGCGGACGCCGGTGAAGATCATGGCGAGGCCGAGACGGTCGGCGGCGGCGATGACTTCGGCGTCACGCTGGGAGCCTCCGGGTTGAATGACGGCGGTGGCGCCGGCGCGGGCGATTTCCTCGACGCCGTCGGGAAACGGGAAGAAGGCGTCGGAAGCGGCGACCGTGCCCTGGAGTGGGAGTTGGGCTTTCATGGCGCCGAGTTTGGCGGCATCGACGCGGGACATCTGGCCGGCGCCGATGCCTACAGTTTGTCCGTCGCGGGCGTAAACGATGGCGTTGGATTTGACGTGTTTGCAGACTTTCCAGGCGAAGAGCAGGGCTCGGGTTTCTTCGGGTGTGGGCGCGCGTTGGGTTACGACTTTGAGGTCGATGTCTTGCAGGGGGCGGATGTCGGCGTCCTGGATGAGCATGCCGCCGGAGATGTTTTTTAAGACCCACTTCTGATCGGCAGCAGCCACCTGCACCAGGCGGAGATTTTTCTTGGTGGCGAACTTGGCTTTGGCGGCTTCGTCGAAGGCGGGGGCGGCGATGACTTCGAGGAAAAGTTTGTGCATTTCTTCGGCGGCTTCGGCGTCGATGGGACGGTTTACGCCGATCACGCCGCCGAAAGCGGAGACGGGATCACATTCAAGGGCGCGTTTGTAGGCTTCCGCCAGAGTCTTGCCCGTGGCGGTGCCGCAGGGGTTGGTGTGTTTGATGATGGCGACGACGGGCTCATCAAATTCTTGGGCGAGATCCCAGGCGGCTTGCAGGTCGACGATGTTGTTGAAGGAAAGTTCCTTGCCCTGGAGTTGGCGGGCGTTGGCTACGCCTGTGCCTGAGCCGTCGGAGTACATGGCGGCTTTTTGGTGCGGGTTTTCGCCGTAGCGCAGGTCGAGGGTTTTGTGGAACGAGAAGCGCAGGGTTTGCGGGAACGCGGCGGCTTCGGGCTGAAGTTGAAAAGAGTCTGCGCCGATACGCTCCAGCGTGGAGGCGATAGCGGAATCGTAGGCTGCGGTGGTGGCGAAGGCTTTTTGCGCCAAGCGCCACTTGGTGGCGAGCGAGAGATGGCCGGCTTCGCGCTCGAGTTCCGCGGCAATGGCTTCGTAGTCGGCGGGGGAAGTGACGATGGCGACATCGTGGAAATTCTTGGCGGCGGAGCGGATCATCGACGGGCCGCCGATGTCGATGTTCTCGATCAACTCTTCGAACGCGACTCCGGGCTTGGCCGCGGTTTTTTCGAAGGCGTAGAGATTGACGACGACCATGTCGATGGGCGCGATGCCGTGTTCGGCGACGGCGGCCACGTGTTTGGGATCGTCGCGGCGATGCAGGATGCCGCCGTGGACTTTGGGATGAAGGGTTTTAACGCGGCCGTCGAGCATTTCGGGGAATCCGGTGAGTTCGGAAATGTCTTTGACGGCGATGCCAGAGTCGCGAAGGAGTTTGGCGGTGCCGCCGGTAGAGATGAGTTCGACGCCGAGCGCGGAGAGTTTGCGGGCGAAATCAGCGAGGCCGGTCTTGTCGGTGACGCTGAGGATGGCGCGTTGGATCTTAGACATGGAAGATTGGTTTTCTGGAAGTTGACAACAGATTTTAGCAGGAATGACGAGGGGGACTGGTAGGACGAGATGCGTGCTCTCGCTACTTCTCGGAACTCGCTAGTTCGCTGGGCACAGCTCGGTGCAAAGACTGAACCACGGTGTTGATTTCAGGCTGAGTGACGCCGGCAGCATTGTGGTAATCCTTCTGCAAAAAGAGCATCTCAACGTGACGGTCACCGGAGTACAGGTCAACCACGACTGTATCCCGGCTGGCGTGAGGATCACCCTGCTGAAAGCCTGTGTAAGAGTAGGAGTGCAGTTTAAATATTCCTGAGTCCGCCGCCTTCACCAGCATCATCGATTTTGTAATGAGCATCATTTGTTCCCGAGCGTGGGTGGGCTGCGAAAGAGACCAGTAATGCATTTTTTCCGGGGTGAAGCTGTAAACGTTGGTTACAAAAACGTAGTCGGAACGGGCGCTGCCTGGGCCGAAGAGTGCGTCAAAAGCCCGCGGCGGAGTCTTGAAATCCGTGGCCCACAAATCGGCGAATTCTCGCGGTGGAAGAACCTTGAGCCATAGACGCAGCCCTGAGTTAAACGCGAGGACTGCCGAGGTTTTCTCGGATTTGTCCTTCGGGTACAGATTGGTTTTGGATTGGTCGAGATCACTCCACGGAACGTCGAAGACATACCCGAGATAGGCGACCTTCATTCCGGCAGCTTGTGACACTGCCTGCTCTTTCAACTCCGTGGGCACGACTCGAGCGACGGGAGGGACCTTATCTTGCCGCGTAAAAGGAAAGAGCGATTGGCCCGAGCCAGTAGATGCCCGCAACCAGGACTGCGACCGTGATGACCGCCATTACCAGAACGCGCCGGGGCAGCCTCATGATGGTCGCCTCGCTTATGTCTTCGCCTTGGCTTTGAGTTTGACGTGGCCGTTGGCGAGTTCGACCGAGTATTCGACGTTTTCGCAGTGGTATTGCTTGCGGATCTGTTCGGTTTTTTTCTGAACGAAAGTGGTGAACGAGTCGATGCTGCCGGTGACGTTCTCTCCGGCTTTTTTCTTGGCGGCGACTGTGGCTGCGCCTGCGGCCGCCGCAGCGGCTGCATGACTTACGCCGTAGACGGGGTTGTGGTGGGGCTTGAGTTCTTCTTCCGTGGTCCGCACTCCTTGCACGGAGAGCAGAGCGTCCTGCGGGCGGCGGTAGCCTTCTTCGCGGATGCGGGACTTCTTGCGCCACAGATCGCTGTAAATGGCGTAGCGCTGGGCCATTTCGTTGTAACGGTAGCGTTGGGAGAAGTTCATGCGGCCGCCGTCGGAAAACTTGCGGAGCATGCTCAGCACCTTCCACTCAACGTCAGTAGGTGGGCGCTTGGTCGGATTACTGAAGAACATCTCGTACTCGATCTTCAGACGGCGCAGTTGCGTCTCGAGGACGGCGAGTTCTTCGTCGGTGGTCACAGGTATCTCCATCAACAGTTTAATGACGAGCAGGGATGGAGGCGAGGTGCCGCTGGGTCACCGAGGGCATGGTACGAAAGTAATTCGAAGGCAGCTGTCAGCTATCAGCTATCAGCTTTCAGCCAAAACCGACTGAAGGCTTTATGGGATTGTCTTGAGACCGAATGCAGTGGGTCGAGGTGGTTTAGCTGATAGCTGAGAGCTGACGGCTGATAGCTCCCAGCTTATTTCGCCGAATTCGACGCCATCTTCTTGACCATGGCTAGAACGAGTTTGCGGTCGCTGTCGTTCAGGCTGGTGGAGTAGCGGCGGATCTGGCTGAGGAAGCGGACTTCGTCGTCGGAGAGCTGGGGCAGTCCTTTGGAGCCGTTGTTGTGGCCGGGCTCGGCGAAAAATTGCGACAGCGGGAGTTCCATGGCGCCGGCGATTTTGGAGAGCGTATCGAGCGACGGGATGGTGTGGCCATTTTCGACGCGCGACAGATAGCAGCGCAGCAGGCCGGTCCGCTTTTCGATGTCGCCCTGAGACATACCTTTCTGGAGCCGGTAGTTGCGGATGGTCTCGCCGATATTCATGGTTGGGAGCATTTCAGGATGGGTCATAGTAACCAGATCAGTACCTTCTGGCAAGTAGGAAATTTGTGCCATAACGCGGACATTCGTGCCATACGAAAATCGGATGGGATCGACCTGCGTTTCATGGGTATGAGCGCGATTGCTTAGACGGCGTATAAGGAATCGATCGAGCGAAAGCCCTGTCTGGCAGGTGGTTTCACCGATCTAAACCTTGTGGAGCAACCAAAACTTTGGCATCCCGAGCGTAGCGAGGGGGCTCGGTACTTGCTTGCGCCATCTATAGTGCGGCTGCCAGCGGAAACCGAGGTTCCTCGCTTCGCTCGGGATGACAGTCCGAGAACGTTGGCAGTCCGAAAAAGTGTGACGAATCGAGCGCCAGATTACAAATGTAGTTCCATGTATATGACCCCAGACATCGGATTCGGACAGTAGGGCGCGATCTCTTTGAAGCGCAGCTTGCGATACATGGCGACTGCGTCCTTCATGACTGGCTCGACCGTGTCGAGGCGCATGCGCTGATAGCCGATGTGGCGGGCTTCGGCGATGATGTGATCGGCGAGCGCGCGGCCTAGACCCTTGCCGCGGAACCGAGGACGCAAGTAGAGGCGCTTCATTTCGCAGACGCCGGGTTCCAGCTTGTGGAGCGCTATGCAGCCGGCGAGCTGGCCGTCTTGGTCGGCCAGCAGCAGGCGGCCTTCGGGTGGAGCGTAGCCGCCGGGGAGGCTGGCGAGTTCTTTATCGAAATTCTGAAAACAGAGGCTGAAGCCCAGGGACTGGGCGTATTCGATGAAGAGCTCGCGGGCTTGGGCCAGTTGGGCTGGGGATTCTGCTTGAGCGAACGCAAGACCCTTAACCACAGAGGACACAGGGGGAAACTGCGGAGCGTCGTTGGTCATTAGTTCCTCTGGACTGCTTTCCGCGATACCACAAAAGGTTTGTCATCCCGAGCAGCGCGAGGGAACTGGGTGTTTGCCTGCGCCATCTTTGGCGCCACTACCGGCGAGAACCGAGGTCCCTCGCGTTGCTCGGGATGACATTCCGTTGGGGAATGCCGCCGAAGGTCGGCCGATTCGCTCCTATCCCATCAGCATGCCGCCGTTTACGTTCAGGACGTGGCCGGTGATGTAGGAGGCTTCGTCGGACGCCAGGAACGCGACGGCGCTGGCTACGTCGTCCGGTGTTCCGACGCGGCCGAGCGGGATTTGTTTGACGGCAGTTTGTTTGAATTCGTCGCTCAGGACCGCGGTCATGGCGGTTTCGATAAAGCCGGGGGCGACTGCGTTGCTCGTAATGTTGCGGGAGCCTACTTCGCGGGCGATGGCCATGGTCAGGCCGATGAGTCCGGCTTTGGAGGCGGAGTAGTTGGCCTGGCCGGCCTGGCCCATCTGGCCGAAGACGCTGGTGATGTTGATGATGCGTCCCCAACGCTGTTTGAGCATGGAGGGGATGACCGCCTGAATACAAAGATAGGCAGAGGTGAGGTTGGTTTGCAGCACGGCATCCCAGTCGGCGCGCTTCATGCGCATGACCAGCTGATCGCGGGTGATGCCGGCGTTGTTGACCAGGATGTCGATTTTGCCGAATTGGGCGATGGCGGCTTTGATGGTTTCCTTGACTTGATTTTCGTCGGCGACGTCGAGGGCGAAGGCGGAGGCTTTGCCTCCGGCCGCGGTGATTTCGGTGACCAGTTCGTTGAGCTTTTCCTGATTGCGGGCGGCGACGGCTACCGTCGCGCCATCTTTGGCTAGGCGCAGGGCGCAGGTGCGTCCGATGCCTTGCGAGGCGCCGGTGACGAGGGCTACGCGTCCTGAAAGGGACATGTAAAAGTTCTCCCGACTATTTGCGTGGAATGATTATGAACGCTGAATTATACGCGGGAGAGATGGTACGGAGAACAGCAGTGGATGATGTAGGCTGCGGCCGTCGAGATTTGCTCGACCGGACAGACGGGGCGGCTGTCCCCACATAAACCTTTCCTGGAATCCAGCTTCGACGAATCGCATTGCTAATCCACAAGGGCGCCGAGTAACATTCCAGCACTCATGCCACAGACTGCGACGAATGTGATCACGATGCCCGATCCCTCCAACAAGAACTCTTCCCCGGCGGACGCCGGGCACCGGTCGACGGCGCGGGCTTCGGCTGCGGAAAATCCTGCGCCGATGCCGATTGAAATGCTGCCGGCAGACGCGGGCAAGAGTGCCCGCGCCACACAAGCCGAGCCTTCGACCGAAGTGTTTGCCGTGTTTGGCGTGGAGCCGGAGATTCAGGCTTATGCCATGGCGAAGTATTCGCGGTCGTCGCTGTCGATGAAGGAGTCGCTGCGCGAGATCAGCACGCAGAAGGCGGAGAAGTTTCTTAATACTTTTTATTTTCAGTATGGGCATCGGTCGATTGCCGACTTGGCGCATATTGCGCTGGCGGTCGAGCGGCTATCGATTCTGGCGGCGATTGAAGTGGCTGACGAGCAGCGCTGGGATGGGCAGGAGCGGTCGACGCGCTATCAGGATTTCAAGAAGAGCGGGTACTACGTTCCTGATTTTGGTTCGGATGAAGAAGCGCGGAAACTCTATCGCGAGACGCTGGACTTTCTGTTTGCCGAGTATGAAGGGCTTTCGGCGCACATGACGCAGCATTTGATCAACATCACGCCCAAGCCCGCCGATATGAAACAGGAGGCGTATGAGCGGACGTTGAAGGCGCGGGCGTTCGACATTACGCGGTATCTTTTACCTTTGGCCACCAACACCTCGCTGGGCGAGATCGTGAATGCGCGAACTTTGGAAACCCAGGTGGCGCATCTTCTTAGTCATACCCATAAAGAAGTTAGGGTGCTGGGCGAGTCGTTGAAGAAGGC
>JBELAE010000261.1:0-7294 GCA_049509155.1 Candidatus Sulfotelmatobacter sp.
GGGGGACCTCTGTCTTCCTACACCAATGCAGCGGAGGACCTCTCAAAGAACTTCTATATGCCGCGGCTGGACTTCTGGCCGGGCGCGATTGTGATCAGTCCGGGTGAAGACAAGTCGACCTCCTCTTATCAGGATTTCACGCCGCCGCTCCAATCCGATGTTCTGGGCGCGGGAGCGATCGTCAGCACAATTCCTCCGGGCGGGGTGACCGGAGAAGCCGAAGTGCTGATAGGCACGTCAGCAACGCCCCCAGCGGCTGCGAACCTCGAGGCGCTCCATACCAACGGCGCCGGCGGAATACCCGGCGCGACCATTCTGAAAGCTGCCAATGGACTACAAACTCCTGAGAATGGCCACAAGGGGAGACTGAACTTTGGGCATCGCGGCGGGGCGGTTGGTTTCACTCCACTTATTACGTTGGGCGACAGTAATTGGGGAAAGACCTGGACCACGGCCAATCACCGCCCTGTCGCGGACGCAAAAGACCTCGATCTCGGCTATGAGGGCAACATTGATACTTTCTACAGCCGCGCCCAGAACGAGGTTCGCGAATACATCGGGAAGCTTCCCGATGGCAATCCGCAGGAGAAGCTGACAGCCGCGGCCAAGACCTTTAATGTTCCGGTGATCATCAACGGGAATCTCACGGTGACCGGAAAGTGTGTCGGTTGCGCCGGCGACTCCGGCAGCGTGCCAGCTGCATCAATCGCCGGCGGGACGCGGTCGGGGGTTTCCCTGACCGGCCAAAAGGCCGCAATTCCGCCCACGAATTTGTGCGCCTCATCTGCCTGTGGACCCGGACAATACAGGGTCAGCTATTACCTGGACTCGACGACTGCGTGCCCGTCCCCCGGCAGTGCCGCGGCTGCCCTGACGATCGGATGGAAAGATGAGACTAGCACCCGCAACCTACGCGTTCCGCTCTCCGGCGCGGGTGTTTCGGGCGGCAGTAGTCTGGCGCTGGGCGGGACTTCGAATTTCGGCGCCGGCAATATTACATTTTGGTCTGCGGGCAATGCGGCGTTCACCTACTCAACCGCCTACACGGCGTGTGCGACGGGCGTCGGCAGTTATGCGGTCAGAATCGCAGTAGAGAAACTGCAGTGACTCGTCTGCAAGGCTTCTTGGGGCATTAGTATGGGGGCTTGGCTAGTGGGATGATATCTTGAATGTGCGGAATCTTCGGCGTTATTGCAAAGAATGCGCGAATCCCCGACGGCGTGCTGGAACGTGGCACGCAGTCGCTGGCGCACCGTGGGCCCGACGATTCGGGCACGATCCTTCTGCGCGATTCCGTGCCTGACCCGGTCGAGATTGGGTTGGGCAATCGTCGTTTAGCGATCCTCGATCTATCTCCTCTAGGCCGCCAGCCCATGCAAGACGGCGAAACCGGCAACTGGATTGTCTACAACGGCGAGATCTACAACTTCCGCGACGTTCGTAACGAACTTGAAAGAACCGGCACGAACTTCGTCAGTCACTCCGACACCGAAGTGGTGCTGAAGGCCTATGCGCACTGGGGCGCGGAATGCCTCACAAAGTTTCGTGGCATGTTTGCTTTCGCTCTCTGGGATGCGCGCCGCCACCAGTTGTTTCTCGCCCGCGATCCCATGGGCATCAAGCCGCTCTACTATGCGCAGGCCGGTTCGTATTTTCTTTTTGCCTCCGAAGTTCGCACGCTGCTCGGCACGGGCCTGCTGCCGCCCCGCATTGACCCGGCCGGCCTCACCAACTATCTGACGTTCGGCTCGGCCTATGACCCGCTCACCTTGGTGGACGGAGTTCGCGCGCTTCCTCCCGGCCACACTCTGACTTGGGAAGCCGGAGTTCTGCGCCAATCTTCCTATTGGGACCTTGTGGACGAGTCGCCAACCGCCGGACGACCTTCGATGTCTCTCTCTGCCGAAAATGAAACACGCGCTGCCGAACGCTTACGGTCGACCCTGGAAGAAGCTGTTCGCTTGCAGTTAGTAAGCGATGTGCCGGTGGGAGTGTTTCTTTCTGGGGGCATCGATTCAAGCGCGCTGGTCAGCATCCTAAGCCGCAGCGGCGTAACCGCCAGCACGTTTTCCATCGTCTTTCGGGAAGCCGACTTTTCCGAAGCGCAGCATTCACGTGCAATCGCCCAGAAATTTCACACCGATCATCACGAGATCGATGTCTCCGAGAACGATGTCCTGGCCGCGATTCCTGACGCCTTGGGTGCGATGGATCTGCCCACGATGGACGGGATCAATACCTACTTCGTCTCCCGCGAAACGCGTCGGGCGGGCGTGAAGGTCGCCTTATCGGGCCTGGGCGGAGACGAAGTTTTCGGCGGATATTCAACATTCCGCACCGTTCCGCGCATGGAGCGCTTCGCGCAATTTTGGAAACGCGTCCCCGGAGTGGTTCGCGGTTCGGTGGCTTCGGTGTTTGCCGCGCTGGCTCCGCCGAACGATCAGAATCGCAAACTTTGTTCTCTCGCCCGCGACAACGGCCGGCTTCTGCATCCTTACTTTCTCAGCCGCATGCTGTTCAGCCCCAGCCAGCGCGATCTTCTTTTTTGCAACGCAGACCAGTTCATCGCCGAAGCGGCCGCCGCCTCGCAACGCGATCGTCTACAGCGTGCCCTCGTGCTCGATGCGGTCAATCGTGTTTCCTATCTCGAGTCGCGCTGTTATATGCTGAATACGCTGTTGCGCGATGCCGACGTCATGAGCATGTCCCAGGGCCTGGAGGTTCGAGTTCCTCTGATCGATCACCAATTAGCCAAGGCCGTGCTGGCTCTGCCGGGCGAGTGGAAGCTGAACGGAACACCGAAGAAACTTCTGGTTGAAGCTCTGGCCGGATCGTTGCCCGACGAAATCGTGCATCGTCCGAAGCGTGGTTTTACGCTGCCTTTTGAGCACTGGATGCGGCAAGAACTTCGATCCGAGATCGAGCCGGTACTAGGGAAGAAGCGGATCAGCGACGGTCCTCTGGGCGGACTGCTGGACGCAAGTCAAGTGGAGCAGGTCTGGAAGAAGTTCCTCGCAGGCGAGACTTCGTGGTCCCGCCCATGGTCCCTATACGTACTGCAGCGCTGGTGTGAATTGCATTTGTAGCGCGTTTTGTGTGGCGAGCTTTGGGACGACCTTCTTGTGACGAGCTTTGGGTATGCAAAAAGTCGAAGAAATCGCCAAGCCGCAGCTAGTAACGCCGACGGGAAAACTGCTGGTCAGCGTAATTGTGGCTGCCCGCAACGAGGAGAAGAATCTGCCGCGCTGTCTGGAAGCGCTACGCGATGTCGGCGAAGTCTATGTCATCGACTCGGAGAGCACGGACGCGACGCCTGAAATCGCTCGATCTTTCGGAGCGAAGGTCGTGCAGTTCCACTATCAGGGCGGATGGCCCAAGAAACGCCAGTGGGCTATGGACAGTTTGCCTCTCGCGTTTGACTGGATTCTTCTGGTCGATGCCGACGAAGCGCTGACGCCTGAACTAGCAGAAGAAATTCGCCGCTGTATCGAGAATCCGGACGTTAATGGCTATTACATTTCCCTCCGTATGTACTTCCTCGGACGGGTTCTGCGCCACGGCGATGCGAACTTCTGGAAGCTCGCGCTCTTCCGCCGGGGCAAGGGCCGTTACGAGTGCCGTCTTCGCGATCAGGACTCATCGATGGCAGACATGGAAGTCCACGAGCACGTTGTGGTCGAAGGCCCTGCGCGGCGCCTCGAGAATCCAATCATTCACCACAACGTTGAATCGCTTTCCCGGTATATTCAGAAGCACGACGAGTACTCGAACTGGGAGTCCCGCGTGCTGCTGCAGTGCGAGCAGAACAATGCTGAGTTGCCCCCTGCTTTCTTTGGCACACAAGCCCAGCGCCGCCGCTGGCTCAAGAAAAAGCTCTTCGCGGTGCCCGGCTCGCCCGTGCTGCTTTTTTGCTACCGGTACTTTCTACGATTGGGATTTATGGACGGTATTCCAGGTCTGATCTATTGCGGTTTTCAATCCGTGCAGATGTTTCACACCAAGGCCAAGATTTATGAACTGAAGACGAAGCAACGCCTACAAAATTCTCAAGAGGACGAACCAGGCAATGTGCGGCATTAGCGGCGTGGTCAATTGCGGAGATCGGGAGACGCTGGCGCGGATGACTCATGTGCAGGCGCATCGTGGCCCCGACGACTCCGGCCTCTGGGACCGCAAGTTCCCTGATGGCTCCTACATCGGCCTGGGCAGTCGGCGCCTCGCCATTCTCGATCTGTCTCCCGACGGCCACATGCCGATGTGCAACGAAGACCGCACCGTCTGGATCACCTACAACGGCGAGATTTATAACTTCGCCGAACTTCGCCGTGAACTCGAAAGCAAGGGCCACCGCTTCGCCTCCCACACCGACACCGAAGTGATCATCCATCTTTACGAGGAAGAAGGTCCGGATTGCGTAAAGCGCCTGAACGGAATGTTCGCCTTTGCGATTTGCGATCTTCGCGCAGCGACTCCGGTGTTGTTCATGGCCCGCGATCACTTCGGCATCAAGCCTTTTTATTATTTTCACTCTGGCGAACGCTTTGCGTTAGCTTCCGAAATCAAGGCACTCTTGCAGATTCCAGAGATCGAAGCGCAGCTCGACCCCGAATCGCTGCACCAGTATTTGACCTTTCTTTGGGTGCCCGATCCTAAGACGATGTTCCGCCGCATTTTCAAACTGCCCGCGGGGCACTATGCGACTTTGCGGAAGGGCGAATTCAAACTCACGCAGTACTGGGATTTGACGTTTCCCGCAGCGGATCAGACCTATGCGCGCTCGGAAGCCGACCTGGCGGATGAAGTTCGCGAGCGTTTCCGCCGTTCCGTCGAAGCGCAGATGGTGAGCGACGTGCCCATTGGAGCTTTTCTCAGCGCGGGGCTCGATTCCTCCGGCATAGTTGCCATGATGTGCCGAGCCGCAATTACCAGGAGCACGAATCAGCCGATTCGAACCTACACCATCACCTTCCCGCCGAAGTACCGTGTGGGCGAAACCACGCTCGACGATCCCGAAGTCGCCACTCGATTGGCGCGCCAGCTGGGCTGCGAGAACCAGCGCATTGTGGTCGAACCAGACGTCACCGATCTCTTGCCTCGTCTGGTCTGGCACATGGACGAGCCGACCGCCGATCCCGCCATCATTACCGCCTATCTTGTTTGCCGCGAAGCGCGCAAGCAGTCTACAGTTCTACTCTCCGGCGTGGGCGGGGACGAACTTTTTGCCGGATACCGCAAGCACGTCGCGCATTACTGGGCGCAGGCCTACGGGCATATCCCGTCGGCCCCGCGGCGAGCGGCCGAGGCTGGACTGGCAGCGCTGCCCAGCCTGCGCGGCACCATGATGAAGGGGCTGAAGGGAAGACTACGCTTGGCGAAGAAAATGGCGCGTAGCGCGTCGCTCAACTCCGTCGATCGCTTCATCAGAAACGGTACGTATCTCGACTCTGACCAGAAGTCAGAGCTCTACACCTCTGCGTTAATCGCCGAAGCTTCACGGTCTGATCCTGCCCGCCAGCACCGCGCCGCATTCGACCGCGTCCACGACGCCGACTTCCTGAACCAAATGCTTTATCTCGACACCAAAATATTCATGACCAGCCTTAATCTCAATTACAACGACAAGATGAGCATGGCGTCCTCCGTCGAAGTGCGGGTTCCGTTTCTGGATCGCGAACTGGCAGAATTTGTGGCCTGGAACATTCCACCTAACATGAAGCTGCACGGTTTTCTGCGGCCGACGACGAAATCCATTTTCCGCAAAGCAATGGAGGACGTTCTGCCGCGCGAAGTGCTGCAGCAGCCAAAAGCCGGCTTCGCTGCTCCGGTAGACTATTGGTTGGCCCACGATCTTAAAGAAATGCTGGATGATTTGCTCTCACCCGCGCAACTGCGCCACCGGGGCCTGTTTCAGCCCGCAGCCGTGCAGCGCTACATTGACGAGCACCGCAGCGGCCGGCAGGACTGGTCGATGCAGCTTTGGCAATTCCTCACGCTTGAATTGTGGATGCAAACATTTCTGGACGGAGGCGCGCGGAAGTTCGAATCCGAGTCTCTCCCGCCGCAACAAGTGGCTACGGCATGAAGCAGGTTCTCCAACACGCGCGCACGGGCGAGACCACGGTAGAAGAAGTTCCCGTGCCACAGCTTTTGCCGAGCTGCGCGCTGGTGCGGGTCGCGGCCTCGGTCGTGTCTGCCGGAACCGAGCGCGCCTCCGCCGAGTTCGCCCGCAAGAGTCTGTTGCAGAAAGCGCAATCGAGACCCGACCTGGTTCGCGAAGTGATCAGCAAAGTGCAGCGCGACGGAATCTTTTCGGCGATTCAGTCCGTGCGCAGCCGTCTCGACCAGCCGCAAAGTCCCGGCTACAGCAGCGCGGGAACAGTCCTCGCAGTCGGCGACGGTGTCACCGACATCCAACCCGGCGACCGTGTCGCTTGTGCCGGAGCTGGATTCGCGGTTCATGCGGAGATTGCGTGTGTCCCGCGTTTGCTCGTCGCACGCATCCCCGCGCGAGCGATCAGCGGCGCGCCAACCGTAACTGGCGAAGTCACTTTCGACGAAGCCGCTTTCGCAACGCTAGGAGCCGTCGCTCTGCATGGCATACGCAACGCCGAAGCCAAACTGGGCGACTTGGTTGCCGTGATCGGTTTGGGCCTGCTGGGCCAACTCACAGTGCAGCTGTTAAATGCCGCCGGCTGCCGCGTTCTCGGCATGGACCCGGACCCGCTACGCGCGGATCTTGCCCAGCGGATGGGCGCGGATGCCGTAGCCAGTTCGGCTGCCGCGTTTCGGAATCTTTGCGTCGAGACATCGCGCGGCGCGGGCATTGACTCTGTCCTGATCACCGCCGAAACCTCCAGCAGCGATCCGGTCAATCTCGCCGGCACAATTGCACGTGACCGCGCCATCGTAGTCGCGGTCGGTACTGTCGGCATGGACATCGAGCGCAAGGCATATTACGAGAAGGAACTCGATTTCCGTGTCTCACGTTCCTACGGCCCGGGCCGTTACGACGCGGCTTATGAGCAGAAAGGACGCGACTATCCCATCGGCTACGTGCGCTGGTCTGAAACCCGCAACATGGAAGCGTTTCTGCAACTCCTGGCCGACAAGAAAGTCGATGTCGGCGCCCTGATCACACACCGTTTCACCATCGAGCGCGCCCAAAGTGCGTATGACTTGATTACCGGCAAGTCGCGCGATCCGTTCCTGGGGGTTGTGATTCAGTATGCGGACAGCGACGACTTGGCGCAAGCTCTTGCAGTTCTACCCGAGCGTGCAGTGGCTGCGCCTCCGT
>JBELAE010000262.1:0-7262 GCA_049509155.1 Candidatus Sulfotelmatobacter sp.
GTCGCCGTGTTCTTCAAGGCTGAGCGCCTGGTGGAGTTGCCGCATCTGGGGGGACTCGGCGGGAGCGGTCGGGTTCTGCGCCTCAACGACGGCTCCTCCGGCTGCGAACAGCGCCGCCGAGAGCAGGAGTGCACGCAGACGATTTGCAGGCCGGGTATGGGTGATCACGTGCGGCAAACTCCCGACAGAATGAAGAGCATTATGAACGAGCTTCGGTCGGCAGCAAACAAAAGTCAACATCCGATGGGAAGCGCTAACGCACACTGAACACGGAGAGTGTCTGGGCCGGCATGGAGACGCGCACTTGCCCGCTGACAAGTTCCGCAGAGGTGTTCCCGAACATCGTCTCAAATTTGTGGGCAGTTTCCAGCGGGGTGTTCTCAACGGGGATGTTGAGTTCGCGCGTCGTAGAGGCGTTGTTGTAGACCACCAGCAGCCGCTCTTCCGGCAACTCGCGCAGAAACGCGTAGTAGCTGTCGTCCCAACCGATGTGCCACTGCTTTCCAGTACGCAGTGCGGCGTGGCTCTGGCGCAGCGCCAGCAGCGACTGCACGTACGCGAATACGTCCTGCTGTTCGGCAGTCCGGCCGCTGGCGGGGAACGCGTTGTGCGAATCGCCGGGGAAACCTCCCGGGAAATCGTGCCGGTTGTCTGGGTCCTCGCCGCCCGGCATCGCGATTTCGTCACCCGAATAAATTTGTGGAATTCCGCGCAAGGTGAGCAGCAGCGACAATGCAGCTTTGAGTTTGGCCCGGCCGCTGCCTTTTTCACTCACGAAGCGCCGTTGGTCGTGATTCCCGATGAAGGTGACCAGCGTTTCCGGATGCGGATAGAGTTCGTCGTGGCGAAGAACCTCGACGATCTTTTCCATCGGCTCACCCTTGATCACGACATCGCGCAGCGCGTGGCATAGCGGGAAATCGAAGACCGTAGCCAGGCCGGAGTCGATTCCATCGAATTGCTTTCGTCCGCCCTCGAAAAATGATGTGATCGCCGGATCGCTGTCGGAAACTTCGCCGATAGTGTTGATCTGCGGATACACCTGGCGGAGCCGCTCGTGCCATCCACTCCAGAACTGGCGCGTCGAATAGGGGAACGTGTCCAGCCGGAAGCCATCGAGCTGCGCGATTTCTGTCCACCACATCGCATTCTGCGCCAGGTAGACCGCGAGTGCGGGATCGTCCGGATTCAGATCCGGCAATTTGCCGGCGAACCAGCCATCGAGCGTATTGAGATACTCGCGCGGCGAAGCATGCGGATCGACCAGCCCGGTGAACGTGTACGCGGGTTCCAGATGGTGCGCAGGCGTGCCATGAAACCACGTAGGCGTTGGCAGATCGTTGGCCCAGGGATGATGAGGGCCGGTGTGATTGACAACGTAATCGATCAGCACCTTCATGCCCAGCCGGTGCGCATCGGCAACCAACGCCTGATATTCCTGCATCGAGCCCATGTGGTCGTCGAGGGCGTAGAAATCGACGACATGGTAGCCATGATAGTCGGAGTCGGTATTCTTCCAGACCGGAGTGAGCCAAAGCGTGGTCACACCGAGGTCATGGAGATATCCGAGATGTTGGCGGATGCCGCGCAGATCGCCGCCGTGATACGCCATCGGGTCGCTGCGGTCATAACGGCCAGTCGAACCTGCGGGCTGATCGTTCGCAGGATCGCCGTCGGCGAAGCGGTCGGGCATGATCAGGTAGATAACGTCGTCGCGAGAAATACCTTGGAACAGGCCGCGGGAGTCTGCGTGAGCCAGAAAGGGCAACGGGACCGTCGCCGATCCCGCCGAAGTGACGAGATGCAGGGAAACAGTTCCCGGCGACAAGTTAGAACTGAGTTGCAGGTGGACGAATAGATAGTGTCCGTTCGCGGATGCTTCCGCGCCCAGCACGGTCACTTCTTTCACTGGACTTTCCACCCGCGCGCCACCCAAGTTTTCGCCGGTCAGCAGCAGGGCCAGCTCAGGTGTGTAGTTCACCCACCAGTTGGGTGGCTCAATTTTGCGAACGACTGGAACTTGCCCTGCCCCGGCAACCCGTTGCGGCAATGCCGGCAACGCGAGGAGGCAGACCACGATCAGCAACAGCGCGATGCTACGCGTGTTTTTCATGGCAGTTCCTGAAGTCCGGATTGGGGAGCCCGGATTGGACCCGACCAACCGAGGCAGACCTACCGAACAACGTGGACCAGACCTGCTCAGAGAGGAGAGTCGAGCGCGTCTCCTGCTGCTGGCTCCAGAGAACCAGGAGACGCTTGAGAATCGTCCTCAAGCGTCTCCTCTGGGCTTCAAGTTAGAAGGATACGCGCAACGCCAGTTCGAGCTCGCGATTCGGGGGGGAGACCCGAGGGCTGAGCAGCTGCCCGAAGTTGCCGTTGCCGTAGTTAGTGTCCGGGTTCTGGAACTGTGGCGTGTTCAACACGTTGTAGACCTGGGCGCGCAACTGCGTCGTAACTCGCTCGCTGATAGTGATGTTCTTTACGAGCGACATGTCCCAGCTATAGGTCCCTGGCCCCGGGAAGGCGTTGCGGGGCAAATTGCCAACGAGTCCGGCGGGCGCTGTGAACGCAGGTGGTGTTTGGGCGCTGAACGCTCCCGCTCCCGGACACCGGATCCAGTACTTTGCCGGGAGGTTCGTAGCCGGGTCAATACTCCAGGTGGAGCCAGTCTTGCATCCGCCGTGGTAATCCGGGCGGCCGTTCGCGCTGTTCGGCGCGCCTGAGATGTCCAGTGGCGTGCCGGTAGCCAGCACCACTACGTTGTTCCACTGCCAGCCACCAACCGCATAATCAATCGCCTTCGGCATGTCGTGGCCAAAGGTCCTGCCGCGCCCGAAGGGCAGCTCGTAGAGGGAGCTCACGGTAAAGAGCTGGCGCTGATCCGTATCCGAGTTGCCGCGCTCATACGCCAGCAGTGGCGTTCCGTTGGGGCCGTCCAAGACTCCGCCAGATGAGCCGAAGGCGGAGGCGGAGTCATCCAGGGTGTGCGCCCAGGTGTAGGCCGCTGTGATTTGAAGTCCGCTTTTCAAGCGGCGCGTCAGTTTCGTCTGCAGGCTGTTGTAGCTTCCGCTGCCGATCATCTCAGTCGCACTGATAGTGCCAACACCATTCGGGTTGATACCCCCAACCGGGAACCAGCTTGTCCCGGCGGGACAACCGGTACAGCCAGTGCCAAGAACCGTCTCGTTGGCGTTGAATGTGGTGGCAAGATTTCCCATCTTTGTTCCAACGTAGGCAATGTCAAACGATGTCTGGTAGTCCAAGGCGCGCTCGACTTGAAGGTTCCATTCCTGGATATTCGAATTGGGGCTGTTTTTGGGGTAGTAAATCACGTTGGTGGTGGTCGTCACCGCGTTCGGGGCGATGCCGATTTTCGGCGGGAGAGCTGCCGAGGCGGTGGTGGGATCGGTGGCTCCGGCAGCCGCTTCTCCCGTGAACGCAACTCGGTAGCCGCTTGCGCAGGTCGTCGCCGTCGGACAGGCGTAATAGGTCGAAGTCCCGTTAAAGTCGGGGTTGTTGGAGAGCTCGTTGCCAACGCCGCCGCGGTCGAGGTAGTAGAACAAGCCGTAGCCGCCGCGGATTACCGTTTTGCCGTCGCCCTTCGGATCAAAGGCAAAGCCGATGCGGGGACCGAAATCTGTCTTTGGTGTGTTGATCAGAGCAGCAGGCCATCCGGCTGCCCCAGCTTCGACCAGTTCCCCCGTCGCGGGATTGAAGTTGGATTCGTGGTTGTTGGCTTCCTTCGGCCAACTGAGGATGTCGTAGCGCAGGCCCAGGTTCAGGATCAGCTTGCGACTAACTCGCCAATCGTCTTGCCCAAAGAAGCCGTTCTCCCAGCTCCGGGTCTGAAAGTACCCGCTAAATGCGCCAACCGAGTAGGCGCCCATGAACCCGGCAAGCACTTCGGAAGTCTCATATCCCGTAAAGGTTCCATGGCCGGAGGTTTTGGCTGGATAAGCGCCAAAGTTTCCGTCGTCAATCCAGAAGTAACCTTTCGCATCGTTGCCCTGATCCCAATTCACATCGCGATGAATAATGCTGGCTCCAAACTTGAGGGTGTGCTTTCCCTTGATCAAGGTGACTGCATCGCTGAACTGCTGGGTAGGCTCGATAACGAGATAGGGGCCGCCGTCGCCGACGTAGCTGATGTTCCCATACCAGCCTCCGATGATGGGCATGCCACCGAGCAGCGGAGAGGTGTTGGCATTTTGAATGCCCAGGCCGGCCGCCACCGGGACGTTGCCGTTCGGCTGCTGGTAACCGAGAAGATCGCGAATGTAGCCATAGTGAAACTCGTTGACAATCGTTGGGCTGAAAATGTGGGTCCAGCCCAGGCCGGCCTGGCGCGGATGGGACGGGTTGGTACCGCCGCCTACGGGCAAGTTGTGGGTGGAGTCACTCAGTATTTCCGTGCCGTTCAGGAAATCCGTGCCCAAACTGTAACGGGCGAAGACAGTGTCCTTGGAAGTGACTGCAAAGTCCAGGCGTGCGTCGTAATCGTTCTCATTGATGACCTGTTTTTGTGGTTGGCTGATATTAAGGTCGTTGGTCGCGACGTTCGCCCCCGCAATATTCGGGAGTGGAAACAAGTTCAGATAGGGGACGCCGGGGCCAACTTGATTGGCAGACGGAATCACGTTGATGCCGGGTCCGGGCGCGTCGGTGGTTGTATTCCAACCGAAGGGCAGGCAGGTCTGAGGGTTGAACACGTATCCGTAATTGCCGCTTGAAGTGGTAGCAAACGCGTTGGGCTGTGCTGTCGCGGCGGCAGCGCAGCCGGGCAAGCCGGAATACGGGATGCTAGTGGCTGTGCCCGCCCCGGACGGGCTGAGCAGTTCGGTGAAGTCGCCCGTGCGCATCAGAGCCGTCGGTACTCGGTTGATGTAAGCGCCAGCCGGTAGAACCTGGCGCCAACCCTGGTAATCAACAAAGGCGAACACCTTGTGCTTCCAGATGGGCCCGCCCAGCGACGCGCCGAACTGGTTGCGGCTTAGGTCTGGAAGGGCCACACAGTTTGACTCGCCAAGGGAAGTACAGTGAGGATTGTCGGTGTACTGGAACACATCCGCGGCAGCGATTTTGGAACGGTTGAACCAGTATGCCGAGCCGTGTATCTGGTTGGTTCCGGATTTGCTGACAACCTGGACGACCGCGCCACCCGCCCGTCCAAACTCAGCCGGCGCAACGTTGGTGGTGGTCTTGAACTCCGCGATGTCTTCGATCGCCGGGAAGATCACGATCGTGTTCACCAATGACTCGTTGTTGTCAATGCCATCGATAATCCAGTTGTTAGCCTGAGGCCGCAAGCCGTTTACCGCAAGTGCAGCTCCACCCGAATCGTAGTTGCGCCAGGTCTCGGCTGCGGCCCCCCCAGGGCCGATGCCGGCTGCGCTATTGGCGTAAGCACCGCGGCTGACGCCCGGGGTCATCAAGGCCAGCGACGAGAAGTTGCGCCCGTTGAGCGGCAGGTCCACCACTTGGCGTCCCTCAATAACCTCGCCCACGCTGGATGTTGCAGTATCGACCACCGGGACATCACCCGTAACCTCAATGGTGGTAGCCGCCGATCCAGTTTCCAGCTTGAGGCTAACTTCCAGAACCTGGGAAACTTCCAGGGGAAAGTCGGAGGTTGCGGTCTTGAAGCCATCCTTCTTCACCTGGAGATGATAGTTTCCGATCGGCAAAGCATTAAGAGCGTAGTTGCCCGAGTCGCTCGTCTGCGCGGTTACGCTCCGTCCAGTTGCGGCTTCGGTCAGAGTGATGGTCGCGTTCTGGACGACGGCGCCGGTGGGATCTGTGATCGTGCCGAAGAGGCGGGCTGTGTCCGTCTGAGCAGCCGCCAGACTGGCCAGGCACAGCACCAGAGTGATAACCAGAAAGAAGCGAATCTTCATATTTCCTCCGACTTCCGAACGTCGCTAGAACGGTTTTCTACAGAAGTTCCCACTGAGAACAGCAAGTTGTAGTACAAAAAAATCATTGGCGGAGGTTTCACTAGGTTTCTGAACGGTTACTGCTGTAAAATGCTATGGCTGCATCAGCATACGATCCCTGTTAGATCGGTGTTACATGGTTGTGACACACACTTTCGCCGCCGGACCCGAGCAGTTCTTCCAACAAATAGATAACATTATTAAAAGCCATAGCTTGCGGGGCTCAGAATCCCTATGCAGGCTGCTGCAATATCTCGCCAAACAATCCCTCGATCATCCCGATGCGCCATTGAAGGAGTATCAGATTGCCACTGAAGTGTACGGTCGGCCGGCTGACTTTGATCCGCATACGGACTCAACCATTCGCGTTCAGGCCGGGCGTCTTCGCGTGAAGCTGGCAGAGTACTACGCTACCGAGGGAGCAGGCGATCGCCTCGTGGTCAAGATTCCGAAAGGCAGCTATCACCTCACATTCGAGCCGCGGTCTGTCGAAGCCAAGCCGGTCGATGTAGAAACGCAACCACGGAGCGAAGCACGGAGCGAAGCGCGTGGGAGTGTTGTGGTCGAAGTTGTCCCGGCTCGCTGGCGGATGGCTGTCGTCTTGCTCGTGATCGGCCTCATTGCCTCGCTGATCGGTTTGGGAATCACGCAGTGGAACCGCCGGCTCCCGGAGTCCGCGACGGTCAAGCCCGCTGTTGCGCGGGCCGCAGGCCCTCTGGCTGATCTTTGGCGGCCCTTCACGGCCAGAGCCGAGGATCCGTGGGTAATCTACAGCAATGCCGCTTTCGTGGGACGCCCGGAGACGGGCATGCGTTACTACAATTCCCGCCAGGACTCAAAGGTCGCAGTATACGACCATTACACGGGCGTGGGCGAGGTCTTGGCCATTCACGCGCTCGACGAGGCGTTCGGCACGCTGGGGCGGAATATCCTGGTAAAGCGCGGCAGTCTGTTCACGCTCGACGACGTGAAGAATAACAATCTGATCTTTGTTGGCTCTCCGTCAGAGAATCTTTCGTTGCTCGACATTCCCAACATGCAGGAATTTGTGTTTCAGAGGGTGACCGCAGGGAAGCGCAAGGGCGATCTTTCCATCGTCAACCAACATCCGAAGGCGGGAGAGGCCAGCGCCTATCTTGCAAGTCCTTCCGATGTTCCGCTGACGGAAGATTATTCGGTCGTCGGACTGGTGCCCGGAACAGGATCAGGGCGGTACGTGATGATCCTGGCGGGAACCACCACTTTTGGGACGCAAGGCGCCGTGGAGTTTGTGTGCCGCCAGGAGTCCGTGGAGAAATTGCTGCGCCAGATCCCTGGCTCTGGCACTGG
>JBELAE010000263.1:0-7257 GCA_049509155.1 Candidatus Sulfotelmatobacter sp.
CATACTGCGGACGCGTCTCGGCATGCATCGCCAGCGCCCCCACCATCACGCTACTAATTGCAACTAACCGCCAAGCGAAAAGCTTCATAGCTCCCTGTCTCTCGATTTCTCACGACCGCGATGGCTGTGTCGGCCTTCGCCTCCGTCCACAATGCAGTAATATCGCTGCCCGTAAAATCGACTGCCGCGCTCACTGCCACCGGATCGCGCTCGGGAAACTCATACGCCCGCACCGCGTCCCCGGAAGTTGTATCTGAACTCGTGGCCAGCACCTGCCAGCCTGCGCCGCATGTTGTTTTCACACTCGCGAGATCGCTGCCCCAATCGATTCTGGTCGCCTGATCACTCACGCCATCGACAATGTGTACGCGGCCATCCGTGCCGGCGAAGAACCACAGCAGATATTTGTCTCGCGGCAGCAATGCAGCCGAGTAAAACTTCGGCACATTCGTGAACTTCCCCACGCCCGGCGTTAGAGCTCCCGTAAAGAAGTTGCGCATCGATGCGTAGAAAGCTCCCACCGGCGGAATGGATGCTGAAGTCGATCCGCCATTTGAAAAAGCGGAGATACTTCCGCCGCTCAGGCCCACCGGCACCAGCGGCCATGGATCGTCGCTCTCGCCGCAACTCAGCGTCATGGGCAAGCTCGCAACACTACGGCAGATTACCCCCGGAAGAAAAACGTCCAGCAAATGATCCTTGGCCGGGATCAGCCTACCGCGCAGATCCCGCGGCCAAGGCCGTGCGTGGACGATCTCCAGGGCCTCCTCCTTCTGCCACTTTCCCGCCTGCAACCGGTAGAGCGCAACTTTCTCCGCATCGAGCACCGCGATCCGCGTGGGCGTCGCATTTTCCTCCAGCACGGCCACGTCGAGAATCGAATCGTCTTGAGCCCACAGCGAAACTTTGCGCAGGCTGAGCGGCACCGACTCATGCGACGGCATTGAACCCTCGGACCGCGGCCCCGAGACCATCACCACCACAGGTTCGCCCGCGCCCCGCCGAATCTCCGCCACCCAAACGTAAGACGCGGCATTTTCCGACAACCAGATCTTCACCACGGTCGCCTCGGAACCCGCCGACTCAGAAGACGCTCGATCAGATCTCGCGATTCGAATGCCCACGCCCTCCAGCGCGCTCCGCAGCCCGTTCTGGATCACCTCGCTGTCGCGCCGTCTCAGAGATGAGCAGTTTTCAATCGTCAGCGCGACTGTATCGGTTCCCGTGACAGCAAGAATTTTGCGCGCGAGTTGCTGCTCGGGTGCGCTCCAGTCCACACCGTGAGCAGCCATCGCCAGTGCGAGAATCGCACCACCAAGTCGCGCAGCCACGCGGATGCTGGGGACGGCCAGTAACCCGCGACTCACTGAATTCGGAATGGCGTTTGGGATGGCCAAATTATAAACCGCTCCGCGCCCCTGACCGGCTCTGTGGCTCTGTACTGTTTGGACACCGGAGCCCATGTCGTGAAGCCGCCCTCGGCTATCCAGCCGGAGTCTGCCCCGAGCAAGCATCGGCCTTCGGACCCACCAATGAAAATGAAAACCCCGGGTGCCCCATTTCTCGCGCGCCCTTTGCGCGAGAAGTGGGGATTTTCGACAGAGCAAGTGAAGCGAGCCGAAGGGGCGAAGCCCGGCCGCGCATCGTTGATGCGCCCTGCGTTGGCTCACCGCTTCGGATCTGCCGTCGTCGCAGCCCCCGACTCGGCCACCTTGCCAGGAGTAAAGAACAGACGAAAGACTTGCCCGAAGATCATTTCCTCCGCCAACAACGCCACTGCCAGCGAAAAAATCATTCCCCCCACCACCGCCATGAATGTGATTGCCATTTGCATGATGTCCCCCTGCTCCTCATTTTTTGGCCGGTCACGTCTCCCGGCCTCGACTTGCCCCGCGCTCATACCCGTGGCAAGACGGGGCCCAGATCGTATCCGACTGAAAATAAGCAGGTTGGGCTTGGACGACTGGGGTAGGAGAGTGTGTCAGCTACCACGCCGTGTCTATCGATACACAGGTTCTGCAGCGCCTCAGGGATGAGGATTGAGATTAAAGATTAAGGATTGAAGATTGACGATAAAGATCGCTGGAAAGCGTATCGAAAGCTGGTTGAAGAGCAGGGAGCACTCGATTCCTTCGATTAGCGCCCGGCCGCTGCCGTCTGGGGTAACGGCGTTGTGGGGTTCTGTGGGTGCGGCCGGGCGATCCTATGAACTAGGCCATGTTTCAATTGTGATTATTTAACTCCTATCCCATACGCATTTCTGTGACGGCCGTCACTGTTGTGCGTGATGGACATCATGCCGAGAAAACGACTGCCTCACCCGCTCTGCCGAGCCTGCGCTCCCAACTCAAACTCCCCCACCTTGCTGCTCACAGCCGCCTGTGACCAGCATCACCGTCCGCTCCCGCGGCGCTTTTTATACTTATTTCTCGAGCCAGTCCAATGTGCTCATTTCATTCCTGGAGATCGATTCATCATGGCCTATGTAATCACTGATTCCTGCATCAAGGATTCCCTCTGCGTCGAGGCCTGCCCCGTAGATTGCATTCACCCCAAGCAGGACGAGCCCGAGTTCGAAGCTGCGACTCAGATGTACGTCGATCCCGAGAGCTGCATCGACTGTGGCGCCTGCATTCCCGCCTGCACCTCCGATTCGATTCACGCCGTCGACGATGTCCCCGAGGACAAAAAGCACTTCATCGAGAAAAACGCGGCCTATTACAAGCACTGATTACAGGCACTGATCACAAGCACCGTCCCCGTTGACTTTCCGTCCCCGGGCCCGCTATCGTTGCGGCGCATGAACATTGTTAAGGCGACCCGCCAGTTTGAACAGTGGCTGGGCCATCGCACCGATCTGGTCAAGAAAGATCTCCGCCTCAAGCATGTCAACATGAAGGCAGCGGTCTTCCCCTTTCTGCGTGCCACCTATTACCGCTGGGCGCAAATCTGGCCGAAGGTCTGTCCCGATCTCGCCAAGGCCCCGCATGTGCTCGCGGTGGGCGACCTGCATGTGGAAAATTTTGGCACCTGGCGCGACCTGGAAGGCCGCCTGATCTGGGGCGTCAACGACTTCGACGAAGCTCATCCCATGTCGTATGCCAACGATCTGGTGCGCCTGGCCGTGAGCGCGCATCTGGCCTCCGAAGCGGGCCATCTGGCGCTCAAGGAAAAAGACATTTGCGATTCCATTCTCGAAGGCTATCGCGAATCATTGCAAAAAGGCGGATTGCCCTTCGTCCTGGGCGAGAACAACGAGTGGCTGCGGCAGATTGCCGAGAACGAACTGCGCGACCCAGTCCACTTCTGGGCCAAAATCGATGCGCTGCCCACCGTGAGACACGATGTTCCCATCAGCGCCATCGATGCCATCGACCACCTCATGCCCGCCCGCGATCTCCCTTACCGTCTGGCCTGTCGCGTGGCCGGACTGGGAAGCCTGGGGCACGCTCGCTATGTAGCCATAGCCCAGTGGAACGGCGCCAGAGTCGCCCGCGAAGCGAAGGCCCTGGTTTCCTCCGCCTGCTACTGGGCGAAAGACGACAGCGGACCCTCCGAGATTCTCTATCAGACCATCATCAGCCGGGCAGTGCGTTGTATGGATCCGTTTGTTCAGTTGCGCGGGCGCTGGATCGTGCGCCGCCTCAGCCCCCATTGCTGCCGTATCGAACTGGCCACGCTTCGAGCCCCGGGCCAGGAGTTGCGCCTGCTTCGCGCCATGGGATGGGAAACCGCCAACATCCATCTCGGAACCAAAACTGCCCGCAAGCCCATCCTCAAACACCTGCAAAAGCAGAAAGGGAATTGGCTACACCAGGCCACGGCAAACATGCTGAAGGCAGTCCGCGATGACTGGAAAACCTGGGGGAAAGACGGCTACGCTTAGCCGCTCGGTTGGGTGCCCCATTTCTCGCGTCTTTTGCGAGAAGTGGGGATTTTGCATATTGGCGCAAGAAGAATCCGGACTAAAGAGGATGTGGCTTTCAAAGGATCTAGTCTAACTCTGGCGAGAACATTCAAGAGTGTCTGCCTACGCTGCTCCACGGCTTTGGCTACCCGCAGCCGCACTCACTGCCGAGCGCCGCAGCGGAGTCAGCGCAACTCCGTGATCCCGGTCAAAAACCAAAGTCCACAGCGCGGCACAGTCATTACACAGCCAGTAGTGCTCCACACACCGTTGCTGCTGCCGCGCGCGAACGAAAGGAGGTGCGGCGGATTCTCCCGGCTTGGTCACCCGGTCGGTCTCCACCAGAAACAACTTGCCCTCTCTGAGTTTCAGAAAAGGCCTGCCACATTGTGAATTGGCGCATCGACTGAGCATAGGGTCACTGCTTCCTGCTCAGCCAAAAAGTAATTCGGCGAGCAAACTGGATTCCGATTACTGGCCACTTCTTCCTGAGCACAGCTGTTAAGAGCACGTCGCCTGCCGCAGGGTTTCCCCGGCTGGCCCTAAGGGTCTGGCGGCCCGCAGGCTCGTTCTCGCCGTTTCCCGATGCGTCGCGATCGTTATCCCTCTGCCGACTAATCGGCAGCTATTGCCGACGCCTCGTCGCTGCTTCCTCGTCTGTGCTCTGTTAGGCTAGTTACCATCGATCTTATGCCGAACGTCGCTCTGTGTCCGCCGAATTATTTCGATGTCGCTGATCATAAAAACGATCATAAAAACGACCAGGAAAACGATTCAGAAAACCCCCGGGTTACCCTGAGCTTGCCGAGAGGTCAAGAGGATCCGCAGTCGACCGAGTGAAAGCGCGCAGCGCCAGAAGTAAATGCGCCCCGAAGTGAATGAAAGAAAAAGCCTCAGATTCGTCCGATCCCCTGCTTCGGGTCGCGCGCTTCCCCGGCCTGCGGGCGCTAGCCTGGTCGAGCGGTCATCTCTACGCTTCGCGTGGCTACGAACTGCTGGTTGCCCGAATCCACGAACCTTCTGACCAGATATCCTGGCAGCCCCGAGCCACGTTCCGCCCCGCGTTGCGCCGCCGGCTTTCAGTCACGAACCGCCTCACGACTCGCCTCTTCCGCGACGGTTTTCACGCTCTCGCAGTCTTGCCGCCGGGCGGACTCGTCGCCGCCGTTCCGGGAGCGATCATCACGCTGCGTGCTGGCGAAACCGAATTCCGCCAAACCCACACGATTCTCCGCGGAACCCGCCCGCTGCACCTCACCGCGGTTCCTGGTAGCTCAGCAAATGAGCCAACAAGCGGCACAATCTATTGGGGAGAGTATTTCGACAACGCCGCTCGCGACGAAGTCCACATCTACGCCTCCAGCGACGCCGGCGCAACTTGGAGCGTAGCCTATACCTTCCCCAAGGGCGCCATCCGCCACGTCCACAACATCGTTCACGATCCCTGGGGAGATTGCCTCTGGGTGCTGACCGGCGATTATGGCGACGAATGCCGCATCCTGCGCGCCGCCTGCGATTTCAGCCGCGTCGAGCCCGTCCTGCAGGGCGAGCAGCAGGCCCGCGCCGTCGCTGCCATTCCCACCGAAGAAGGTCTCTACTTCTCCTCTGACACTCCCCTCGAAGCCAATTACATCTACCGCCTCGACCGTCAGAACTCGTTGCAGCAAATTGCTCCCCTCACCAGTTCGTCGATCTATGGTTGCCGCGTGGCAAGCCGCATATTCTTCTCCACCATGGTGGAACCCAGCCAGGTCAACCGCGACCGCGAAGTCCGCATTTATGGAAGCGCCAGCGCCAGTTCCTCTGACGAACCACAAGCGTGGAACTCTTTGCTGCAATGGCAAAAAGACCGCTGGCCCATGGCCCTGTTCCAATACGGCAACGCAACCATGCCCGACGGCACCAACACCACGAAGTTCCTGGCGTTGACGACGGTGGCCGTAGAATCCGACGATCAAGTCACCTCGCTTTACGCAGTCGGCTCTTGATGCCGGGTGCCTCATTTCTCGCGCGCCCTTTGCGCGAGAAGTGGGGATTTTCGTCAGAGAGAAGCCGAAAGGTACGGAGCTCCAAAAAAAATAAGCGCAGATCACCGAGATCGATGATCTGCGCCTTGTTAGCCAGTGATGTTAACCAGTGCCTAGCCCAAGACCTGCGGCCAGTCAATCCCGGCAAAATAACTCTTCAGTTCGATTCGGTGAACTGAATATAGGGTGTCGTGCCGCTCGCGGTGGTGCACTTGCCCAGATTCAAGTTATTGCTTTCTCCGGTTGAGCCGGCATCCGCAACACAGGTCGGAGCCGTGGTTACGCCATCGGTCAGCTCTACCTTCACGGTGATCGAGACAGGCTTATTGAAGTCCGCTCGCGAACCGCCGGCGTCACCGACGATGTTGAATTCGGACTGGTGCCAGACCTGCGAAATATCCAGCACCGTGTCGAGGCCGCTCACCGAGTACGCAGTGGTTCCGTCGGTGAATACCACCGTATCGTTTCCACCCGATACAGCGGAGGCCGAAACCGACAAGCTGCCAAGGGAGGTCGGCGCCACATCGGGCGCCGATACGGCATTGCTGTTCCCGTAGCAATCGCCCCCGCCGGCGCTGAAGAAGCCAGTCGGACATTTCGAGTTGCCCCAGCCGATCAGCCAATACTGCATGAAAACAGCCGCTTCCCCCTTGACTTCATAGTCCGTCGCATAAATGAATTGTTGCCAGACCACACAACCGCTATGACCGTCACACGCCGCTGTGGTGCCCTGGAAGTCCGTATTGAGCTGAATCGAGTATTCATTCGGCCCCAGGATGCCTCCGTCTCCGAACAAGGGAACCCCGACACTCTTCTCGGTTTTCACGCCTGAGACCTTTGCGAAGCTCCCCAGCGTCGCGCTGATCAGCCCCGGAGCTTCCGCTACATAGTCGTTTCCGTTGCCCGTTATCTGCCCCGCGCCAGGCTTGTGGAAGCGTGGAGTCACGCGTGGATGCAATTCTTTGCACTCCACCTGCTCCCAGACGGTGCTGGGATAAGCTGCCTGAAAGCACCCTTCCTCTTGCTGGGGATTGTGATTCATAACCGCGCGCCAACTGTCGCGCGCCGCTGCCTCCGCGTCGGCCGCTGTGTCTGCGGTCTGTCCGGCGGAAACGGGTTGAAGGCAGCAGGTGCTGATAAGAGCTGCGGCCGCGATCTGCAGTGCATAACGCGAGCACTGGTTTTTCCTGGGCATCATAAGACTTCTCCTCTTTCTAAAGTAATTGCATCTTGTCCGGCTTTTTTGGCTTCAAGAGCCCGCCAATTTTACCCTTGTATCTCCTGTCCCTCAAGCCTGAAGTAAGATGAATTTGAATCAAAACG
>JBELAE010000264.1:0-7234 GCA_049509155.1 Candidatus Sulfotelmatobacter sp.
GCGGGGAAGCGGCTATCTACGTATCGTCAACAACGGCGTGGACTTGGGTGCCATCCAATACAATTCCGGGCCGGCGAGTTCTCTGGTTTCGTTGGTGGCTGGATCGCCCGTCGCCGGCAATGCGCTCAGCCTCACTTTGCATGCGCTGACCGCGGGCGGGAATCCGGATGGGACATACGCGGGCACGGTGCAGTTCTCGAGCAGCGACGCGCATGCGGTGTTGCCCGCGAACTACACGTTTGTGCCGTCCGACAATGGGACCCATATCTTTGCGGTTACGCTTCAGACCAGCGGCTCGCAGACCGTCACCGCAGCCGATACGGTGAATTCCATGCTGCAAGCCGCGCAGACCGTCAACGAGTCTCCGGCGGCGGCGGCCACAGTTGCGGTCGGCGGCGGGTCCGGGCAAACGGCGCTGGCAGAAACCGCGTTCGTCACCGCCTTGTCGGCGAAAGTCAGCGATACATTCGGCAATGCCGTTCCGGGCGCGACCGTGGTCTTCAGCGCGCCGTCGGCATCGAGCGGCGCCAGCGGCACGTTTGCGGGCGGGGGCAGCAGTGCGTTGGTTGCGACCGGAAGCACCGGCATCGCCACGGCTCCGGTATTCACCGCCGACGCGGCGGCGGGCCAATACTCCGTCTCGGCGACGGTGACCGGACTCACTGCAGCTACGTTTGCCCTTACCAACGCTGCTCTACCCGCAGCTTCAATAACGCTGGCAGTGGCTGGATCGGCGGTCGCCGGCAACCCACTGAGCATTACGGTGAGCGCGTTCGCCGCGAACGCGACGGCGGACGTGTCGTACTCCGGAACCGTTCACTTCACCAGCACCGATCCTCAGGCGGTATTGCCCGCGGACTATAGCTTTGTCCCATCGGATAATGGGACGCATGTTTTTTCCCTGACGCTGAAGACCAGCGGCTCGCAATCGATCACCGCGGCGGATACGGGAAGCTCCGCGCTGCATGCCACGCAAACCGTGGTCGAGTCTCCGGCGGCGGCAGCGACGGTCGCGGCCGGAGCCGGGTCCGGGCAAACGGCGTTTGAAGGGTCAGCCTTCGCAACCGCGCTGTCGGCAAAGGTCAGCGACGCGTTCGGCAATGTTGTTCCCGGCGCGACTGTGGTATTCAGTGCTCCGTCCAGCGGCGCCAGCGGCACGTTCGCTGGCGGAGGCGGCAGCGCGTCGATTGCGACCGGCAGCACTGGCGTGGCCACGGCTCCGGCTTTCACGGCCAACAGTACGGCGGGCGCTTATTCAGTATCCACGGCAGTGTTGGGTCTGACGTCGGTCACGTTCGCCCTCACCAATGCGGTTCCTACCGTCGCGCAGCCGCCGGATTATTCGATTAACGCCAATCCCACCTCGCTGACCATCGTGCAAGGGCAGTCAGGAAGCACGGTCCTGACCGTCACGCCGGTGGGCGGTATGACCGGCACGGCCACCTTTGCCTGCACCAGCTTGCCCGCGAGAGCCACTTGCGTCTTTGCGCCGGCACAGATTGTAATGAGCGGCAATGATGCCGTCCAAACCGTCACCTTAACTGTGAATACGACGGGAACAAATGGAGTGATTGCAGGGATTCGTCCCGCATCGTTCCCCTGGAGTGCCGCCGGTATGCTTGCATTCCTGGCTTTGCCGGCCGGGTTGCTCTTCCTGGTGATTCCGGGTTTGGTCGTTCCAGGTTCGATCGTTTCAGGTTCGATCGTTCCATGTTCGATCAAAAGCGGGAAAAAGCGCCGGTGCAATGTCTGGCTCTGGCTTGTTCTGCTGCTCGGATCATTCACAGCCATCGGAATGACATCCTGTAGCGGCGTCAGTTCATCGGGAAACGCAGGCGGAGACGGAGAAGGAGGTGGGACTCCGGCAGGTCAATATTCAGTTTCTGCCGGGGCTTCGGTGAGTGGTTCGAATAGTCACTCAGCGCAGGTCACGATTACGGTCACCCAATGAAGCTCACCCCCAGAAAGGCGGTAATTGAACTGCATCTCGGAGATGTCGAATTCCCGCTCTGGACGATTCAGAAACAGTCCCCTCTAATCCGACTGCTTCTTCACGTCGGTCACATTGTCATCCGGATTGCGGTCAATCAGCTTGATGAGTGGGTCAATGCCAGCCTTGGACGGCATTTTGTCGACGGTGACCGTGAACTCCTGGTGCTCTTGTTCAATCTTTTGTTTCTGCAGATACAGGAAGTTGCCGTCGGCATCGAGCACTCCGATGTCGATGAGGTCGTGCAGCGGAATGACGTGCTCCTGGCCCTTTCCATCCGCGCGATACTTTTTGGCTTCAACCGAGATGCGCACCTGGTACTTACCGTCAGGTAACTGGGAGTAACTGGCCGACACGGCGCGATTGTCGAACAAAGTAATGTTCTCGAACCAGTCTTCGTAAAGATATTGAAACTCCGGAGGCGTGACCTTCTTTAAGTTATTTTCCATGTCGAGCGCCGTTGGGTAGGGCGGACCTTTAAAAGCCCAGTCCTTTACCAGAGCAGCCAGCGCCTGATTGACGCGATCTTCGCCGATGTAGTCTGCCAGCGCATACATGACTTGCCCGCCCTTGTTGTAATGGATATAGCCCTGCAGAGGTTCAACGCGCAGCAAGGGCTTTTCTTCATCGTGCTCCTGAGCCCGGCCGCGCAAGTAACCATCCAACTGATAGCGCAGAAATTTCTTCATCGACTCCGGACCGTAGGCGTGCCTCATGACCATGAGCGCTGTGTATTGCGCCAGGGTCTCGAAGACCGTTTCCCCCTCGGTATTAGCGCTCATCACCTGGTGTCCCCACCATTGATGCGCGGTTTCGTGCGCCGTGACAAATAGCGGCAGATTGATGGCGTCCTTCTTGTCGGGATCGACGTAGGTAATGAAGCCAATGCCTTCGGAAAATGGAATCGTGTTGGGAAACGATTCCGCGAAGTCGCCGTACCTCGGAAACTCGACGATCCGCAATTGCCGGAACTGAAACGGGCTGAACGACGAAGTGCAGTAGCTGAGAGTGGATTTCATGCCACCCATCATTCGGTCCAAATCGAATTCGTGTCCCGGCTGGTAGTAGATCTCCAGCTTGACGTCATTCCATTGATCACGGCGCACGGCGTAGCGCGCGGAATTGACCGAGAAAATGCCACCTATCGTGGGTGCGTCGGCTTTATAATCGAAGTAGCGGCGGCCGTCCTGTACCCACTCCTTCTGCAGATAACCCGGCATGATCGCGATCTGGTCTGGCGTGGTACTCACAACTCCTTCGAAATTCACCCAGTCGGCATCGGTTGTAACGGCGTTATTTTGGCGCCCGGCCGGGTCTTCGAGTTTGAGCAACCCCGCGGATTTCTGCAGGCCGTGGCGGTGGCGGGCACTGTCATCGACCAGTTGCACGTCTTGAAGATATCCGACAAAGGGCATGTAGCTGCTGTTGACAAAGCTTCCATTGTGGACGATATCGCCGTTGGGCATGGAATTGACGAACCCTGGATTCGGATAGGCCAGATCAAAGTCGAGCGCAATGCGGCCGTGGGGAGGAATCGGTGTCGTTAGACGGTACAGAAAAAAGCCCAGGGCGGCATCTTCAAGGATCGGCGTGTCGCCGCCTTCCAGACGAATCGACTTCACCACGATTTGTGGGCGCGGGATTACGTCCGCATCCTCGAGCCAGAGGGTTACGGCGACTCGGTCGATAGGAGTGTCGGTCTTATTCTCCAGCAACTCCCTGCCGCGAAACACAGCCAGCCGCTGTTCGGGATAAAGATCGACGTCAACCTTCTCGTCGACAATTCTGGGTTGCGGCATCTTTTGATACTGTTTGTACTTGAGCTCGTACTGGGCGCGATCTTCCTGGAACTTGGAACTCGTTAGGAGCCGATTCAGAACATGAGTGTTGTAATAAATGTAGCCGCCTGCGCCGGCAAACAGCAGGCCAAACGCTGCCAGGCCAATTCCGGTCGAAGGCGAGAACCGTGACCGCGCCAGCTCGAAACGGCTGCGAATGCCGGTTTCCATGCCGCGCACCCACAATAGATTCGTCGCTATGGCCAACAGCACTGCCCCGATTCCCCAGTAGACGTGAAACCAGAACTGGGACGCCGCAAAAGGGCCGTATCCGTTCATGTCGGAATAAATAATCCGTGGCATCCGGCCCAATCGATACAGGTAGTCCTCAAAATTCATCTGCGGCAGCACAATTCCCACCACGAAGTACAAGACCATCACGAAGTGGCCAAGGTATTTGTGATTGACAACGGTATGCACCAGCATCGCAATCACGCAGATGATCCAGAAACCGATCAGTTGGCGGCCAAAGAGATCGGTCAGGTACAGGCTCAACTCGAAGTGGTGATAGCCGTGGAGAATTTGAACCAAGAGTCCACAGACCATCACCATGAAGACGAGCAGCACCTGAACCAGCATCAGCGCAAACAGCTTGCTGCCGAAGAGCACCCAGCGCCTGACCGGCAGCGCATCCATGATCTGATTCAGTTTTGCATCGCGCTCGCGCCACACGAGTTCGCCGGAGTAAAAAGTGATAATGGCGAGAATGAATAAGGAAAAACCGTCGCCACCGAGTTCGAGCATGCGCCAGGTTACGGGATATACGGGCGTCGACAACGGACTGTTGATGCCGTAGGCGGAGAAGATAGCCATCAGTGCCCCTGCCAGCACCAGCACGCCAAAGAATACGTTCTTGACGGTTTCGGAGAACTGCAGCCGTGTCAGAGCAACGAGATTGCGCAATGAGTCGCCGAAACTGAACGTCGCATGAGTTAAGGGCAGCGCCGCCGCGGTGGCGACTATTTCATGATCGAGATCAGGTATTAGCCGGCGACCCGCCTTGCGCGCCGTATGCGTAAAAGAGAAGCGGATATAGGTGATTCCCAAAATCACTGCGCCGATCGTCAGCCACAAGATCCGGTTCCACAGCAGCACTCCTATGAAGGGAACGATCTGGGTGTTGCGCTGGAAGGGAGTCCAGTATTGCGTCAGGCGCGACACCGCATTTCCGCCGAATGGATCAATCATTGCCGCCAGTGTGGTTGAGGTGAGGTCGGCGGAGAGTTGGTCGGCGACGAAGTAGCCGATCAACAGCAGCACGCTGCCCGCGTAGACCGGCAGCATCTTTCGTCCCAGTGCGGCGAGAGAAAAGAAGATGGCCGAGATGAAAATCAGGTTCGGAATGACCATCGTGAAGTAGGGCTGAAGGTAGGCGTAGGCACTCTGGGGCCCTACTCTCGCCGGATCCAGCCACGGCATGAGCGTACCCACCCATGCCCCCAGCCCCACGCTGGTGAAGATGACGACCTGTATCGCCAGTGCGCCCAGGAAGCGGCCCGCCAGGTAGTCGAACTTGGTAATCGGAGCGGTGTAGAAGAAGGCGGTGCAGTTACTGTCCACGTCCTGGTAGGTCGCCTGACCCGCCAGCGCCGCGACCACGATCACTCCGAAGAAACTCACGAACATGATGATGAGATTCAACGCGAATGGCGAGGTGACCAGGACCTTGCCTCCCGTGCCGTAGTCCACGCTAGCGCCGGGGAATGCCCCGCCCGACATCAGCACGAAGAGAAAGCCCAGCGCGAAGAATACGACGAAGTAGACGTAGGTCGAGATGCGGCGCAGGCGGCGATTGAACTCGAAAGAGAGAATGGAGAGCACCATAGTCAGTTAACCGAGAGTCACTTAACCAAGAGTCAGTTCACCGGACTGGCCGGTGCCTGGTGGATAAAACCTTTGATGGTTGCGAAATAGAAGTCTTCGAGATCAGGCGCAAACGGCTCGAAGCCGGCCTCGGGTTGCTGAGGGCTGAGCACGTGCACTAGAGTCTGGCCGGCGAACAGCCTCATTGAGATGAGCTGAAAGCGCTCACGATAATTGGCTATCTCGTCATGTGCGATCGATTTCCGCCAAACCTGGCCTTCCAGTTCCGCCACCAACCCAGAGGGATTGCCGGCAACCCGCACATGTCCCTCGTGGATGATGGCCATCGATTGGCAGAGATCGGTGACATCGGAAACGATGTGGGTGGAAAGGATGACGATAATATTTTGCCCGATCGCGCTCAGCAGATTATGGAATCGCACTCTCTCTTCCGGATCGAGGCCGGCGGTGGGTTCGTCGACGATGATGAGCCGGGGATTGCCCAGCAGCGCCTGCGCGATTCCGAACCTTTGCTTCATGCCGCCGGAGAAGCTTCCTAGAGCCTGACGGCGATGCTCATAGAGGTTGGTTTGCTGCAGGAGGGCTGCTACCACTTCACGACGTTCCTTGGAATTGCTGAGCCCCTTCAGGACCGCGAATTCAGAGAGCAGCGACTCCGCCGAAACTTTAGGATAAAGCCCAAATTCCTGCGGCAGGTAGCCCAGAATGCGCCGTACCGCGTCCTTCTGGCGCAGGACGTCGATGTCCCCCAATGTAGCCCGGCCGCTGTCGGCCTCCTGCAGAGTGGCCAGGGTTCGCATCAGCGTCGACTTGCCGGCTCCGTTCGGCCCCAACAGGCCGAACATGCCTAATTGGATATTCAAGGAAACATTCTGAAGTGCCTGCGTGCCGTTGGAATACCGCTTAGACAAGCTTTCAATTCGCAGTTCCATTCGAGGCCCCTATTCTGAGTTCCTTTATACTACGGGGCCGCACGCCGAGAAGTTCCGCAATGGGGTAAATCTGGTTGCATGGGATTTTGAGCGCTCCGATACCAGCCGCCGCACACCGGCGGAGGATCGGTCCTGGCGGGGTATGTAAACGCGGCACGGGGCGCGCAATGCGCGCCCCGCGAGCCGCGAAAGTGCCGACTTCGGTCTAGCCGATCCAACAGCAACAACATCAGCACGAATTCGGCAGCTTTCTTTTTCGTCACCCTCAGGCAAGGTCGTAGCGATCAAGGTTCATTACTTTGTTCCACGCAGCCGCGAAGTCTTTCACAAACGACTCCTTCGAGTCGTTACTTGCGTAGACTTCCGCGAGTGCCCGGAGCTGTGAGTTAGAACCGAAAACGAGATCAACGCGCGTGCCCGTCCACTTCACCTTGCCGGTCGCGCGATCGCGACCCTCGTACACGCCTTCGGATGAAGAGGATGGTTCCCACTTCGTATTCATGTCGAGCAGGTTGACGAAGAAATCATTGGTTAGCGTTTCCGGCCGTTTGGTGAAGACGCCGTGTTTGGCTTGCCCGACGTTCGCATTGAGGCCGCGCAGGCCGCCGACGAGAACTGTCATCTCGGGGGCAGTCAATGTCAGTAACTGC
>JBELAE010000265.1:0-7227 GCA_049509155.1 Candidatus Sulfotelmatobacter sp.
CAGCCAGTAGCCGACGATCTGTTCCAGCGATTCGCCGTTGCGGGAGTAGACGGCTTCGTCGAGTTCGTCTTCGACCACGCCGGCGACTTCATCGACGCGGCGTTGGGCCGCATCCTGGGTGGCAGCGCGGGTTTTGAAGTGCAACTCGATTTCTCCGGCGCCGGCCAGGATGGTCGTCTCGACATCGGCGTAGCGTTTATAGATCGGCGCGACGCGGGCATCGACCGCCGATTCACCCAGCATGGCGATCTTCAGCGTGCGGACGGCGAGAAACGCGGGGGGAACCTTGGCGCGCAGGCGTTCACGCACTTCGGCCTCGAACAGGGCTTTGAGTTCGTGCGGAGGGCCGGGCAGCAGAACGATAATGTGTTCGCGGCCGTCGAACTCGCCGCTGAGCCACTGCCCGGGTGCGGTCCCGTTGGGATTTTGAAGGACGCTGGCGCCTTCGAGAACATCGGCTTGCTTGGTGTTGTTCGCGGACATTTTCCAGCCACGCTCGGCGAAGCGCTGCTCCAGACGAGTGAGGATTTCGGGATCGCGGCGCAGGGTCAATCCGAGCGCTTCGGCGACGGCCTCGCGCGTGAGATCGTCTTCCGTGGGGCCGAGGCCGCCGCTGAAGATGAGAATGTCGGAGCGAAACAGGCCGTGCTGCGCCGCGGCCACCAGCCGCCGGAGATCATCGCCCACAATGCTTTTGAAAATTACGTCGACGCCCAGCAGGTTGAGTTGCTCGGTGAGGTAAAGCGAATTGGTGTCCGTGCGGTAGGGTGTGAGCATTTCGGAACCCACCGCAATGATTTCAGCGTTCACGCGTTAGAAGTTTAAATGAAAAAGGGAGCGCACAGCGGATTCCTCCTGTCTCGCTTCGCTCGCGCGTCGGAATGACAAAGAGTGAAGGGCGCAAGGAATGGAGGCTGGAGTTCCCCTAAACGCGGTGCTTCCAGTATCCGGGCCTTCGTTTGCTGTGCGCGACCGCGATGATCGTGATCAGGTCTGGATCGTCGAGGTAGATGACGGAGAAGGGAAAGCGGCGAATCACGAACCGCCGGGTTCCGTGCAGGTATTTCGGCCAGAGGTGCGGGGACTGAGTCAGGCTGCGGATCGCGCCGAATGTGGTCGTGCGAAACTCCGCCGATGCAATGGAGCTGCGAGCTCGATACCACCGGATCGCGTCGCGGAATCCTCCCTGGCCTCAGGGTGGAACCGAAACGGCTTACTTTCCATCCGGGAACTCGTCGGCAAGCTCTTGGAGCACTTGTTCGCCGGGGATGGTTTTTACGCGTCCGGAGCGAATGTCGTCGACGCGGCGCTTGATCTCGTCGTCCCAGGCGGCTTCGACGCCTTCGCCGGGGGCGGCTTCATCCAGGCTGGCGATCAAGCGATCGATGAGGAAACCACGCTCCTGCGTGGAAAGGGCCAGAGCCTTTTCCAGGAGTTCCGAGAGTTGCGGAGTGACTTGGGCCGTGAGCGCCTTGCTAGGGTTAGTTTACGCTTATACCCGGCAGAGACTATTCCGGCGGGAGGGGCAGTCCCTGAATGTCCCAGGAAAGATGGTGCACGGAACCGCTTCCGGACACGGTTTTTGTGGTGGCGAGAATTACCGATCGTCCGGGCGCAAAGGCGAGGCCTACCAGGCCCTGGCCGGCGACTTCGAGATTCGCCAGGCCGTCGGGTGCAATCTTGACGATGCCTCGTGTGCCGGAGAGCGAAGCCGCGACGTACAGGTTGCCAGTCGCGTCGAAGGCGAGACCCTGCGGCCGGCCCAGGCCTTTGTAGAAGGTGCTGACGGTTCCGTTGGGATCGACTTTGTACACGCGGTCGGTGGGTCCGGTGACGAACAAGTCGCCTTGCGGACCGAAGGCGAGGTGATACGCGGAAACGCTGGACTCGAGCGTGGCAAACACAAAGACCTGCTGATCGCGCGCGATCTTGAAGATGGTGCCGTTGCGGTCGCCGACATAGAGGCTCTGTTCGCGATCGAAAGCGATGCCGGTGGCCACGCCCATGCCTTCAGCGTAGGTGGTCATGGTTCCGTTGGGGGAGACACGATAGACCGCGCCATCGAAGCGCGAAGAAACATACATCTGGCCCCCGCGGTCAAAAGCGATGGCGGTGGCGTTCATCATCTCAGCCACGAAAGGCTTGAGGTTGTAGCTGGTGTCAATCTTGTAGATGGCGACTGGAACTTTCTGGCCGCGCGAACCGGAAAAGGTCACGTAGATATTACCGTCGGGGTCAACCGCGGGGCTGGTCACGGGATGCAGATTTTCTGCAATGGTCACGGCCACCTTCACGGTGTGGGGATTGCTGACATGGCCGTCGGTGGCCACGACAACCGGGCCAGAGGTCGCGCCTTCGGGCACACGCGCGACCAGAAATCCATCGGAGCTGACGATGATGGAAGCTTCGAAGTCGCCAAATTTTACTTTTGGACGGTAAAGTTGCTGCGGCCGCAGGCCCGAGCCGGTGATGCGGAGTTCCCCTCCGGTGAGCGCCAGCGAGGGCGCGACCATTTCAATGCGTGGTCCACCGTTGAGGTTCTTTCTGCCGAGGATGCGGTCGGAAAATCCCATGAACGTAAAGTACCGAGTACTGAGTGTCGAGTAGCGCGCCGAGCCTGGAGGTTTTTCTCGGCACTCGCGACTCTCTAAGTTAGTAGCCGAAAATGCAGCAAGAGATGCATTGCGGCGAATGCGAAAATCCCTGCCGCGACGTCGTCGAGCACGATTCCGGCGCCTTGAGGAAGTCTTTCCAGTTGCCGCACCGGAGGCGGCTTTACGATATCGAACGCACGAAAAAGTATAAGGCTCGCGAGAAAAGTTTTCCATGCGAGGGGAACGGCGATCAACGCGATCAGTTGTCCGGCGACTTCGTCGATGACGACGAACTGGGGGTCTTTCACGGCCGCTGCGCGCGCTACGCGAGTGGCGGCCGGGATGCCGACCAGAGTGACCACTGCGGCCAGGGCGAAGGCGACCGGGGTGCGCAGGGGAGGCGCAAGTTGGTACGCGATGGCGGCCCAGATCACGACGGTAGCTATCGACGCCCAGGTGCCCGGGCCTGGCCGCACGCGGCCGATGCCGAGGAAGGTCGCTACCAGCGTGGCCCAGAGCGGTGCGCGCGGGCGGGGCACCTCCACTACGGCCGGCGGGGAGTCGCGTTCGGGGTCTGGTGTGGTCGCGGCAACCGGCGCGTTCACGATTCGTCCTCGCCATCTTCCGGATTGCTCTCGCGGATGGATTCGTCCGCGTCGGCTGTCGGAGACGAAATCACGTAGGCGCCGCTGGCCCACTTGCCCAGGTCGATGAGGCGGCAGCGGTCGCTGCAGAAAGGGAAGTGCGCGCCGGTGCTGGTTACTGACTTCTTGCAGATGGGGCAGCGGAGTTTGACAGTGCGCTTGCGCGGCATAGGCGCTTCTATTGTAGAAGGAAGCCTTCAGATTGCGGACGGAAAGGCTGCGAATTCCCATTTCTCGCGCAAAAGGCGCACGAGAAATCGGGCCGCCCCAGTCGCGGCGGCTTACGGAGAAGCGACTCGCTACAGAATTCTTGCGACCAGATCGTAGTCGTGCGCCTCAGTGATCTGGCAGCGATAGAACTGGCCGGGCTGCGGGGCCACTTCGTCGGGAAAGTCGTTGACGAAAACCTTGCCGTCAATTTCGGGAGCGTGCATGGGCGTGCGGCCTTCGAGCAGCAGCTCGGTTTCTTCGGACTCGCCTTCTAGCAGCAGATCGAATTCCCGGCCCACGAGCGCCTTCTTTTTCTTCTTGCTGATCTGGCGCTGGATTCCCATCAGGTGCTTGCGGCGGCGTTCGATCTCGCGCGGAGAAAGTTTTTTCTCGAGAGCGTAGGCCGACGCTCCATCCTGATCGGAGTAGGCGAAGGCCCCCATCCAGTCGAACTGGGCCTCGCGGACGAAGTCACAGAGTTCCTCGAATTCTTTTTCGGTTTCGCCGGGGAAGCCGACGATGAACGAGGTACGCAAGGTGAGGTCGGGGATGGTGCGGCGCATCTTGGCAATCGAACGCAGAAAAACATCGGCTCCGCCGCCGCGCTTCATCCGTTTCAGCACTGTGGCCGAAGCGTGTTGCAGGGGAACGTCCATATAGGAACAGATTTTTTCGTGCTGCGCGATGGTGTCGAGAAGCTTGCCGGTGATCTTGTTGGGATAGGCGTAGAGAAAGCGCACCCAGCGCAGGTCTTCGACGGCGGCGAGTTTTTCGAGCAGCAGCGCCAAGCCGTCTTTCAGGCCAAAGTCTTCGCCGTAGCAGGTAGTGTCCTGGCCGATAAGGGTAATCTCGCGCACACCGCTCTGGGCCAGGCGCTCGGCCTCGGCGATTACAGACTCGAAGCGGCGCGAGCGGAACTGGCCGCGCAGCTGGGGAATAATGCAGAAGGTGCAAGGATGGTCGCAGCCCTCGGCAATCTTGATGTAGGCCATGTGACGCGGCGTGGACAGAATGCGGGGTGTGGCGTCATCGTAAAGATAGTTTGGAAGGTCGCCGATCGCGCCCTGCCACTTCTCCCGGGAGAAGCGGCCCTGGGCAGCCCGGGCGTCGCCTTCCGGACGCGAAGGCACGACCGAGTTCAGGGCCGAGTTCGGGACCGAGTTCAAGACAACGAACGGAGAATTGCTGGGATTGCCACGGGGCTGCGGCGCGGGCTCAAGGCCGGCTGCGGCCAGAATGTTTTCCAACTCCCCGGTGCCGACGACCGCGTCGACTTCGGGAATGTCTTCGCGAATCTGGTCGCGGAAGCGTTCGACCAGGCATCCGGCGACAATGAGTTTCTTCACATTGCCGGTGGCTTTGTGGGCGGCCATTTCGAGGATGGTGTTGACCGACTCCTGCTGCGCGCTTTCGATGAAGGAGCAGGTGTTGACCACGATCACGTCAGCGTCTTCCGCGCGGCGGGTGAGTTCGGCTCCGGCGCGCGCCAGCAAGCCCATCATGACCTCGCTGTCGACCAGATTCTTGGGGCAGCCGAGACTGACGAAGCCTATTTTCTGAGGGCGTTCGGCGTGCGGATTCTTCGCGGATGTCTCTTTATGATCCAGCTTGCGATGATCCAGCTTGCGATCAAGCCTGAGATCTGACTTGGAATCAGCGGAGCCGTTGACGGTGAGGTCTTGAACTGGCATGCAATCTTTCTATTTTAGCATCCCGACGCGGCGCCGCCAGCGCCCTGTCTTCAGCTGGCGGACGGCATGGTTAACAGAAAAGATAGTAGGGAAGGGTCCAAAAGAGCCGGGGTCGTGCTAGGCTAGGTCTTACCGCCGTAACAATTTATGAATCACCTCGCAGGAGGGGAAATGTTTGGCAAACGTCTTTGGATTGCGGTCGTGTGGGTAGTGGCCGTGCTGGCGGCGTCGGCGGTTGCGCAGAATGAAAAAAACGATATCGGCGGCATCATCGGTCGTACCTTCGTCAGCGACCAGGGAATCCAGAACGCGACTTACTTCGACCCCACCATCCATGCCGGCAAGGGGCTCACTTTCGAAGGGGAGTATGCGCGCCGGCTCTTCGTAACTCCGGTCTTCGCGATTTCCGCGGAAGGTCTGTTGATGTACAACCCCGAGGAAAAACTGAATGCCGGCGCCTACGGCTTTGCGGTTGTGCCGCAGGCTTACAAAGAACTCTTCGTGGCGCCCGCAGCCCGGGTGAATCTGTTTCCGACCACGGCGGTTTCTCCGTGGTTGAGCGTGGGAGCAGGTTTTGGCCACATCAGTGAGAGCTCAGGCTTGGACTATGGCGGAACCAACCCTGGCAAGTCCACTACGTCTGCGGTGATCGAGGGTGGACTTGGCTTGGATGTGAAGGTCTGGAGTAGGCTCAGCATGCGGGGAGAAGTCCGCGACTTCTGGTCCGGGGAACCGGATTATCCGCTGGCCCCAACGGGGAAAACACGGCAGCACAACTATTTTGTGGGTGGGGGAATGTTCTGGCGGTTCTAGCGGCGATTAATCTGTTTCCGCACTAGCGGCCTTCGACTTCGTTTCCTCGGGCTAAGGCCCTTAGCAGAATGCGAAATAATGAAGAGCTTATCGCAGCGCTGAAAGCGCTGCGCCGCCCAAAAGCGGTCGCGGAACGTGCGAGGAAAACAGGCAACCACCTGAAGGGGGCCTTAGCGGGCCCGCGTAGCCAGTTCCACTTCCTCGTATAGCTCCGGCAGCCGCCTGGCATCGTCGGCGGAATCTCCGAAGCGCGCGGACTCGTAGACTTCCGTAAAGCGCGCGACCGGCTCGCGAAGCCGGACATCTTCAATCTTCTTGACGAACTCCTGGGGAGTCTGTGCCGCGGGCTTTTCCACGCCACGCCGCGCCAGGACGCGAGCCATCCGCTGGTACCACATGGCGGCCGCCTGTTCCGGCGAGCTTTCAGGATGGGCCTGCAGCCATTTTTCGTGCAGCAGGCGCGCGATGCGGCCCAGATTTCCCATCAGCAAGAGAAGCAGAATGATGGCTGCGCCAATGACCGCCCACCGACCAGGGGAATGCTCCACGCGATCCTGACTGCGCCGCGCCCACTTCAGCATCGACGCATAGTGGTCGCGCGCCCAGATGCGCGCGTCCTCCCACAAACCGCGAGTGCCGCTGACCGCAGCCTGGCCGAGGGCGAACTGGTGCGAAGTGTCGTAGCTGACGATCCACTCACGCCAAAACGATGCCATGGCGTCGACGTAAAGGGCGAGGCGATCCCAGCCCTGGGGCGTCCCGCTGGCGCCCGCGGGAGTGGGATCGAAAGTCTGCCAGCCGTAGCCGGGGAAGTACGCTTCCACCCAGGCGTGCGCGTCTTTGGCGCGGACTACGTAGTTCCCGGTTAGGTCATTGAATTCGTCGGAACGGAATCCGTTGACCACGCGCGAGGGAATCCCCAGCGTGCGCAGCATGACTGCCATGGAGGAAGCGAAGTACTCGCAGTGGCCTTGCTTGCGCTCGAAAAGAAAATTGGCGATAGGATCCTTTACCGCGGTGCGCGGCAACTCGAGCGTGTAGCCAAAGCGGGTGCGAAGATAGTTCTCGATTGCGGCCGCTTTGTCGAAATCGCTGGTGGCCGAATTTGTTATCTGAGCCGCCAGGCGGGGAACTCGAGGATCGAGCGGTGGCAGGCGCAGATACATGGATGTAATGAGTGACGGATAGTTCCCTCCCGCAGTGCGCAATTCCGCGGGCGAGGCAGTCGCGATGTCGGAGTCCGCTTCGTAGCGGCTAATGTTGCGCTGAGCGTCG
>JBELAE010000266.1:0-7209 GCA_049509155.1 Candidatus Sulfotelmatobacter sp.
CGATGGCCGCAGCGGAAACAGGGGAAGAAACGGGGCTCGGCGACGTGGGGGACTGCGAGGAAGCCAGGACGGTCTGGATCGGGCTTTGAATCGAACTCTGCAACGCGCTTTGAATTGGATTGCGGCCGCGATCTTTCAGCTTGCTTTGAATCCACGGAGCCAGACGGTAGCCGAGGCCCATAAAGATCAGGGCCAGGAAGATGACCAGGATAATCAGCGGCGAACGCGGGAGGGTGATTCCGCCGGAGTCTTTATCGTCTGAACTTTCCGCTGGGTGGTCTTCCTCGGGCGCGGACGCGAACAGAACGCTGCCGGGTGTGGGCGCGAACCGTTCAGCAGCCGCGGGAGCGGAAGTGCCCAGAGGCGGGAGATCTTCGGCGCGGGCGGCACGGTTGATGGCGGTTAGCACGGTCTCGGCGAGGCGCTGCAGCACTTCGCTGTCGGTATCAGAAAACGCGTTCGGGTGGGCGGAGAAAACTTCGAGCAGTCCAATCGATTTCGCTTTCTCCGTGGCTCGCTCTGTGGCTCGCAGGGGCACGGCGAGGATGGAGCGCAGGCCCAGGGCGCGGCAGTTCTCGCGATCGACGCGAGAGTCGAGCTCGGTATCATCGCAGCGCAATAGAACGCCAGTTTTTGCGCATTCTCCGGAAAAGCCGGAGCCCACCTGCAGGCGCGCGCCGACCGGTGGAGCGTCGGGGCCGGAACTGGCGGCACAGACCATGAAGTCGGGATCGGAAGCCGCGAGCGCGATGGCTGCGCCGGAAGCGCGCACCAGAGTTTGGGCGCGCTCGGCAATCAACTGCAGAACCCCTGCAAGATCGGGACCGAGGGCTTCTACCTGGCGCTGGATGGCGCTCACCGCCGCCAGCGTGTCGGTGTAGTTGGGACGCGGAGCAACCTCTGGATGGGAGCCGGCAAAAGCGCCAGCAGTCAGGTCAACCTCGCCGTGGGCGACTCCGGCCATCACATTCACGAAGAGCCACTCGCGCAGTCGGGATACGGAGTCCGGCGACAGCTCGGAAAAACGAAGGCCCGCGCGGCCGGAAGAATTCGACCAGACGACCTGGCCGGTGGTGTAAATATGTTCCGCGCAATCGGCAAGATCCAGGCAGAGGTTCAGGCGCCTGTCTAGTTCGAGAGGGGAATGGCATTCAATGGCGGCGCCGTCTTCGCTGATGTCGACAATCTCGTGGAGATTGATCATCGAGCCGTGGGATTCGTCGGCGAAACTGGCGTAGGCCGGGGTCTGGATTTTATGGCGCACACGACGACGACGATTGGGTGAGGCGGATTGCAAGGGCGAGATGATGGCAGCCATGGGGAAGGGCCTGAGTTCCGATGGCTCCATATTAGCGCGGTATTCGCGCGGGATGGAGGAAAAGTAAGCTGACGAAGAAAATCAGTAGGACGACAGGTGATCATTCCGGTCTGACGAAGACTTAGCAGCCCTTGGTGGGAGTCGGAGACTTAAAACCAGCGCCTAAAGGCGCATTGATTGTGCGGCACTGATGGCACGCATGAATGCGTGCCCCGATACGAATCGCACTTGCGCTACAGGCTGCTAGGGTAGCCGCGCCGGAGCCAGGCCGAGGACGAAGCTCGAGCGTTCGGCTGCGGCGCTGGCGGCGGGTTGATCTTTGGCTTCGTCCATGGCTTGGTCTTTGGCTTGATCCTCGGTCAGCGATGGGCCTGCGAAGCGGCGGTAGGTACTGGTTTGGCCGGCAGGTGCGATTTGCACGAATTCGACCGACAGCGGTGCGTCGGGGATGCGTGCTCCGAACCAGTGTGGGTCGTCGCGCTGCGCCCAGGTGACGAGCGCCAGCACCGCACCGGGCGGGTATTTCGAAACTACGCCTGGAAAGACGTCTGGAGCGGGGCTGGCCGCGCCGCGTGCCTGCACGCCTTGCATGGCCGCGTCGTTTCCGTAGAGTGTGGCCGTAGTGCGGGTCCTCGGGTCGACGTACATGGTGATCGCGTTCCACTCGATTGGCTGATGAAGCAGCGGCTGATAGGGCAGGGTTGCCGGGAGCGCCGCGGCGCGGTTGTTCAATACTTCTTCGCCGCTGATTTTGGCGGATGTGATCGGCAGCGTGTAAACGTAATCATTGCCGCGCACCGGGCGATGGCAGCCGGTACACTCGTTTACGAAACGCGCATCCGTGCCATAGGGTTTCAGGTCCAGACCGCGCCAGCGGCCCCAGCCCCAACCCTCGGTAGTTTTGTAGCGGCTGGCGTCCTTCAACATTAGCTCGACTTGTACGAACTGGCCGGGGCGGATCAGGCCGTCGGGGCTGAGTTCCTGCTGCCATGCGATCTTGGCGAATTCTGTGCCATCCGGCCAGGGCGAGATATTGCCCGACTGCGCTGCTCTGACAGCGATCTCGTTGCCGAGGATGAAGCGGAAGGTGTGGTTGTCGCCGCGGTCGGTCGTGCTGATTAGCTTCCAGGTTTCGAAATTCGGGTCGAAGGGGAATCCGTTGAACTCCGGGGGAACGGCGGCCAAGGAAACGGGCGCGGGAATTGCCACCGGCGTGTTAGCGGGCTGGCTCTGCGCGGGCGACCACGGGGCGAGATACGCCTTCAGGATCGCCAAATCTTCGGAAGTTACTTTCGCATCGGGATGCAGCTTGAGGAAGCTCGGGAGCGGCATCGCGCCCAGCTGGATCATGTTTACGGCTTCGTAGAGCGTGGCCTTCTGCGCGGCGGCGGGTTTGGTGCCCAGCGTGGAGAAGTTGAGATGCTCACGCGCGGTAAGGATGTCGTGGCGCACCAGCCAGTAGCCGGGCACGATCTGGTCGAACCAGGAGAGCCGGCGCTCGTCTGAATGGCAGGCGTAGCAGTCGGTTTCGAGGATGTGCTTCACCTCTGGCGGCGCTTGCAGCTCGGCGGTCGCGGGCTTGACCGGGATGCTGGGGCGCACCAACTGCAGCGCTGCAAAGACGACTAGACCTGCAACCATCAGCTTGGCAAATGCTCTCATGGGCTCTCCGCCTGGAACTCAATCTTATGAGGGTTGGAGGTCGGGCACAATGCCGACCTCAGGGGCTGAGGCCCGAAGAGAGGAAGGCTTTCCATGATTTTGCGTGATGGGGTGAAATTTCGACTTGACATAACCATTCACTTATATAAGTATCACGTTATGCATGATCTTGATGCTGCTTTCTCTGCTTTGGCCGACCCGACGCGGCGGGCGATTCTTTCGCGACTCGCCAAGGGGGAGGCCACCGTCAATGAACTGGCAGAGCCGTTCGAGATGACGCAACCCGCAATCTCCCAGCACCTGAAGGTGCTCGAAGAGGCGGGACTAATCGTTCGCCGAGTTGAGGGTACGAAGCGCCCTCGTCGGCTCGCAAAAGCGGGTATTGAAGCGATGGACCAGTGGCTCGCAATGCTGCGAAAAGCTCTTGAGGCGAATTATGACCGGCTGGACGAAGTTCTGGCGGGGATGGAAAAACACAAGAAAGGAAAAAAACGATGAGCAAGATGACGCTGAAGACCGAAGGAGAGACCCACATCATTGTGACGAGGAGCTTTGCTGCGCCTCCAGAAGCCGTGTACCGCGCCCATACCGAACCAAAATTAATTCAGAAATGGTTGCTTGGTCCGGATGGTTGGACGATGCCGGTTTGCATCAACGAGGCGAAGGCCGGCGGCAAGTTCCGTTACGAATGGACGAATGGCAAAGGCGGCGGATTTCACATCACTGGCGAATACCTGGAGTTGGAGCCTTATAACAGGATCGTACATGTCGAGCGCATGCACTTGCCGGATCCCATGCCAGACAACCATGTTGAAACGCGATTTGAAGCCGACGGCGCGGGAACGATAATGACCATAAGAATGACGCTGCCAGATGGTAAGACGCGCGCGACGATGCTTGCAACCGGTATGGAACACGGAATGGAAGCGAGCTACGTCCGGCTGGAAGGAATGCTCTAGGCTTCGCTCTAGTCCTCGCCAGCTGGGGAAGAATGTCGACCGAATATCGGGAGGTTCAGCATGATTTACAAAATAGCGGGCAGTATCTCATTGGTGTTGGCCCTGTTGGTCCTCGGTGCATGGGAGTTCCACACGACCGTCCGCACGGAACGTACTTTCAACGCTCCCGTAGCGGACGTATGGAGAGTTTGGAACGATGCGGACTCTATTCAGAAGTGGTGGGGGCCCAAGGGCTACAGCGCACTGGTCGTCCGGAACGACGTGCGAGAGGGTGGCAGCTATCTTTGGGCGATGAAATCTGCGCAAGGAAGGTCGTTTTGGAACACCGGAACCTACAAGGAAGTCGTCGCTAACAAGAAAATCGTTTCAACGATGTCTTTCTCGAACGAGAACGGGAAAACAATTCCCGGCTCGCAAGTATCGGTTCCTGGGCAGTGGCCTAACGAACTGACCGTCATCGTTGAATTCAGTGAATCTGAGGGGAAGGCCAAAGTCACGGTTACAGAAGTAGGCATTCCGCTCATTGTGTATCCCCTGACGAAGATTGGGTGGGCTCAGCAGTTTGACAAGATTCAATTCTTGCTCTGAAGAAAGGCCTAGGGATGAGGACTTCCCGCAGAGCGTAGAATCTAGCCGGCGCGGCGGAGGATTTGGGCCTGGTGCAGGCTGGAGATGCGGGAGATGGCGGCGACCATCAGGCTGGAGAGTAGTTGCATGGTGGCGACGTCGCTTTGATCGAAGGCGCCGGGAGATGAGGACAGGACTTCGAAGACGCCGAGCGTGCGGCGGTAGTGGCGCAGGGGCGAGACCAGGATTGAGCGGACTCCTAGGCGGCGGCAGCTGGCCAAGTCGACGCGCGGGTTGCGTTCGGCGTCGTGGCAGAGCATGATTTCGCCGGAGCGGACGGCTTCGGCGGAGATGCCGGCGTCGGTTTGCAGGCGGACGCCGAGGTCGGGGGCGGTGCGGCCAGTGCGAGCGCGGCAGACAATTTCGTCGCCGGCGCGGAGGGCGATGGCGGCTCCGGTGGCTCCGGTTAGATGTTGGGCGCGTTCGGTGATGGCGCTGATGGCTGGCTCGAGATCGAGTTCGGCGGGATGGATTTCGATTTCTTCGCCGGGGGCCACAGCGCGGAAACCGGATACGGGGTGGGCGGCATTGGCTACGCGGAGCTGACTGCGCTGCGCTGGCGACGGCATGCGGGAGCGGTCAGCGGGAGAGTGTCCCGAGAAGGAATGATCGGCCCAGCGATCGGCCATGCGGTCGTCTGCCATGCGGTCGGCGGCCAGGCTTAGAAGTTGCGGCTCGGGAACGCTGCGCAGCAAGTCGCGGACCAGGTTATCGAGTTCAATATCGTTGATGAGGTGCGCGGTCTGCTGGTGGCGCAGCGATCCTCCGAGGACGCGCGAAAGGCCGAGCAGGGCGTGGCTGCCGCAGGCCAGGCAATAGGGCTTGCTGTTGGTGCTGATCAGCTCACACTGCACGCAGAAGGTGGCGGACTGCAAGGGGACGAAATTGACGTCTTTGAACGTGGTGCCGTAGACCGTCTTGCCGAAGGGGTGCTTGCCAAACATGATTGCTGTCCTCGCTTGATTCCCGCAACGAAAACACTCACTGATTTCACGGTGCAACGAAGGTAAACAGATAGCGAAGCCGTAAGAAGTGACGGCGGTGGTTCCGGGTGTGGAAAACTGGCCGAGGGCGCGAGCGCAAGAACGAGGTGTGCAGAATCCTGCAACTTTTGGAGTGATTTTCGAGCTGAAAAGCGTGCGGAAGGCGGGATGCGTAGGTAAATTTTTGTGGAGGTATTGATTTCGTCTTGAGGGTCGGCTATGCTAAAACCACGTTCGCGGGTTGACTCGCGGAACGATTACTGGGGGAAATTATCATGCAATGGACAGCGCCTGCTTTTGAAGAAGTTTGCCTGAACTGCGAAATCAACTCCTACGCCAGCGCGAAACTGTAAACCGAAAAGCTCTCCCCTGCTCCACTTCTAATCTCCATCGGGTTGGCCTCGCGCTCGTGGTTGGCGCGACGGTGTGGGCTCCGCGTCGCCCAACGACGTTTGATTATCTCGGTATCGACCTGAAGTGCGTCACCTCTATTCCTCCCTTCGCCTCTCACCTATAGCAATCGAATTTCGCTGCACCCGCGCGAGATCCCTCACCCGGCTGAAGTGCGCCGGATTCGGGATGACGCATCGGAAAGAGGGACAACATTGTTTTCCGCTAGCCGGCTTGGGCGGCGATTAGCGAGGTGTCTTGGCCGGGGAGGGCGATCACTTGCGCGGAGTGGGCTAGGGTGCGGTCGAGGGCGTCGGCGAGGGCAGTGGGAAACGTTGTGGTCAGCAGGTTGATGTCGACTTGGAGGTCGCGCGAGGAGTAGAGGCGGTAGACGGTTAGGGTTCCGCGGCGGCGGTTGGCGGAACTCATCAGGTTTAAAGCGACGGTCCAGACTGCGGCGGCGTCCAGCACTTTGGGCGTGCCGGCTTTGTTCCAGCGGAATGAATTCGGGGCGCGGCGGGCGACGGATGGATCGGAAGTATCGAACGGGACTTTCTCAAATTGAATCGGCTCGAATGAAATCATATCGCCCGGGATCGCTTCGCCGGGAAGCAGTTCGAGCTTCAGTTCGAAGCTGTCGAAGTCGTTGCTACCGAAGGCGGCGGTGAGAATGCGGCGAACCTGATCGTAGTCGCGCGCGACTTTCAGTTCTTCGGTGGCGCGGCGGATGGCCAGGTTGTTGACGAAGATCTGGGGCTGATTAAAAGTGCGGTGGGCGACGCGGGCCAGTTCTCCGAATTCCAGGTAGCCGAGATGCTGCACGCCGATCCAAACGCCGATGCCCAGGACCGCTAGCACCAGGCCCAGCGAACTGCCGGTCGGCCACAGCAGGAACAGGCTGAGCATGGCGAAAACGGCAGACACGCCGTAGAGCAGAATTACAACCTGGCGGTGCGTCATGCCGTGCTGCAGAAGTTTGTGATGAATGTGCTCGGCGTCGGCGGTGAAGACGGGGCGCCCGCTGATGAGGCGGCGGACGATGGAGAGCGAGGTTTCCAGAATCGGCAGGCCGAAAGAAACTACGGGGATGGCGACGGCGACGATGGTTGGAGCTTTTTGTGCTCCTTCGAGCGCGAGGGCGCTCAACAGAAATCCGATGAAGAGGCTGCCGGAGTCGCCCAGGAAAATAGTTGCGGGATTGAAGTTGAAGCGGAGGAAACCTAGAATCGCGCCTGCCAGCGCGATGGTCATTACCGTGACCAGGGATGGG
>JBELAE010000267.1:0-7197 GCA_049509155.1 Candidatus Sulfotelmatobacter sp.
GTGGGCGATCTGCGCGGCTTTGTCGTAGCCCACTTTCGGCGCGAGGGCTGTGACCAGCATCAGCGAATTCTTCACATACCAATCGACCTTGGCGCGATCGACTTCAATGCCGTTGAGCATGTACTCGACATAGCCGTGGCAGGCGTCAGTGATGAGGGTGACCGAGTGCAGGAAGTTGTAGATGATGACCGGCTTGTAGACGTTGAGTTCGAAGTTGCCCTGCGATCCAGCAAAGCCGACTGCGGCCGTTGCGCCGTGAACCTGCACGCAGACCATGGTCATGGCCTCGCACTGCGTGGGATTCACTTTGCCGGGCATGATCGAAGACCCAGGCTCGTTCTCCGGGATGGAAATTTCTCCCAACCCACAACGCGGGCCGGAAGCCAGCCAGCGAATGTCATTCGAGATCTTCATGAGTGACGCAGCCAGAGTTTCCAGCGCGCCCTGCGCGAAGACGATTTCGTCGTGCGCGGAAAGCGCGGCGAACTTGTTGCCGTGGGAGCGGAAGGGAAGGCCTGTGAGTTCGGCGATCTTTTTCGCGGCACGCTCGGCAAATTCGGGATGCGTGTTCAGCCCGGTGCCGACCGCGGTTCCGCCGATAGCTAGGTCGTAAAGTCCATCGAGCACCTGCTCGAGGCGATGGATGTCGCGTTCGAGCAGGCTGGCCCAGCCGCCGAATTCCTGGCCGACGGTGAGGGGCACGGCGTCCTGCAAGTGAGTGCGGCCAATCTTGACGATGCTGTCGAACTCTTTCGCCTTTGCGGCGATCGCGTGATGCACAGTTTTGATTGCGGGGATCAGCGCATTCTTTACCCGATCCGCCGCAGCGATGTGCATGGCCGCGGGAAAGGTGTCGTTCGAGGACTGCGACATGTTGACGTCATCGTTGGGGTGGATCGGCTTCTTGGATCCCAATTCGCCGCCCGCGATCTCAATGGCGCGGTTGGAGATGACCTCATTCACGTTCATGTTGGTCTGGGTGCCGCTGCCGGTCTGCCAGATGCGCAGCGGGAACTGGTCGTCGAGTTTGCCGGCGATGACTTCGTTGGCAGCCTGCACGATGAGTTTGGCTTTGTCGGCGGGCAGTTTGCCGAGATCCTGATTCACCAGCGCGCAGGCTTTCTTGAGCGTGCCGAAAGCGTGGATGAGTTCCGGTGGCATGGTATCGCGTCCAATATTGAAATGCAGCAGCGAACGCTGCGTTTGGGCGCCCCAGTAGACATTCGCCGGGACTTCGATCTTGCCCATGCTGTCGGATTCGGTTCGAGTCTTTACGTTGGACTGGGTCGCCGGTTCGATAAGAGTTGACATGAGGGCTCCTGTGTTTCGAGCGGATGGATGAATGCAACCAAAAATTATAGCGCTTCGTGGAAGCAGCGCTCGATCCCCCTCCATGCGAGTTTACTGCTTGACGTTAAACGCCGTGCGGGATAGAATCGGCAGGTGATCAGGTCATTCCGCTGCGCGGAGACCGAACGACTTCACCGCCGGCAGCCGAGCCGCCGCTTTCGGGCAATCGAGCAGGTCGGGCGACGCAAGCTTCGGCAGTTGGATAGCGCCACGGAACTGCGCGACCTGGCAGCGCCCCCTGGGAATCGGCTGGAGGCACTGCACGGCAACCGGAAGGGGCAATACAGCATTCGGATCAACGACCAGTGGCGTCTCTGCTTTATTTGGCGGGAAGGGAACGCGTACGAAGCTGAGATTGTGGATTATCACTAGGAGTTCTTGGGGGGCGAGAACCACGTTTTTTTCGACCGATAATTAGGAGCAGAATCGATGGCTAGGTCTCAAAAACTTCTTCCTCCCATCCATCCCGGCGAGATTCTGCGCGCGGAGTTCATGGAGCCGCTGCGTCTAAGCATGAATCGCCTGGCGCTTGACCTGCGGGTTCCGGTGACACGGATTGCGGAGATTGTCCACGAGCGCCGCGGCATTACTCCGGATACCGCTTTGCGACTGGCCCGGTACTTCAACACCAGCGCGGCTTTTTGGCTGAATCTTCAAACTGCGTACGACCTCGAAGTCGCGCACGACAAGCTCGCGCGCGTGATTGAGCGGGAAGTTCGCCCTGCGTCTTTCGCGGCTGCGAATGCAGCGTCCTGACGCTGCGTTCTTGCGTGCGTCTTCTGCAATTCCCGCGTGCTAAAATCATCCACTTCTGAGTTGCGCTCGAACCTTCGTTGCCTCGGCCGACTCTGCGTTTCTTGTCATGCCCGATTTTCTTGCCGCTGTAGAACTCGATACGCTGGTGCAGACCAAGTCCAAGGCTCGCCCCGAGATGCACACCGACGTGCTCGTGATTGGAGCGGGGCCGACCGGGCTGGCTTGCGCCATCGAGGCGCAGAAACTCGGACTCAAGGTGATCGTTCTCGACAAGGGATGTCTGGTGAATTCGCTGTTTCACTATCCCGCAGGGATGACTTTTTTTACCACACCGGAATTGCTGGAGATCGGCGACATCCCGTTTACCACGGCGCTGCAGAAACCGACGCGCGAAGAGGCGCTTGAGTACTACCGCAAAGTCGCCGAACACTACCACCTTGATCTTCGCCAGTACGAATGGGTCAAGACGGTGATGGGCGAGGACGGAGCGTTCAGCATCACGGCAACCGATCGCGCGGGGCGGCCGCACGATTACCGTACGAAAAAAGTTATCGTCTCGACCGGCTATTACGATCTGGCGAATCAGCTGGGGATTCCGGGCGAGGACCTCCCCAAGGTCTCGCACTACTATGCCGAGCCGCATCCTTATTACGACACCGATGTGGTGGTAATTGGTGGCAAGAATTCGGCGGCGATTGCGGCGCTCGATTTGTGGCGGCATGGAGCCCGGGTGTCACTCGTACACCGCGAGGAGCGGCTGCACCACCACGTCAAGTACTGGATCAAGCCCGACCTCGAAAACCGAATCAAGGCGGGAGAGATCGAGGCTTATTTCAGCAGTTCGGTGCAGGAGATCGGCATCGACCACGTGGTGTTGAACACGCCAGGCGGGCCGATGCGACTGAAAAATGATTTCGTGCTTGCCCTGATCGGCTACCATCCGGATTATGATTTTCTGCGCAGCATGGGGATTGAACTGTCGGAGGAGCAATGCCGCCCGGTGTGCGACCCCGTCTCGCTTGAAAGCAACGTGCGGGGAATCTACGTGGCGGGCGTGATTGTCGCGGGCTCGCGCACCAACGAAATCTTCATTGAAAACGGCCGCTTCCACGGACAGCAGATTGCCGCGGACCTTAAGTTGAAATTGAAGCCGTAGCGTCGCGTTGCCGAAGCAGGCCGACGCCCCGCCTTGTAGAGTAAGCACTCCGCATGGATCCTCAACCGGAGCACGTCGCGTCTTCGATCACGCTTGCGTCATACACCCGGCTGCTCCGCGGCAATCGCAACTTCCGGCGGCTCTGGCTGGCGCAAATTGTCAGCGAGATCGGAGACTGGTTCTACACACTTTCGATTTACACCCTGCTATTGCAGTTAACGGGGCACGCCAGTTCGGTGGCGCTGGCCCTGGTTCTGCAGGTGTTGCCGCAGACTTTTGTGGGGCCGACGGCAGGGGTAGTGAACGACCGGCTGAAGCGCAAGCATGTGATGATCGCCGCCGACATCGTTCGGTTCGCGGTGGTGCTGGCGATGTTATTCGTGCGTTCGCGCTCGATGGTGTGGTTGGTCTATCCCTTGCTGGTGGCGGAAACCACGATGACGGCGTTCTTCGAGCCGGCGCGCAGTTCGGTGATTCCTAACATCTCGGCGGAAAGTGAAGTTCTGGTTGCCAACACTCTGTCGTCGGCGACGTGGTCGGTGAACCTGCTGATTGGAGCTTCGGTCGGCGGAGTGGTAGCTGCCTTCTTCGGACGCGACACCGTCTTCATTCTGAATGCGCTGTCATTTCTCACTTCGGCGGTGCTGATCGGCGGAATGCGTTTTGCCGAACCCCACGCCGACGCTGCGGCTCCGCTCCGGCCGCGCGATCTGGTCGATTTCTCGCCGGTGCTGGAAGGGATTCGCTACATCCGCAGTCATCGGACTTTGTTGCCTGCGGTATTTGCCAAAGCCGGGGAACTCATGGTGGGGCCAAGCTGGGTCATCTTTACGGTGATGGGAGCGCGTGAGTTCGCTGTGCACGGTCGCGGCATCGATGCTGCCGGCGGAGCCATGCTGGGAATGAGCATCCTGCTCGGAGGCCGCGGTCTGGGAGCGTTGGCCGGGCCGCTGATCTCGGCGCGGTGGGCGGGTGCCAGCGATCGACGTCTGCGCCTCGGAATCCTCTTTGGCTATCTCACCATCGCGATCGGCTACGGGGTGCTCGGTGCAAGCCGCAGCGTGTGGATGGCTGCGGCGTGTGCCATGCTGGCGCACATGGGTGGCTCGACCGTCTGGGTTTTCTCGACGACTCTGTTGCAGTTGAATACTGAAGACCGCTTTCGCGGGCGCGTGTTTGCCGCAGACCTTGGGTTGGGCAGCCTGACGTTCGCCGTCACCGCGTACCTGGCAGGCCTTTTTCTGGATGCGGGAATCTCCGTGCGGACGGTCGCCACCGGTACGGGGTTGCTCATGCTGGTCCCGGCTGCAATCCTCGCGTGGGCACTGGGCCTCGGCCGGACGGGCCGAGCCGGCGCGGCTTCATGATTCCCGTTAATCCTGATTTCCTTTAATCAGGATTGCCGTTCCCGCGGTTTTCTCTTACACTTTCGCAGGTCGTGATCGCGCCGAGTTATCGCACTTGTGCCTGCTCATCCCTTTCCCTTGCAGACGATATGCAGTCGTTTGATTTTCAAATCGTCCTGAACTGTCCCCTGGAAACGGTTTTTGCCATTTATGTTGACACCGAACGGTGGTGCAATCGCAACCTGTTCGGCGAGATTCGCTGGGTGCAAGGGAAACCGTGGGAGGAAGGAAGCCGCCTGCGCATCGAGACTCGGAGTCCCATCCGGGCCTCGGTCGATCAGGTGGTGCAGCATTTCAAGGCGATGGAAAGCGTGTCATACCTCAGCCACGTCCTCGGAATCACTTGTGAGACGCGCGTCACGTTCACGCCCGTTTCGCCGAGTCAGACGGCGGTGAACGTTGTGATGCAGCTCGTGGGCACGGCTTCACGCGTTCTGGATTTCGCGCTGGCGCCCGCCATCACGAAGGCCACCAGAGGATTTTTCGAGGAACTGCGCAAGGAGTGTGAAGCAGCCTCAGCCAGAGCGGCCGATTGATAATTTCAGCCTAAGCTCCGCTCAGCCTGTCGATCTTCGCCGCCATGATGAAATCGCTTTCGGTCAGGCCGTCGATCTTGTGGGTCCAGAGCGTGATTTCGGCCTTGCCCCACGCCAGCAGAATATCGGGATGATGTCCTTCCTCTTCGGCCAGCGCTCCCACGCGGTTGACAAACTCCAGAGCCTGCTTGAAATCGGGAAACTTGAACTCGCGGTGAAGGTGATGTTCGTCGTAGACCATCCACTTGGGGACATTGTTGTGAATCGTCTCCAGTTCCTTGCCCTTGAGCGGCGGAACGCCTCCACGGCAGGGTACGCATTTCTTGTCGGCAAGCTGTTCGGTCATGATGTCCCCACCTCCCAGAAGAAACATGTTAACAGGCTCGTCGATAAGGCCCGTCAAAACGGCCTTATAATTCCATTCTGTGTACAATACTGTTCTGCTCCCCTCCCGGTTCTGGCATTGACTCCGGCAACAATGGTGCCATTGGAAGTCGCCGCGGACGCTGGCGCTTGACGTTGCGCCAGCCGTGAACCTCAGGCAGTCGCGGCGAAAGATGTGTACGGAAAGGAGAACGACGTGGTCGTTCTAGTCATCGGTGGTGCGGGATACATTGGAAGTCATGCCGCTCGTGCGTTGAGACGCGCGGGGCATGAAGTGATCATTTTCGACAATCTCAGCACCGGCTATGAACGCCTGGCCGCGGGGTTTGAACTGATCAAGGGCGACATGCTCGACGGGGCCGCGCTGGCGCGCGTGTTGCCGCGGGCGGATGCCATCATGCACTTCGCGGCGCATGCTTACGTTGGCGAGTCGGTGACCAATCCGAAGAAGTATTTTCATAACAATGTCGAGGGCGGGCTTTCGCTGCTGAACGCGGCGCTCGACGCGGGAGTGAAGAAAATCATTTTTTCTTCGACCTGCGCCGTGTATGGCGAGCCGGCGAAAGTTCCAATTGAAGAGAACACGCCGCGCCAGCCGGTGAATCCTTATGGCGTGTCGAAACTGTTCTTTGAGCAGGCTCTGGAGGCCTATGACCGGGCCTACGGGTTTCGCTATGCCAGCCTGCGTTATTTCAACGCGGGGGGCGCTGACGAGAGTGGAGAGATCGGCGAGTTGCACGAACCGGAGACGCACTTGATTCCGCTGGCGCTGCGCGCGGCCGCGGGGGCATGGTCCGGAGCTGCAAGTGTTTGGGTCTGATTATCCGACGCCGGACGGAACTTGCGTGCGGGACTACATCCACGTGAACGATCTGGCGAGCGCGCATTTGAAGGCGCTGGATCATCTTGCGGCGGGGAAGGAAAGTCTGGCCGTCAACGTCGGAACGGGAACCGGAGCCTCGGTGCAGGAAGTGATTACTGCGGTCGAGGAAGTGACCGGCAAACGCGTGCCACATAAGATGGTGCCGCGACGCCCAGGAGATCCTCCGGCGCTGGTGGCGTATCCGGCGAAAGCGCAGGCGGTGCTGCAATGGAAAGCGAAGCACGGACTGCGCGACGTGGTGACGACTGCCTGGAATTTCATGGAGCGGCAGCGCGCTAGCTTGGCGAGATAAATCCTTAACCACAGAGGACACAGAGGTGCACAGAGGAAGCAAAAACCTAAAAGAAGTTCCTCTGTGCTTCTCTGTGTCCTCTGTGGCTAAGATTAGCGGCTTCACGCTTTGAGGAAACTTATGGGAAATGATCTGGCGGGGAAGAAAGTGGCGTTTCTGGGTGCAGGCAAGATGGGCGGCATTATTCTGCAGGCGCTGCTGAAGAGCGGCATGCTCTCGGCGAAGTCAACCTGCGCCACGGTGGCGCACGAGGAGCGTGCCAAGGCGCTGGCCGAGAAGCTGAAAGTGAGAGTCGGAACCAACAACGTGGAAGCCGCCAAAGGCGCCGACATTATTGTGATTGGAGTAAAGCCCCAGGTGGTTGAAGACGTAGTGCGCGAGATCAGCAGTCATATCACGCCGAAGCAGATGATTGTGTCGGTGGCGGCGTCGGT
>JBELAE010000268.1:0-7174 GCA_049509155.1 Candidatus Sulfotelmatobacter sp.
ACGCCTCCGAGAATTCCCATGGCGCCGGCCTCGGCGAAGAAGAGTTTCTGCACATCGCCATCGCTGGCGCCGATGGCCTTCATGATGCCGATCTCGCGTCGCCGCTCAAGAATTGCCATCACGAGTGTATTCACGATGCCGATAGAAGAAACGATCAGCGCCAGGCTGCCGAAGATTCCGAGGAATGCATACAGTACTCGGAAGACTTGCTGCAGACCACGGCTCGCGTCGAGAATCGAAAACGTGCCGAACCCCATTTTCTTGATCGCGTCTTCCAAGGTCTGAATTTGTGCCGGATTCTTCACCCGCACGCTGACCGAGGTATAGACCGGCTGATCGCTGGCCGCACGCGAAATCTCGCGCAGGTCGGTGAGCTGCATGACGTGCAGGCTTTCGGCCAGCTTCAAGGGCAGAAACACACGCGCGCGCGTTGGGCCGCGCATGCTCTCGGGGTCCAGATCGGCAACGCCGACAATCTTGACCTTCTGCTCACGGGAAACGACGGAGTACGCGGCCCCGGCGAGGGAGCTGTCATTAGAATTGGAATCAGAATTCGCCGCGTCGGCACTGGGCGGCGAAGGCAGGGTGGGGCTGACCGCGCGTTGCGCGTAATGAATCGTCAATTCCTTGCCCAGCAAAGGTTTTGCGAGGTCGGCCACATTTGGCTCTTCCCCTCCGCGAGCGGGAGTCTTGCCCAACAACTCCTCGGCGAATACCTTTTGAACGATCACCTCCGGCGCCGTATCGGAGGAAAAAAAATTGCCCTGCATGCCATCAAAAGCGTCGTTCGACTTCGCGGATTCGGGCAGGGCAGAGATCATCGAGAGATGCGGCTTATCGTCATAACGCAGTTCCGCGCTGAAGCGAATGTCAGGATAAACCTCGAGTACGTTCGGCAGGTGTTCGAGTTCGATTCGCGCCGCTTCATCGAGGACGCGGCTTTCCCCCGGGTTGGCCGCGCCGCGGTCGTCGTCGCGCTCGCGCCCCATGGTGCGCATATCCCGGTGGGAAGTGACCAGGACCGTGTCAAACAACCCCGATTTCGCCAGGCGTCGCGAGAATAGCTGCTGCAGGCCGATGCCCAGCGAGAGCATGGCTACCAGTGACGCTACACCGACCGAGATGCCGACCGTGGTCAAGGAATTTCGCAGCAACGACTCGCGCAGATTCCGCAGTGCGAGTTCGGTCAGGTCTGGAATCTTCACGGCTGTCCTCCCGGTTTGCCCGAATCGGCAGCATCCGCGTTCTTTTGATCGCTGGCCCGGTCGTTGCTTGTCCGATCGTTGCTTGTCCGGTCGTCGATCAGCTTTCCGTCGGCCAGGAAGATCATGCGCTGCGCGTAGCGCTCGGCCAGAGCCCTCTCGTGAGTCACCATCACGACCGTCATTCCCAACTCGCGGTTGAACTGGCGAACCATTTCCATGATTTCAGTTCCGGTGTGGCTGTCGAGATTTCCGGTGGGCTCGTCGGCCAGCAGAAGCTGCGGACGATTAATCAGGGCGCGGGCCAGCGCCGCCCGCTGCTGTTCTCCGCCGGAAAGCTCGCTGGGACGGTGATCCATGCGCGCTCGCAGTCCCACTCGCTCCAAAGCCTCGCGCGCCAACTTCACGCGCTGACGGCGATCAACCTCGGCAAAACGCAGCGGCAGTTCCACGTTTTCCGCGAGCGTCATGCTGGCGATCAAATTGAACGACTGAAAGACCATCCCGACCACATGCAGCCTGTACTTGGCCAGTTCTTCGCGCGAGAGTTTTGCCAGATCACGATCCTGCACGATGACGCTTCCCGACGTTGGACGATCGAGCCCTGCAATCAGATTCAGCACCGAAGATTTGCCGGACCCGGAACTCCCGAGGAGCGCAACAAACTCTCCGGCGCGAATCTCGAGTGAGACGCCATCGACCGCGCGGATCAGAGTTTCGCCCATGCGGTAATGCCGGCAAAGATTCTCAACCTGGACCGCTTGAGTACTGCTCACCGAAGACACTGCGGGGGCTGTCGTCATAGGCGCTAGCGCATCTCTCCTCGCAGCACGCGCAAGGCGTCGCCCGCTTTCACGTCGCCGCTCTTAGCGTCCCTGCCGTTGCCGTTCACGGCAACCGCATCTCCCTCGCCCGGGGCCAGGAATAAATTCTCTTCGACTCCGTGTTGCCGCGTGTACAGGTCGTAGTAACGGCCGCGCGCGGCATAGAGCTGTGCATGCGTGCCCCGCTCCACGATCTGCCCTTGTTCCATCACCATAATCTGGTCGGCCCGGCGAATGGTCGAGAGCCGGTGCGCAATCACGAACGTTGTGCGTCCCTGCATTAGATAAGAGAGTCCCTGCTGGATCATCTGTTCCGATTCCGAGTCGAGGCTGGAAGTTGCCTCATCCAGAATCAGGATGCGCGGCTCGGCCAGAATGGCGCGCGCAATCGAGATCCGCTGCCGCTGGCCGCCCGACAGCTTCACGCCGCGCTCACCCACTACCGTGGCGTACCTGTCGGCGAACGAATCAGCGAACTCGTCGACGCGAGCGATCCGGCACGCACGCATCAGATCTTCTTCGCTGGCATCCGGCCGCGAGAAGGCGACGTTCTCGCGAATCGTTCCATCGAACAAAAATGATTCCTGCAATACAACTCCCAGGCGCGTGCGGTAGGAATCAAGCCGAACCGTGCTTAAGTCCACTCCATCCACCCGGATCGTGCCTTTCGAAGGCACATAGAAAGCCGAAATCAAGCCGATCGTCGTCGACTTCCCCGATCCTGACGAGCCGACGAGCGCGGTCACTGTTCCCGGCTCCGAGCGGAATGAAATGTCGCGCAGCACGTCGTGGGTTCCGTCGTAGCTGAATGTCACATTCTCAAACTCAACTGTGCCCACAATGTCGCGAAGCTGCACCGTTCGCTTCGGGTCCTGATCCTCCGGATGCTCCTGCATGATCTCCTGGGTGCGTTCCAAGCCCGCCAGCGCTTCGGTGAGTTGCGTGCCGATCGACACCACTTGCATGACGGGGGCAATCAGAAACACGAGTAGAAAGTTATAGGAAAAATAACTGCCCGCCGTCAGAGTGTGGGCCGTCATCTGTCGGCCGCCGACATACATCGTGGCGGCTCCGACCACTCCGAGCAGAACGCTGGCCGAAAGCCCCATAAGCGACGTCGCCGTCAAAGTGCGCATGACGTTATCGAGCAAGCGGCGCACTCCCACGGCAAAAATCTTCTCCTCGCGCTCTTCCGCGTGATATCCCTTGATGACCCGCACGCCGCCCAGTGATTCCGTGAGGCGACCTGTAACCTCGGCGTTGATCTTGCCACGCTCACGAAAAATCGGCCGAATCGTCGCAAAGGCCTTGTTCAAGGCGAACGCGAAACATCCCAGAGAGCCGACGGCAATCAGCGTGAGTGGCGCGCTGATGCGAATCAACAACACAAGCGCAATGCTGGCAGCCACAAGTCCGCCGGCGAAATCCACCAGGCCCGTTCCCAGAAGATTGCGAACACCTTCCACGTCGCTCATGATGCGCGATACCAGGGCGCCGGCTTTGTTGGCATCGTAAAACGCCACAGGCAACCGCGAGATGTGTGCCTGCACTTGTTCCCGAAGGTCGGCAATCAGGCGCTGGGCGGCTTTCGACAGCAACTGTGTCAGCGAAAAAGAAGTCACGCCCTGCACCAGCGTCGCGAACAAAACCGACAAAACCAGAGGCCGCAATAATCCGGTCTGATTCTTATTCACCACATTATCAATGAGGTATTTCGAGGAATACGGCAGCACGAAGCCAGCGACCTTATTGATCACCATCAGCACAAAACCCAGCGCCAGCAGTCCGCGGCGCGGACGCATCAACTTCCAGACTTCCGGCCAAATGGCCTTCAGTCGCTCGATCTTCGGTGGCTTCGCGACTTCTTTGGCTGGAGGACTCAATCTACTGTTTGACTCCGTTGGGGCCGGCTTGGCTTCATTATTACTGCATTGTCACACATCTTCGAGCAGGACGCGGGACATCCGCCGGTTGAGCGTGACCTGTGACAGGCGCCCTGCCGACGTTGTATGCTCGGGGCGTGTCGCGCCCGACTTCGCCGGACCGTTCACCGACTCTGGGCCTGTTGCTGGGCTTGTTCATTACGCTGTCTGCGGTAGTGGCGTATTCGGTTTACCTCACCTGGCAGGTGAACGGGTTGCGCCAACTGCAGGCCGGACTCGTCGACCGCAACCGCAAGGATTCCCTGCAGTTGCTGCGAATTCAGAACGATCTCAACCTGCTGGCCGTGGCCATGCGCGACATGGTCAGCAGCGATGAGCCTTATCCTCTGACCGCATGGTCGGCGCAGTTCCAGCGCATTCGAACCGATCTGGACGACGCCATGCGCCTGGAGGCGGGATTCGCCGCAACCACCCGAACGCCCGAACAAAGCGCGTTTCTCGCGGGGAACTTCAACCAATTCTGGGACGCCGTCGACCGGGTGTTCACCCTGGCGCATGACGGCAAAGAAAAAGAGGCGCGCGAGCAGATCCAGCTTTCGCTGCAGGAACGGCAAGCGGCGTTGAGCACCGCCGTGGCCCGTTTGCTGGTGCAAAACAGCGAGAATGAAGAGCAGGCCGGCCAGCGCATCGTGCAGATCTATGACCGGGTGCAGAGGCAGGTCTACGTGTTTCTCGCGGCCACTCTCTTTGCCATCCTGCTCAGCGGTCTTTCGGTCATCCGCTGGAACCGGCGGCTGTTCGCACGTCTAGCCGAAGTTTCCGAACGGCGCAGCGAACTCGCGCAGAAGCTGATCGCCACTCAGGAATCCACGCTACGCTACATTTCACGCGAACTGCACGATGAGTTTGGCCAGATTCTCACCGCCGTTGGGTCCATGCTGCGCCGCGCCGGGACGCACGCGCCCGAAGGCTCGTCGCTGCGGGCGGACCTGCAGGAAGTGCTGCAGACGGTGCAGACCACGTTAGAGAGCGTCCGCAGTCTCTCGCAGGCGCTGCATCCTGTGATGCTCGACGAAGCTGGACTCGAGAGCACGCTTGACTGGTACATCCCCACTATAGAAAGACAAACGGGAATTGCCATATCCTATGAGAAGGTGGGTGTGCCGTTCCCCGTGGATGGCGGCGCCGGTGTGCATGTCTACCGCATCGTGCAGGAAGCCCTCAACAATGTGGCGCGACACTCGGGCGCCAGGGCGGCTTGGGTGCGTTTGCGCTTCCTGGCCGATGCGCTAGAGTTGGAAGTGGAAGATCATGGAGTCGGGTTCGCGGAGCGGCCGAACAAGCGCGGCATTGGGTTGGTAGCCATGCGCGAGCGCTCTGAATTGATGGGCGGGCAAATTATTTTTTCACGCCCACCAGAAGGTGGAACCCGGGTGCATCTGTCCGTTCCCAGGGAGAAAGCAGAATCTTATGGTAAAGAAGATCACAGTATTGCTGGTGGATGATCACAGTCTGGTGCGGCGCGGTTTCCGCCGCATGCTCGAAGATGAATCCGATATGGAAGTGGTTGGTGAAGCGGGCAACGGAGAGGATTCCGTCAAGCTGGCGAAAGAACTGCATCCGCAGGTTGTGGTAATGGATTGCGCTCTGCCCGGCATGAACGGCCTCGAGGCCACACGGCAGATCATCAAGGATTCTCCGCACATCGCGGTATTGATGCTCAGCATGCACACCGAGAGCACGTGGGTGCGACAGGCCATTGAAGCCGGGGCCAAGGGCTATGTTCTCAAGAACGCAATGGACCTTGAACTCGGAGCCGCCATCCGCAAGGTTGCCGCTGGAGAAACGGTGTTCGATCCACAGGTCGAGCAGCAGCCCGTGCTGAAGGGTGAGCGCAATTCGGCTCTTACGCAGCGGGAACTGGAAGTGTTGCAGATGATCGTCGACGGCAAATCGAATAAAGAGATCGCGGCCGTGCTCGATCTCAGCGCCAACACCATTGCCGTTCACCGCGCGAACATTATGAATTCCCTGGGAATTCATAAGACTGCGGAACTGGTCGTATATGCGATTCGCGCCGGGCTGGTGAGCGTTCCTTGAAAAGTCCCGTGAACTGTTCCGTGAATCGCAGGTCTTTCCTATGGGGACTGGCAGGACTGGCTTCGGCATCCGCATCGTCATTGCAGTTGCCTGGTCTGCAGGCATTGACGGTCCAGCCGCAGACGGGAGCCCTCGCGTCTCCGGGATTTCGCTTCACTGACGTAACCGGCCCGGCAGGAATCCAGTTCCAGCACAACAGCGGAGCTTTCGGCGGCAAATTCCTGCCTGAAACTCTGGGCTCCGGATGCGCTTTTCTAGACTACGATCGCGACGGCTGGCAGGACATTCTGTTGATCAACGGCACCGACTGGCCGGGCCATAAGAAACGCCGCTCCACGCTGCGCCTCTATCACAACAACGGCAACGGCACTTTCACTGATGTAACGGTGCGCGCCGGGCTCGATATCGAAATGTACGGCATGGGTGTGGCCGTAGGCGATTACAACAACGACGGCTTCCCTGACATTCTGATCACCTGCGTGGGACAGAACCGGCTATTCCGCAACACCGGTAAAGGCACGTTTGTCGATGTGACCAGCACCAGCGGACTGGGAAAGCGCGAGGGCTTCAGCACGTCCGCTCTGTGGTTCGACTACGATCGCGACGGTCTGCTCGATCTTTTCGTTTGCAACTACGTGAAGTGGTCGCCCGAGCACGACGTGTTCTGCAGTCTTGACGGGAAACATAAGTCCTACTGCACTCCGGAAGCCTATCGCGGAGCGACCTGCTGGCTCTTTCACAATCGCGGCGACGGCACGTTCGAAGATGTCACCGCGGCCAGCGGAATCTTCGACAGCAGTTCCAAGTCGCTCGGAGTTGCCTTATTCGAAGGCGACGAAGGCAAAGGCGACTTCTGGCCCGATCTGCTCGTAGCCAATGACACTCAGCCCAACAAGCTCTATCGCAACCAGCACAACGGTACATTCAAAGATGCCGCGGTGGAAGCTGGACTGGCCTTCAGCAGCGAAGGCAAGGCCCGCGCGGGCATGGGTGTCGACGTCGCTGATTTCGATAATTCAGGCCTGCCTGGGGTCGCGATCACCAACTTCGACAACGAAATGATCGGCCTCTACCGCATGGGCGGCAAGAGTTTCGAAGACATCGCGCCGCAATCGGGAGTGGGCATGGCTTCCAGAAATAGCCTGGGATTTGGCTGCGCCTTTCT
>JBELAE010000269.1:0-7173 GCA_049509155.1 Candidatus Sulfotelmatobacter sp.
GAAAGCCCGTACCCCCGCCGCAGGCGGACCGCGATGTCGCTGCCTCGACCTAGTCCCGTTGCCGCGGAGTCCGGCGAACTCTCACCGGGCCAGTCCTCGGAGAGTCAGGCTTCGCAGGGACAGCCCTCGGAAGAACAATTCTCCACGCAACAATTCTCCAACGCCGAGCGCTCGCTGCTGCTTCGCCTGGCGCACGATTCCATTCTCTCCGCGCTCGAGCATCGCGAGATCCCGCTTGATCCGCCGACGGCTCATCTGGCAGAACCGCGGGGAGCATTTACGACTCTATACTTGCGCGGCCAGTTGCGGGGATGCATCGGCTATGTTCTTCCCGTAAGCCCCGTCTATCGCGCCGTTGCCGACACCGCGCGCGCCGCGGCTTTCGAAGACCGGCGCTTCGCCCGCGTAACCCTGCCCGAAGCGCGCGATCTGGAAATTGAACTCAGCATCCTGTCGCGGCCGCAGCCGATTTCTCCCGACGCCGTCGAAATCGGCCGCCACGGCCTGATCATCAGCATCGCCGGACGTCGCGGCCTGCTGCTGCCTCAAGTGCCGGTCGAGCACCACTGGGACTGCACCACGTTCCTCGAACAAACCTGCCGCAAAGCCGGCCTGCCGCTTGACGCATGGCAAAAAGGCGCACGGATCGAAGCCTTCACCGCCGAAGTCTTTGGCGACAAGGGCTGAATCTGCAACTGATCTCCTGAATTTCGTCAGATATCAATCGCTAACGTAGAAGAAACGTAGGAACCGAAAACAACTAATCCCGCCCCAGCGCTAATCGCACGAAACCGCATGGCGTCAGGTCGCCAGAGCACGATCTTGTGTAGCGCGCGCCGCGGGTTCGGGCAATCGCTGTCCGCAATGCGCGCAATTCGCCCACGTCGGGTCAACGGCCTTACTGCAGGTCGAGCACGTTGGCTGCAGCAAAGCACCGCAGCGCGGGCAGAATGGAAATCCTGCCTTTTCGATATGCCCGCAGCCGGGGCACGGCTTCGGCAGAGGATCGCGGAGAATGAAGTACAAGATCATCCCAATCGCATTCGGAACGAAGATCGCCAGCAGCGTCCACATTACGTACCGCATCTGCCGCCGCTTCGCGTCACCGTAGACGTATCCGATCAGCGCCACCCAAGCCCCCATGAACAGGAACATCCCGCCCAAGCACAGCGCTTGTCCCCAGTGCGGCCATTTGCCTACTTCCGGATCCGTTGGCGCCACGAAGAGGAACATCGGCAGCAGGCAGCACAAATTGATGAAGCATGCAACGATCCACGCTGCTTTTGGAATCACGCGCAATTCCTTTGTGAAGCGGCTCATGCCAGCCTCCTTTCGCCGCGCTGCCGGATTGTCAGCATCACTGCGGCTACCCCACCCGCGAGCCACCCTAGCGCGGTGAACGCGGTAAAACTGATCCATGTATTGCTGAACCATGTTCGGCCCAACAGTGTTTGGCCGAACTGCGTATGGCTGAACTGCGGCTCGAGCCAGCTCCCGAAACGTCCGGTCACAAAGTGGAAAACCGGCCAACTCGCAATCGTCAGCAGCCACGCAAAAGCCACGACAACAATCATTACGTGGCGGTTCCAGTCGCGCTCGGCCTGTTCGGTGAGCTTCGCCCCCGCACGCGCCAGCGTGGCCTGCACCAGCCACGGAGAAGGCTGCGGCGTCGGCAATCGGCGGAGTTCGCTCGCAATCGGCCGCCAAGCCTCCAATTCGTTCGAGCAGGCGATGCAAGACCGCACGTGCTCCGCAACCTGCCTTTCTTCCGCGCTCGTCAGCGCATCGGCTGCGGCCAGTGCCAGCAGTTCTCGAATCTTGTCGTGCTCGCTCATTGCCATGTACCTCCGGGATGCCGCGCTTCAAGCGCGTAACGCAATTGTTCCAGCGAACGCCGCAGCCGCGACTTCGCCGTTGATACCGGAACCGCTGTAACCTGCGCGATTTCCTCAATCTTCATCTCATCCTCGAACCGCAGTGTAAGAACTTCGCGATACATCATCGGCAGCTCCGCCATTGCTTCGCTCATCTCCGTTCGGCGCTCGGCCGCCAGCGCGTGATCGAGCGGCGTGTCGTCTTTACACGGAATCCGGTCCGCCACGGTTTCGCTATGCCAGCTGTTGGCGAGCGGCTCGTCCAGGCTCTGCGGACGAATCCGGCGCAAATGATCGATCGCCAGGTTGCGCGCCAGCGTAAACAGCCAGGCGTCGAAATTGCGGCTTGCATCAAAAGAACGAATCTTCTCGACCACTTTCAACCAGGTTTGCTGGAACAGGTCTTCGGCCTCGGCGGGCTGCCGCACGAGGCGCAGCAGGTACCGATACAGCCGATTCTGGTACCGGGTAATCAGTTCCGAGAGAGCGTTCAGATCGCCTCGGCGCAGCCGGACCACATCCGCATCCACTGCCACAAGCCCCTCCAGCGATAGTGCGGTCGCCCCCACCATACTCGTAATACGGATGAGTGCCCAAAAAAGACGCAAGAGATGCAGTTGCTAGATTGGTGCACAAATTTTCGGATATTCCCTCGTACTTTGCATCCTTTTGATGTTCTCGCCCGTATTCCCAAAGTGCTCGATTGCACAGTACAAAGCGCAGGAGCGCAACTCACATCCTGCATTGCTCTTCCATAGGAGGCTTACATGCATGACACAAAGGAGCGGCTGTCTCTATTGTGGATCTTCGCGTTATTGAACTACCTGTATGCAGACGTGCTTGCCTTGTGGGATATTATTGGCTCGCTAAATGTACCCGACGCCGCACATCCCCACCTCCCACCATGGGCTCTGGCGGGTTCAGCGGTCCTGATGGAAATACCGATCGCCATGATTGTGGCGTGTCGACTACTTCCGTTTAGAGCGAACCGGCTTGCGAATATCATCGCGGGCACAATTTTGACTCTTATAAACGGCGGCCTGACCTACGTTCCGCCTTTTTTCGGCGCCCGGACGCCCGCTCTTCCTGAGTACTTGTTCTTCGCGACGATCGAAACTGTGTGCACCTCGATCATCATCTGGCAGGCGTGGACTTGGTCAGAGGGTGAAGCGGCCGGCAGTTCGGAGCGCGTCGTCGGGAACCCGGGACGCGCAATACAAGACCATGGCACTCCAATCTAACAAGGAGAACGTCCAATGAAACCCAACATCCTGTTAGTCATTGCGTCTGGCCTCTCGATCCTCCTCATGACATTTCACCTGACGGATGACATCGTCCGCGGGATGGAGCCAGGGACGCTTTTCGACCTTATTCCGGTGCCAATCCTGGTCGTCTGGCTGTACGGAACGCTGGTGCTAGCCGAAACGCGATCGGGGTACGTCATCATCCTCCTCGGGTCGCTCCTTGGGTTGGTCGTCCCCGTCATCCACATGAAGGGTGCGGGAGTCGGCGGAGCGATCGCCAAGTCCAGCGGAGCCTTCTTCTTTATCTGGACACTCTTCGCACTCGGCGTGACCGCGCTCTTCTCCGTCATCCTCTCGGCGCGCGCGTTATGGGAGCAACTGCCACGCCGGACCGATGTGCCGCACAAACCAGGTGCCCGTGCATGAAGCGTTGCTCGCGGAGACTTACCAGAATTCGTGATAATCAGAGACAGTAGCTCTGACTACCGGGTTAGTGGTCGGGTGAAGCCGCGGAGAGCCCACCCACTTTGTTACGATTTCCGGACAAAAACAAGAAAAGCAGCGAATCGAAGTCTCGGAGGAACAGAATCATGGCGATTCTGGTGCCGCAGTCGGCTACACACGAGGCAAGGCGAACCAGACCAGATTTTCAATCGCAACTTCCCCAGGGAACTAACAACCGTAACTAGGTAGTTGAGGCCCAATCGCTCGCGGACGGCGTTTGGGGACAGGTGTACTTATGCCCCAGGAATTATGTCTCGTCGAACCAACTACCATGGCATCGCAGTTGAGCTTGCGCCGCATGCTCAGGCCCGAGGATGGCTATCGCTGCCGGTGCAGCAACTGGACTTCTTTTTCCGCCGCGCAACTGAGCCGGTTCGATTCCGAACTGCTATTGGCTGTTGCCGTTCCCGAGACGATGGAGGCGATCAGGTTCTTCCGCTCTCTAGTGCATAAACAGGGGCGAATTCCAACCTTGGCTGTAGTTCCCGGTGAGTCCAGCGAAGAATTGCTGCGCACGGCCTCGGATGCGGCGGACGATTTCATGTTGTGGCCCATTCGCGAACAGGAATTGCGCGAGCGCGTGAAGCGCCTGATCGGTGACTCCCGGCACGAGAAAGTGGCAGCGCACAGAGTGCTCACCGCGGAACTGGGGCTGGCGCAAGTGATTGGCTCGACTCCTGCCTTTGTTGAAGTCCTGGCACACATCGCTCGCATGGGTCCAAGTGACGCGCCGGTGCTGATCAGCGGAGAGACAGGAACCGGCAAGGAAGTGTGCGCCCGCTCCATCCATCTGCTGAGCCGCAGGCGGCAAGGCCCTTTCATCCCCGTTGATTGCGGAGCGATTCCCGAGCATCTGGCAGAGAGCGAACTCTTTGGCCATGCCCGCGGCGCTTTTACCGATGCGCATCGCGATCACAAAGGCTTGGTTTCCCTGGCCGACGGGGGAACTCTTTTTCTGGATGAAATTGACACCCTGTCTTTACCCACTCAGGCCAAGTTCCTGCGTTTCGTCCAGGAGAACACTTACCGGCCAGTGGGAGGCGAGCAATTCTGCCGAGCCAATGTACGCATCATCGCCGCCACCAACCGCGCGCTGGAGCAATGCGTGCGAGACCGAGAATTTCGCAGCGACCTCTATTTTCGGCTGAATGTTCTTTGCTTGTTTTTGCCGCCCTTGCGGGAAAGGCGGGGGGACATAGAACCGCTCTCCCGGCATTTTCTCGAGAAGCTGGCGGACTCGGATGCAACCGCTTGCAAGTCGCTATCACGGGCAGCACTGCGGAGGTTGGCAGGGCACGACTGGCCTGGTAATGTCCGCGAATTACTCAACGTAATACAACGGGCGATCGTCCGCTCGCCTGGGTCGCAGATCCTGCCCTCGCATATCGTCCTTTCCAACAGCGGTTCCTACGAGGGCGAACCGGCCGCGCTCAATTTCCGCAGTGCCCGGTCAAACGCCATCGCGGCATTCGAGCGGCAGTATGTGCAGGAACTTCTGCAGAAGCACAACGGTAACATCACGCATGCCGCCCGGGATGCGGGGCAGGATCGTCGCGCCTTTGGCCGGATGGCCAAGAAATATAAAACACACAGCGCGGCTTAGCGGGTCGCCAATCACTCCATCCTGGACCATCAATCCGATCGCTATTAGTTAGCAACTGAAATGGAGTTCAAAAGCTGCGTCCCTTCTGGCAAGTCCCAAAGGACGTCGGAATCAGAACTTACGGCATTTCCCCTTTGCTAAACCCTGCGAAGGGGAAATGCCGCTATGCTTCTACCCTTTGCTATCCGCTGGCTTCTTGCCCGCCGGCGCGATGTTCTTTTTCGCCGTCGGCAGCGTTACGCTGCGCAGCACCGTCGGCAGCACGCCCAGCGGCTTCTCGCCCACCGGCAACGTGAGTGCCTGGTAACTGGCCAGGCCCGTGGTGGGAGCAAACGCCGTCTTGCTGCTGTAGATCGGGTCGCCGCTGGCGTTCCCCACCTGCAGATACAGCGTTGTCGCCGCCGGCGCAGTCTGTCCCACCGGCGGTCCCGCGTACACGAACTGGTAACTGCCGTCGGCCTGCGTATAGGCGATCCCGTAGGTGCTCTGGTAAGTGTTGGTGGAGTCGACAAGGTAGACGCTGTACCCTTGCACCGGTGCTTTGCTTGAGTTGTACACCGCCCCGTAGATCGCCCATCCGGTTGCCGGCACAACCGGGGCCTGAGCCGTGACTCGCTGCTTCAGCATCGCTACCTGCGCCACCGTCGCCTGCGAGGAACTTACCGCTGCCTGCGCCGCCTTCGCCTGCGCCGAGTTTGCCCCCGCCTGTTTCGTGATCGTCGCCGCGATCCGCGTCGCCTGCGCCAGCCGGGCCTGGTGCATCTGCGTCAGCAGTTGCAGCCCGCTGGCACTGGTGCTGTCAGCCTGCACCATCGCGTTCGGAACCGTCTGGAACGTATCCGTCGCGGTTGCGGACGGGTCTGTCGGCGCCGCAGGAGTCGCGGGTGCCGCACCCGCGGCCGCCATCTGCGCCTGCAGCGTCGCTGCGGAAGCAGTCGTGCCGTAATAAACCTCCTTCAGCAAACGGCCCCGCTTTTCCTTGCAAGCCTCCGCGGGAAAAAAGCTGATGTTATTCGCCACGGCGGTTCGCCAACCGAACGTGAGCAGGCACAACGTGGAGATATTGTCTGTCGTCACATTCAGCAATCCCCCCGTCACGCCCGACACCAGCACACACCCCGGCTCCTGGAACCGGTTGGCCACCACCTGCACCGACATGGCGAACAGCAGCGCATCCGACAGCGCCGCCAGCGACACACTCGTCTCCTGTCCCGGCAGCGGAACGGTGGCGCCTGCGCCGTCGATCCACGAGAGGTTGTTCGAGTAGTTCAGATGGTCCAGTGTGGCAATAAAGCTCGAGAACGGCGCCCCCGCGCCGCTGCCGCGCGTCTCCACTTGGCACAGGTTATGCGCAAACAGAATCGCCCCGCTGGTCGAGTTCGTGAGCGCCGCATCCACGGCAGAAAGCGCAGGCGGAGTGATTGCTCCGTTGGATGTGGTCCACAGGCTGGAGAACGATGTCACCTGGTCAAACTCGACCGTCAGTCCCAGGTTCAGCACAAAGATATTCAGGGCGATCGGCGGCGTCCCACCCGCCCACGGCACAGTTCCGCCCGTCGTAAAGTGGTTCCCCGTAATACTGAACGGCCCGTATCCCAGTACCGCCAGCGAGTAACCCAGCGGAATCCGCACCACGTTCTGCTCCACCCGCAGCGCCGGCAGCCCCGGCTGATAGATTGGTGGCCCGCCCGCAGTGGTCGCACCTTGCGTGCTCGTCCCTGACCACACCGGCGACGTGATTTGGTTCAGCGCCGGCGGTGACACCATCGCAATCGAGATCCCCGCCTGCAGCCCTCCGTTCGCCAGCGGAGCCTGGGTATTCAGTGTCACCCAGTCCCGCGTCTCGATAATCTGGTTGCGCGAAATCTCCACCTGCTCCCCGTTCAGCACAAAGATCCCGCACACCTGCGCTCCCGGCAACGAACCGAAGTCGGTAATCACGTTGTCG
>JBELAE010000027.1:0-22165 GCA_049509155.1 Candidatus Sulfotelmatobacter sp.
GCCATCGAGAACGCGGTCAAGCAAAAGGCTTCGGCAATCGGCGCGGGATCGGGACGCTAACCTCTGCACTAAGCAGCCTTAGATGAATCTGCTGCCTTTTCAGTGAGCCGCGAGAGTGTGTTTTTCGCTTCCTGCATAGCGACGATTTTCATGTTTTGCTTACTCCAACTCGAAGCTCACCCATTGCAGGCCGCCATCGCGCTCGACCTGCAGCACGACGGCATCGCCGCTCTTCAGCGCGCCCACCGCAGCGCGGAGCGTATCCATGGAATCGATGGATGTGATGTTGAGCTGGTGGATGATGTCGCCCGCCTGTAAGCCGGTGTCTGGCATGATCAGGTCGGCGGCACGGCCTACCACCACGACTCCTGACGGAATTCGCAGATCGCCCAGGCGGGAGCTCAGGTCGGGAGTGAGATCGATGGCCAGAACCCCGAGGCGTGGAATCAGGCTGTTATCGGGATTGACCGCGTCGAGAAGCTCGTCCATGTGATCATGCTGCTCGATCGCCGGGACGTAGAGAGTTTTCTTTTCGGTGCCGCGCAGGACCTCCAGCTTGACGACCTGATCGAGACGGTGCAGGTAAAGGGCGGAGGAAAGCGAGGGCAAGGTTTCAATGCGACGGTCGTCGGCGGTGAGGATGATGTCCTGAATCTTGAGCCCAGCGGCAGCAGCGGGGCCGCCGGGTTTCACGTCGTCCACTACGACGCCCCAGTGCTGCGAGAGATGCAGACCTTCCGCCAGGGTAGGAGTAATCTCCTGCGCCCCGGCGCCAATCTCGACGTGATGAACGTGTCCATATTTGCGCAGGCTTTGGTAAACGAAATCGACCACACGCGCCGGAATGGCGAAGCCCAAGCCCTCGCTGCCTCCGCCTTGCGAGAGGATGAAGGTGTTGATCCCCAGCACGACGCCGTTCATATCCACCAGCGGCCCTCCGCTGTTGCCGGGATTGATGGGAGCGTCGGTCTGCAGGTAAGTGAGCGCCTTGCTGGGATCGGGCTGGCGGGCGAGCGCACTCACCACGCCCATGGTCACCGAATTCTGCAGACCTTCTGGGCTGCCGATGGCGAACACGAGTTGCCCGACGCGGGGCCGCTGCGGGCTGACGAGGGGAAGCGTGGGCAGATCGGTCTCGTCTATTTTTAGGAGAGCAAGATCAGTTTCCTTATGCTGGCCGACGAGGCGAGCTTCCAGGATGCGGCGCTTCCCGACCGGCACCTGGCCAGTGGAGTCGCCCATGGGCAGCGGCAGGGCGACGCGGATGCGTTGTGCGCCTTCGACCACGTGTGCGTTGGTCATGATGTAGCCAGTCGAGTCAACGATTACTCCCGAGCCGACCGCGTGCTGGCGGACAATAAGAGCAGTCTGGGACCGGTCGTCCTCGCGCTCGTGGAGCGGCCCGTATCCGGTCACGAGAATCTGCACCACCGCAGGCGAAACCCGCGCAGCCAGACTTTCCAGCGCGCTGTTGAGCTGGACTAGAACTCCGGGAGGCTCAGCGGATTTAGCCTCGGCGGCAGCGGGGCTGGCTTTTTTCTGCGCGGGCTCCTGCGCCGCGGGCTTTTGGGAGATTTGTGCCCATGCGCCCGGCCGGGCGGCGCCAAGCAACGTTGCGCAGAGAAACAGGGGAACTACGATCCGGAAAACGGGACTGCGCAGAGCAAGGTCTGTGGCCTTCCGAGCCTCGAATGATTTCGCCATGCGAATACCGCTCCTGCACGTTAGATCGAGAAACGTAGTATTAGGACGCCTATTAAAACACTATCACGCGAGTTTCGGACTCGCTGTAAAGGTCCGTCAAGCCGCTCAAGGGCCCTCCGGAAAGGGCTTTCCCGCCAGGGGGGAACCTAGTTGCTACCGTTAACGAATGGGTTATCAGGCTTTTACGCGGGTGCCTTTCGTGATATAACCGCCCCTGAGCACAAAAAGCGGGCCTGCGCCCCGCCAGGAGCTTGATTTGACGACGTTGGCCCGATTCGCAGACGAGCAACAGACAACAGGCCAGCCTAGAGGAGGTACCGTGGGCGAAGAAGCACGGACCGGAAAACGGTTCCCGCTGGAATTGCCGATCAAGATACATAAGGGCGAAACTGGCGGAGACGCCAAGGGAATAACCGGGAATCTGAGCGCGGCGGGAGTTTACATCCGCGCCGATTCCTCGATGGAGATCGGATCGCCCGTGGAATTTGAAATCACGCTGCCCCCGGAGATGACGGGCGGTCAGGAAAATGTGACCATCCAGTGCAAGGGGCGGGTGGTGCGCGCCGACGCGACCGGCGAAGGCGGAGAAGGCCGGGGCGTGGCCTGCGTGATCGATTCATACGAGTTCGTGAGGAACTCTTAACCCTTTTGCAGCGGATTTTCTGGGAGCGTTGACAACATGCTCAAACTGATTCTGGCCGATAACCAGGCAATCTTCCGGGCGGGCATCGCCAAAGTGCTCGCGGTGGAAGATGAGATGCGCATTGTGGCTCAGGCTCAGACGCCTGAACAGATGTTCATGGCACTCGACAAGTTCCGGGCCGCGGTGCTGGTAGCGGCGGCTGGGTTCCATAATGACTTTGCCGCGATCGTGCTGGCGGCCAACAAGGCGAAGACGCGCGTGATTGTTCTGGCCGATACCGGCGAGAGCGCGCAGCGCCACATGTCGAACGGCGCGCACGGCGTGGTTTATCGCAACGTAACCAGCGCGGCGCTGGTTGACTGCGTGCGCAAAGTCGCGCGCGGCGAAACCTGGGTGCAGGACGTCGCCGTGCCCAGCGAACTCACCGAAAATGATATGGTCGGCCTGCGCGTGCGCGATCGGCTAACCGCGAAAGAACTGCGCATTGTGGCCTTGATCGTTCAGGGATATAAAAATAAAGAGATCGCCACGCAGCTGGGGACGACCGAGCAGGTCATCAAGAATTATCTGCGCAACGTGTATGACAAGATCGGCGTTTCGGACCGGCTGGAGCTCGCGCTGTTCACCATCCACCATCGCATTCTGAACGAAGCCGCAGCCGCGACCACGACGGGCGTCGTGCCGCAGCCGCCGGCGGGGGTTGCGCAGTAGACTCAGCTTCGTGAATCAGGCCGCTTACGGGCGGCCTTTTTCTTTTGCTTCTCAGTCACTTCGCGGCCGCACGGGTGTTCATCGCGACCGGCACTGGATCCTGGTCGAACCGCGCGACCCCCAACTTGACCATCAGGCCGAGGCTGCTGAAAAGCTCGGCAGTGGGCCGCGAGATGGCAACATTCGAAAACAGGACTAGGGCGAAAACGTCGCGTGAGCGCAGCAGCCCTCCGAAACCCACCACTGACTTTATGCCAGCCTCGCGAACGAAATCCTGGGCGGGCACGTAGGGGCTGCCCAGGGCTTCCGCAACATAAAAGACCTTGAAGTTGGCCTTCTCCTGGTCCAGCATCAGAGGAGCATCGGCCGTCGCCAGCGAGTGCGCGCTAAGTCCCATCTGAAGGAGCAGTTGCGCGATCATGGGCGCCTTTTTGATCGCGTTCTCATTGGGCAAGGGAATCGCGCGGTGACCTGTCGATTGCGACGGCAGGTTCCATTCCGGCCGATCCCCGGCGGTCGCCAGCAGAACCAGGCACTTCATCTCCGGCGTCTCGGTGCCTCCTAGACTGGCGCGGGCAACCTGGCGGAGCTCCTCATTCAGCGAGCCGTAGGAGCGGGTCTGGAAGAAACGCACCAGCGCGCAGGCATTCTTGCTCGATTCTTTCGAAACCAGATTCTCATACAGATAGCGAACGATGCGGCCGGACGCTCCCTCCATGTTGCTGGATTCAGCGGTCAACGTTCGCAATCGTGCACTCAGTTCCATCATCTCGTGGACGGTGAAGTCATCGAGGGAGAAGCGTCTGGAAACTTGCTTGGTGCTTGCTGGGGGCATTCCGTTCCTCATCGTAGACCACTGTTGGGCACAGGATGTAGGGCCATATAGAATCAGGCTTAATTTCTTGCGCGGCGAGTTCCGTTTTGAAACCGAGCCGTGGGGGGTTTTAGAAGGCTCGACCGCTCGCTACGCGCCCGGAAGCAAGCCAGAAACTCCTGCACGAACATGCCGCAGCGAATCGTCGTACAGCTGCATCTATTGTTTATGGAATTCCGACAGCTTGGACGATCCGGTTTGAAAGTTCCAGTGTTGAGTTTTGGCACAGGCACGTTTGGCGGCGGCACCGAGTTCTTTAAAGCGTGGGGCGCGAGCGATGTGGCCGAGGCGACGCGCCTGGTGGACATTTGCGTCGACGCGGGCGTGAATCTATTCGATACCGCGGATATTTATTCCGACGGACTTTCCGAGACCATTCTCGGAAAGGCAATCGCCGGGCGACGGGAAAAGGTCCTGATCTCGACCAAAGCGACCTTCCGCATGGGACCGGGTCCCAACGATTTGGGGTCGTCGCGTCATCATTTGATCCAAGCCTGCGAAGCCAGTCTGCGGCGGTTGGGCACCAACTACATCGACATCTATCATCTGCATGGCTTCGACGCGCTCACGCCGGTCGAAGAGGTTCTGAGCACGCTGAATACTCTGGTGACCAGCGGCAAGGTGCGATACATTGCCTGCTCGAATTTTTCCGGCTGGCACCTGATGAAATCGCTATCCGCCTCGGATCGCTATGGCTGGGCGCGCCACGTTGGCCACCAGGTCTACTATTCGCTGATCGCCCGGGAATACGAATGGGAACTGATGCCGCTGGGCCTCGACCAGGGAGTGGGCGCGCTGATTTGGAGTCCTTTGGGATGGGGACGGCTCACGGGAAAAATTCGCCGCGGCCAGCCGTTGCCGGCGCAAAGCCGGTTGCACAAAACTGCCGATATGGGCCCACAGGTTTCGAACGAGCATCTCTACAAGGTTGTCGACGCGCTGGATGAAGTTGCAAAAGAATGTGGCAAGAGCGTGCCGCAGGTCGCACTGAACTGGCTGCTGCAACGGCCCACGGTGTCGACGGTAATTGTCGGAGCGAGGAATGAAGAACAGTTGCGCCAGAATCTGGATTCGGCAGGATGGAATCTTACGTCGGCGCAAGTCGCGAAGCTCGACCGCGCCAGCGACGTGACGCCGATTTATCCCTACTGGCATCAGCGCCAGTTTTTGGAGCGGAATCCCTTGCCGACTTCATCCAGCGGGAAGGCCGCGGTCTAGCGTGTTGCTTGTCAGCGTTGTCCCGTAGGTTCGCCGAGGACTAAAGAGGAAAGCATGTCGCGCGTGTTCATCACAGGTTCTTCCGACGGGCTGGGTCAAATGGCTGCGCACCTTCTCATCGAACAAGGCCACAGCGTAGTGCTGCATGCTCGCAACCAGAGGCGCGGGCAGGAGGCGATGTCGGCCGTTCCCGGAGCGGAGACTGTAGTCATCGGCGATTTGACGAGCATCGCTCAGACTCGCAAAGTGGCGGAACAGGTGAACGTGCTTGGAGCCTTCGATGCGCTGATCCATAACGCGGGAATTGGCTACCGCGAGCCTCGGCGCATCGCCACCGAAGATGGTCTGCCGCATTTATTCGCGGTAAATACTCTCGCGCCTTACATTCTGACGGCACTTATCAAGAGGCCGAAACGCCTGGTCTACCTGAGTTCCGGCCTGCACCGGGACGGCGATGAGAGCCTGCAGGATCTTACGTGGGAGGATCGCGCGTGGCAGGGACAGCAGGCTTACTCCGATACCAAGCTGCATGATGTTCTTCTGGCGTTCGCAGTGGCGCGCCACTGGCCCGAAGTTTTCTCGAATGCCGTGGAACCCGGCTGGGTGGCTACAAAAATGGGCGGACCGGGAGCTACTGACGACCTCGATGCCGGCCATCGCACGCAAGTTTGGCTAGCGGTAAGCGACGATCCGGCGGCCACGGTCACAGGCGAGTACTTCTATCACATGGGGCTGCGCACGCCGATCCCGGCCACCCGCGATTTCGCACGGCAGGAAGCTTTGCTTGCCGCGTGCAAACTTCTCTCTGGAGTAGACCTGCCCAACTGAGCCCGCCCCGGATCGCAGCCAGCGGCGGCTGCGAAATAGGTTTCACTTGTGCTGGCTGAAGTTCGTCTGACTCAGCGAGCCTTACTTAAGTGAGCAATGAGAGCTGCGGCGGTGGCGTCGCAGGCGGGAAACGTGTCTCCCTGATTGGTCATCACCAGTACGGCGAAATCTTTGGCGGGCGCCATCCATACGACCGCGAAGTTCATAGTGTTGCTGCCGGCGTGATTCAGGGCGCGCCCCCCGGCCCAGGGGCGGTCGACCACCAGCCATCCGAAGGCATAGTCTCCGCCAAATGATGGCGTGTGCAGGCGCTTGAAGGTTTCCGGCTTTAGAATTCCTGGCTCGCCTTGCTCACCCCGCAAATGCGCAGTCACGAATTTTCCCCAGTCGACGATCGAGCAGTGCACGGTGCCTGCCGGCCCCAGCACCTGAGGATTGTCGGACCGCGGGCCAGGTTCGATCGCCCGATGGAGGGTCAACAGGAGTTTGTGCTGCCAGGGTTGATCGATCTTCTTCGGATCCTTCACACCGGGAGTTCCCATCGCGCCGAAACCGCAGGTCTTCATGCCGAGGGGGCCGAAGATGCGCTTCTGCATCAGGCTTTCCCATGAGTCGTTGGCCACTCTTTCGGCCATGGCTCCGGCGACCGCGTAGCTGCGGTTCGAATATAGAAACGTGCTTCCGGGTACTGACACCGGAGGCTCACTCAACACCATGGCCACGTAAGCGGCGCGCTGCTCGCGCGGCGTTCCCGGAAGAGCATGCATGTCGCCGAAATCTTTTCCTTGCGGCCAACTGGCGTCGGTAAAACCCGCGCGATGCGCCAGCAATTGTTCGAGCGTGACCTTGCGGTAGGCCGGATTCATCTTGCTCTGCGCACCCGCCGCAAGCTCGGGAAAAACCTGCTCCAGCGTCGTGCTCCACGAAAGCTTCCCTTCTTCGACCAGCGTGGCCAGCATGGTTGCGGTCATGGCCTTGGTGTCAGAACCGAGATGGAATTGGTCGTCGACCGTGACGGGCGTGTCGGTGCCATACTTGCGCACTCCGACAGCGCCGACGGCAGACAGCCCCTTGCTGGTCACGATCGCTCCGGCAAGCGCCGGCAGATCGTATTTCTTGAGGATGGGTTCGAGCAGCGAGTTCAGACTTTCAGGGACCGGCACATTCTGCACGCCATCCTGCACGCCATTCTGCACATCATTCTGCACATCAGAAACGTTTGGCGTGTTTGGCAAGGCCGTGTTTGCCGTGACAAATATCGCCACGCTCAGAAAACATGCGCCCAGAGCACACCCGCCGATGCCTGCAATCGTGATGGCCGGATTCCTCGGCTTCAGCCGATCTTTTCGCCCACAACCTTGGCCTGGGTAAACAGGTACAGATAATCCGGGCCACCGGACTTCGAATCGGTCCCCGACATGTTGAAACCGCCGAAGGGATGCGCGCCCACCATCGCGCCTGTACATTTGCGGTTGATGTACAGGTTGCCGACGTGGAACTCACGAATAGCGCGCTCGATCTTGTCGCGCGACTTGGTGTAGATGGCGCCAGTCAGACCAAACTCAGTATCGTTGGCGATTTCAAGCGCATGGTCGAAGCCGTGAGCTTTGATGACCGCGAGCACCGGGCCAAAAATTTCTTCCTGCTCCAGCCTGGACTTCGCGGGGATGTCAGCAATGACCGTGGGCTGAATGAAATAGCCTTCGCCCATCTCACTTACGCGTTCGCCGCCGGTGATGAGGCGCCCGTCTTTTTTGCCCTGCGCGATGTATTCGAGAATCGTGTTCATCGAGCCTTCATTGATCACCGCGCCCATGGCTGCGTTTTCGGCGACATCGCCGACTTGAATTTTTTCGACGCGGGCTTTGAGCTGTTCGAGGAATTTGTCGTAGACGCGTTCGTCGACGATGGCGCGCGAGCAGGCCGAACATTTTTGCCCTTGAAAACCGAAAGCCGCTTGCGCCACGCCTTCGACGGCGGAGTCGATGTCGGCGTCGGCGTCGACGATGATCGCGTCTTTGCCGCCCATTTCAAGAATGGTACGTTTGATCCAGATCTGGCCGGGCGCCTGGGTGGCCGCGACTTTATTAATGTGCAGTCCAACTTCGCGCGAGCCGGTGAAGGCGATGTAGCGCGTCTTGGGATGCGCCACAATCGCGTCGCCGAAACCGGCGCCCGCGCCGGGGCAAAAATTTACCACGCCTTCGGGCATGCCGGCCTCTTCGAGCAGATCAATAAACTTCGCCGCGATGGTGGGCGAATCGCTCGACGGCTTCAGAATAACGGTGTTGCCGCTGACGATGGACGCCACCGTCATGCCCGCCATGATGGCGCAAGGAAAATTCCACGGCGGAATCACCGCGCCCACGCCCAGCGGAATGTAATGCAGCGTGTCATGTTCGCCGGGCAACTGGATGGGCGTCTGCGCCTTCGCAAAACGCAGCGCCTCGCGCGCGTAGAACTCGCAGAAGTCGATGGTCTCGGAAATGTCGGCATCGGCCTCCGCCCAGTTCTTGCTGACCTCGAAAACCAGCCACGCCATAAATTCCATCTTGCGCTGGCGCATCAGATCAGCAACGTGGAACAGCAGCCCGGCGCGCTCTTCGACCGTAGTGCGGCTCCACGATTCGAAGGCGGCGAGCGCAGCTTGCATTGCGGGCTCAACGTGATCCTTGCCGGCTTTTTGATGGATGCCGACAATCTGCGACGGCTGCGACGGGTTCAGCGACTTGATCTTGTCCGTAGTCCTGACCCGCTTGCCGCCGATGATCAGGTCGTACTCGCGGCCCAGCTGGCTGCGCACCTTGGCAATGGCGGAGCGCATCTTGCGCGCGTTATCTTCGTGGCGAAAATCGAAAAACGGCTCCGTAACGAACGGGCCTTGATGCAGACTGGTACGCGGCCGAACGGGGGCTTCGAGCGTTGCCATGGGGGAAATCCTTTCACAATCGCGAAGTTTAGCAGTAGGACTTACTCAAATATCTTACACCTCGCGCCGCGGCCGATTCATTGACTTGCCTATGACACCCCCGTAAGATTGTGCGCCTGTGGTGGCCAAACCATGATCGGACAGACCATCTCGCACTACCGGATCGTCGAAAAGCTCGGCGGTGGGGGCATGGGCGTGGTGTACAAAGCGGAAGACATTAAGCTGCACCGCTTTGTGGCCTTGAAGTTTCTGCCCGACGAAATTTCCCGCGACCCGCAGGCTCTGGCCCGCTTTCAGCGCGAGGCGCAGGCCGCTTCCGCCCTGAACCATCCCAACATCTGCACCATTCACGAGATTGACGATCAGCATGGGCAGACCTTCATCGCCATGGAGTTTCTGGACGGGGTGACGCTGAAGCACCGTATCGCGGGGAAGCCGGTCGAGACGGAAGTCGTGCTTGGCCTGGCGATTGAGATTGCCGATGCGCTCGACGCTGCCCATAGCGAAGGAATTATCCACCGCGACATCAAGCCGGCGAATATTTTCGTAACCAAACGCGGGCACGCAAAGGTTCTGGACTTCGGACTGGCCAAAGTGACAACGGCAGCCAGTTCTTCCAGCCAGATTGCCGCGGCCAATACCATGACCGGTACGGCCGACGAACAGCACCTGACCAGTCCGGGAACGGCGCTGGGCACGGTAGCTTACATGTCGCCCGAACAGGTGCGCGGCAAGGAACTGGACGCGCGCACCGATCTGTTCTCATTCGGCGCGGTGCTCTACGAGATGGCGACCGGTCTGCTGCCGTTCCGCGGCGATACCTCGGGAATCATTTTTGAAGCGGTGCTCAACCGCGCTCCAGTGTCTCCCGCGCGGCTGAATCCGGACGTTTCGGCGGAGTTGGAACGCATCATCAACCGGGCGCTGGAGAAGGACCGCGACCTGCGCTATCAGCACGCCTCGGAAATGAGGGCGGAGCTACAGCGCTTGAAGCGCGACACCGAATCCGGACGCTCCGCGCCGGTCGCGACCATGAGCGCGGAATCAGGAGCGTCGGCGGCGCTTGCGACGCCCGCGCACTTGACCAGCAGTTCGGCCGTGGTGGCCGCCGCGCGCCAGAACAAATTCGGATTCGGCGTCATCGGCGTGATTGCGATTCTGCTGGTCGCGGCCGCGGCTTATGGCGTGTACGCGTTCTTTCTCCGTACCCGGCCGGTCCCGTTCCAGAATTTTTCTGTGAACAAAGTAACTGAGACTGGCAAAGCCCGGCTGGTAGCCATTTCTCCCGACGGCAAATACATCCTGAGCGTGGTGGACGACAAGGGGCAGCAAAGCCTGTGGCTGCGCAATGTTCCGACCAACAGCAACACCCAGGTCATGGCTCCCGAGGCGGTGCGGTATGTCGGCGTGCGCTTCTCGCCGGACGGAAACTATCTCTATTTTGTGCGGGGGGAGCCGGGGGAAGCTTTGAAACTTCTGTATCGCGCGCCGGTGCTGGGCGGAACTCCGCAAAAGCTGGTCACCGACGTGGATTCGAACATTACTTTTTCGCCCGACGGAAAAACCCTCGCCTATTTGGTGATGAACAACCCGGAGCTGGGCAAGTTCCGGCTGGTGACGTATTCGCTGGAGGACGGCGAGAGTAAGACGCTGGTCGCCGGCAGCATGAATCAACGGTTGGCCGATCCGGCCTGGTCGCCGAACGGCAAGACCATCGTCTGCGTCATCCAACAGCCCAGCGCTGCCGCCATTGGCGGGCTCCTCTCCGTCGACGCCGCAAGCGGCAAACAGAGTCTTATCTTTGAATTCAAAAACGGAATCGCGGTAAGTCCGCAGTGGCTGCCCGATGGCAGCGGCTTGCTGGCGCTCTATGCCGGCACGGAAAATAATTTCGGACGCCTGCAGATCGTGGAAATTTCCCTGCGCGACGGAACCTCGCACGCAGTGACCCATGACATCAACAACTATTCCGACCTGAGCCTCTCCGCCGATGGGCATATGGTGGCGACGGTGCTGAGCCAGGATCACTTTAATTTGTTTGTCTTGCCCGCCTCCGAGTTGGGCAGCGGACCGGGGCTGCAGGTCCCCTCCGGCGAGCATGTGAACAGCTTTGCCTGGACTCCGGATGACCAAATGATTCTGGGGGATCAGGATGGCCTGAACCTTTTTCACCCCGACACGGGGAATAAAACGCCGCTCACCGTGAGGCAACACGATGGCCAGGCATTCCAGCCTTCGGTATGCGCGGACGGCCGCTACATCGTGGAATCGATTGGCGGCCGCGGCGGATCGAGAATCGTGCAGGTCTGGCGAATGGATGCCGGCGGGGGAAACTTCAAGCAGATCAGCGACGGCAAGCTGGATCAATACGCCATCTGCTCCCCCGATGGCAAATGGGTTTACTACTCCGACATCTCCAGCGGCACCAAGCTGACCAGAGCCCCGCTGGAAGGCGGCAAGCCGGAAAGGCTTTCGGAGCTTCCGGCTTCCGCGTTCGACATTTCGCCGGATGGCAAGCTGGCGGCGTTTTCGACCTTTCAACCCAGCAGCCCGAAACAACAGCTGGCATTGCTGCCCGTGGATTCTCCGCAGAACACGAAGTTCATCGAATTCCAACGCCCCCGGTTGGGGATTGCGCGCTTCACGCATGACGGCAAAGCGGTGGTCTATCCGTTCCGCGATCAGGACGCCGATAACGTCTGGCTGCAGCCCCTCGACGGCTCGCCAGGAAAGCAGCTTACCAACTTCAAGGCGGAACACATCGGCGAGATGCACTGGTCGTTCGACGGCAGCAAGCTGGGGATGATCCGCGGCCACACCGATTCCGATGTGGTGCTGCTCGAAGAGTCCAAACCGTAAAGACGCGGCGTGAGACCTGGAAGCCTCCAGCGGCTGAAGTCGAGCTTGATTCCGCAGTCCTGATTCTGCGCGCCTGATTCTGCGCGCTTGATTTCGCACGACTCTGCTCGGCGGCTGAAAGCCGGACTTTCAAACCCTACTCGGATTCATTCCATACGTACAAAAAATCCGCGTCGCTGGCGGTAGCGACTTTGCGCGCACCTTTGTGAATGGCGCGATTCAGCGCCGAACGCACTTTTTCCTTACTCTCCGCCAATTCCGCCAAGGGCACTTTGAGTGCAATCCCTTTCGGCAACTGATCAAGATCGGAAAGGATCTGCGTGACCACCTCTTTGTGCTTTCCGTTTCGGCCCTGGGGTACATCGACCTGCGCCATGGTTTTGAAGTTCATCGGAGACTTGTTAGCACGCTGGGGCATGCGCAACTCCTTATCAGAATAAGTGACGTTAAACGAACGTAAGCTAATCGTAACATGACGTAACGATATCCGCAAGCAACAAATCGACTCGTAAAACAACGGGTTCTGCCTGACCGTAGCGCGAACGTCCCGGCGAGTAAGCAGTTCGGCCGCTAATTGCCGGCTGGCTAGCGCTAAGAACGGGGTATTCAGGCCCCAAAGGATATAACCCGTACGACGCCAGGTTTGTTAGGGTTTCCCTCAGTAACGGAGAAATTCCCCCATGCTAAAGTCGAAAACGCATTTCGAACAGATTCCCGTACAGAAGGTGAAGGAAGCAATCGTGGCCAGTGCTGGAGTGCAGGAGAACGGGTCGGGAACTCTGAGCGGTCCGGGTCCCATCCTGCGTTGCCGCATCTGCCGCAAGCCCGTCCCGGTCGAAACCGCGAAGACGGACGGCGAAGGGCAAGCCATTCATGAGGAATGCTACGTGATTGTGGTGAAGCCGGAAGCCGGCTTCCGGCCGCGGCCCGCAAGACTTTAGCGGCTTTGCCCTTTGGATTTGCGTCGGTTACAGCGCTGCGGCGTCGGTTCAGCCCGGCGCTTCCATGCCGTGCCGCACCGCGCCTCGCGCGATAATCTTCTTCCCCTCGTTCTCGCAGTTCGGTTACGCTCAAGGCGGTCCGTCGCACCGCTGCTCGCCTCGCCACTACTCGCAACCCTGCTTACCGCGCCAGACCCACAGTAATTCTAGTTCCCAGTCGTTCCAGGCCAGGTGGTAGACTCGAACGTTTTCGCGAGAGGCAAAGTCATGGAGATTCAGCGAATTGGTGTGGTGGGCGCGGGGACCATGGGCAACGGCATTGCGCATGTGTTTGCCCGTGACGGGTTCGAGGTGGTGCTGTGCGACGTGGAGCAGCGCTTTCTGGAGCGCGCAATCGAAACCATTGGCAAAAATCTCGAGCGCGAAGTCGCCAAGAACAAGCTCACCGCCGAGGCCAAGGCCGGCGCTCTGAGCCGCATTCATCCCGTCGCCGACCGCGGCCGGCTTTCCGATTGCGACTTTGTCATCGAAGCGGCCACCGAGAAATTCGAGGTCAAGGCGGAAATCTTCCGCGACCTCGACCGGCTCACCCGACCGGAAATTATTCTGGCGTCGAATACTTCTTCGATTTCCATTACTAAACTCGCAGCGCAGACCAGGCGTCCGGAGAAAGTCATCGGAATGCATTTTTTCAATCCGGTGCCGGTGATGAAACTGGTCGAAGTCATCCGCGGGCTGGCCACGTCGCAGGATACATTTTCGGAGACTCGCAACCTGGCCTTGAAGCTCGAAAAAACTCCGGTCGAGGTGAACGACGCCCCCGGCTTCGTTTCGAACCGCGTGCTCATGCCGCTGCTGAACGAAGCCATGTTCGCCGTCATGGAAGGCGTGGCCACGGCGGAGGCGGTCGACGAAGTGTTCAAGCTGGGCATGGCGCATCCCATGGGCCCGCTCACGCTCGCCGACTTTATTGGCCTCGACGTTTGCCTCGACATTATGCGCGTGCTGCAGAATGGCCTGGGCGATCCCAAGTACCGGCCGTGCCCGCTGCTGATCAAGATGGTGGATGCGGGCTGGCTGGGGCGCAAGAGCGGGCGGGGATTCTATACGTATTGATGGTCGCCGATTTCTCATGGCTGATTGCTGATCGAAAAAACAACTTTCACCACGGAGACACTGAGTCACGGAGAAAACCAAATCAAAAGAAACCCTCGAACGAAAGAAGCAATCAGGTTCTTTGGTTTCTCTGTGCCTCTGTGACTCCGTGGTGAAAACGATCTTGCCGCTGTTGCCCGAGGTCCGAGGCCCGACGTCCGGGTTCCGCTCTTAGGTATCGGATAACCAAAAAGTAACTCCCGAATCCACAGGGTGGGCGCGTATGCTGCGTGCATGGGTTCCGAAACATTGGGTTCCGAAACGATGAGTTCGCAAACATGGGAGTAAGCCTGTCCATGCTGGCTTCGGGCAGCCGCGGCAATTGTGCGGTGGTGGCCAGCGCCCGCACCCGCATTCTGGTCGATGCCGGCATCTCCTGCCGCGAGACTTGCAAGCGCCTGAAGACTTTGGGAGAAGATCCGCAGACGCTCTCCGCCATTCTCATCACGCACGAGCATTCCGATCACGTCTATGGCTTAGCAACGCTGGCCAAGAAGCTGCGCATCCCAGTATTCATGACCGAGGCGACGCACCAGGCCTGGGCGCGCGCCCTGCGCAATGAAAAAGGCGAGCGGCCACAACTGGAAAAGTTCGAACCGTTCGAGTCCGGGCGGCGGTTTCAAGTTGGCGACATCGAGGTTAAGCCCTTCACCATTCCGCACGATGCGGCGGACCCGGTCGGATTTACCTTTCGCGCCGAGGGCGTCAAAATCGGGGTTGCGACCGATCTGGGCTACTTGCCGGCCAGCGTGCGCGATCATCTGCGGGGCTGCGACGTGCTGGTGATGGAGTCGAACCACGATGTGGAGATGCTGCGGGTGGGGCCGTATCCGTGGTCGGTGAAGCAGCGGGTAATGAGCCGGGTTGGGCACCTTTCAAACGGGGCGCTCGCCGATTTCCTGACCAACGACTATGATAATAGTGCGTCCTTTGTCGTGCTGGCGCATCTCTCAGAGCAGAACAATCATCCGGAAATCGCCCGGAGAGAGGCTGAAACAGCGCTGGCCACGCGCGGCGGATTGTTTCACAACCGCGTGCTGCTGGCGCCGCAGGGCGAGGCGCTGCCGCCCATTCGCCTGTAGGCAGGCGGGTTTGCCCGACCTTCGCTGCGTTTCTCTTTGATCTTTTGCTCTTTGGTCTTTAAGTTCTTGGTTCTTAGCTCTTTGCTCTTGTCGGAATGTCCGGCAGTGGGTTGGCTTTAACTCCCATGAGTCAGCAGTGCATCGATCCAATTGTGGGTAAGATTCTGGCGGGCTGGCGGTATGACATTTCCAGCCTGGCGCCAGAGATGCGCGGCGACTATGAGGCCCACTTCGCCGCCTGCGAACGTTGCCGTACCCGCCAGCAGATTCATCGCATCATTGATGTAGGGCTGATCGCCCTGGCCTCGATTTCCGCGGGTGTGTTCCTGCTGGCCTTTGGCGTGATCTGGCACCTCGGACCCCGGCATGCCTTCTGGCTGGAAATCGCGGCCCTGGCGGGATTCGGCCTCTCTGCCTTGATCTGGCTGGGAGTGGCCGTGGCTACACCGGCCCCGGTCACGGTTCTCGACGCCGCTAAATTAGGCGCGCGGCGCGTCCATGACCGCCTGCCCGAGGAAATCCGGCAACGGCTTCCTGAAGAACTCCGCATCAAAATTACCGGAACTTAGACGCCAATGATTCCTCCGCTGCAAATCTAGATGGCCTTTCCCTTTCGATTGTTCATGCCGGATTGCCGCAGCGCATTCCGAGAACTCCTGCCGTTCTTGAGCATTCCTAACCGCTACGACATCGTCCGGATGGCAGTATTTATCGTCTTCTGTGGAATGGCGTTCGTTCCGACGCGGGCTTTGGCACAGGACAGCAATTCCCCCGCAGCGCAACAAGAAACCTCTCCCGCGGGAATGCGCATGGATATGCACATGCCCACGAACGTAGACCAGCAGAACAAGTTGCAACTGCCTTCGCCTCACGAGGGGTCCGGGACAGGATGGCAACCGGCGTCGGTGGCAGGCCCGGAATGGATGTGGATGCGCGGCGGCTGGATGCTCATGGCTCACGGTGTCATCTTCACCGACTACAACCAGCAAGGCGGCCCGCGCGGCGAGGGCAAGGCGGAGTCGGTCAACTGGGGTATGCTGATGGAGCAGCACCAGCTGGGCAAGGGTACGATCCTGTTCCGGCAAATGTTTTCCGCCGAGTCGTTGACCTCGCCGCATCCCGGATTTCCCGAGCTTTTTCAGACGGGGGAGACCTATCATGGCGAGCCCCTGGTCGATCATCAGCATCCGCACAATGTGTTTGCGGAACTGTCGTTGTTCTACACGGTGCCGCTGGGGAAAAGACTTTCGTGGGAATTTTACGGCGGCCCGTCGGCCGAGCCGGCGCTGGGGCCGGTGACCTACATCCACCGGGCTTCCGCTGCGGAACTGCCGCTGGCCCCGCTGAGCCATCATCTGCAGGATTCCACTCACACCAGCTTCGGCGTGGTCACCACGGGATTCATAATTGACGGCGTCAAGCTGGAGGCTTCCGCCTTCAACGGGCACGAGCCCAACGAGGAGCGCTGGAGCATCCAGCTCCGGGGCGCTCGACTCCTGGTCCACCCGGGCCAGCGTGGCGCCCACCCGGAACTGGGCGGCGCAATACAGCATTGGCCGACTGGAACATCCGGAGGCACTCGAACCGGGCGACCAGTTGCGACAGACAGCGTCGATCGAATACAACCGGCCGCTGGATACGGGGAGTTGGGCGACGACACTGGTCTGGGGCCGCGTGCACGAGTTCGCGACCGATACCAACGTGAGTGCTACGAATCTGAACGGCTATCTGCTGGAATCGACGTTGAATTTCCGCCGCCGAAATTATGCCTTCTCGCGGCTGGAGCTGGTCGACAAGGACGAGCTGTTTCCCGAGGCGCCGGTGCATCCCGCCTACCGGATTGGAGCCTACACGTTCGGCGCGGAACGGGACTTGATGCAACGGGGCATAACTCAAGATCGTTCGTGGCGACTTGGACTGGGAGCGGATGTGACGGTTTACTCGAAGCCCGCCGTGCTCGATGCGACTTATGGTAACTATCCCGTGTCGTTCCAGATCTTCCTGCGGCTGCGGCCCGGAGGGACAGATCAGAGACATACCCACTGAGGCCACAAAGACGTACTGCTGAGACAGTTTGCGGCGTAGAATAGTTTTTTACAGTCCTCTGTAACTCAAGCGAAAATGTCACTTCAATGACCCGGGCCCTGAAGACACTGCGGGCGGTGCAGTGGTCGATGTTGGCGAGCATCCTGCTGTACGGAATCGTAGGAGAAGTTGCGGGCCCTGTCGCCCGGGCGCTGGATCCGACTCTGAGCTACGTGTTCACCACGCTGGGCGTGGCCATAGTCGGAGTCATCTTTGTGGTGCGTCGCACTCTGGTGATCCGGGCAGCGGAAAGTCTGGCGACGGAGCCCGACGACAGCCTCAGCCTGAACCATTGGAGAACGGGCTACCTGGCGACCTATGCGTTGTGCGAGGCGCTGGCCTTGTTCGGCCTGGTGCAGCGTTTTCTGGGTTGCAGCCTGCAGCAGAGCGTGCCTTACTACTTAGGCGGATTCGTGTTGCTCTTCTTCTTCCGGCCGCGGCAACCGGCCAGCGCCTGATTTCCTGGCAATGATTTCCGCGCCGCGGACCTATCATGCTCTTGGAGAGTTTCCATGTCCATCAACGAACCGGAAGAACTTGCAGGAATGCGCGAGGCGGGCGCAGTGGTTCGCCTCATGCTGGAAGCCATGCGGAAGGCAGTGCGCCCCGGAATTACCACGGCCGAACTGGACGAAGTGGGCGGCAGCGTAATGCGGCAGCAGGGAGCGCAGTCCGCGCCCGCGCTGGTCTATGGATTTCCCGGCGTCAACTGCATCAGCCTGAATGATGAGGCGGTGCACGGCATTCCCGGCCCGCGCGCGCTGCAGCCGGGCGATCTGGTCAAGCTCGACGTGACCATCGAGAAAGACGGATTCATGGCCGACGCCGCCGTGACCGTTCCCGTGGGCGAAGTAACGGAAGAGCGCCAGAACCTGATCGCGTGCGCGGAGCGCGCCTTCGCCAAAGCCATGCTGGTGGCGCGCGCCGGCTTTCGGGTCTGGGAGATTGGACGCGCCGTCGAGCGCGAAGTGCGGCGCAGCGGCTTCTCCGTGATTCGCGAGCTGGCGGGTCATGGCATTGGGCGCACCATCCACGAAGCGCCTCGCGTGCCGAACTATCCTGATGCGCGCGACAATCAGATTCTCACCGAAGGCTTGGTCATTACGGTTGAGCCGATCATCGCCGCCGGTTCCGGCAAGATCTTCACCGCACCGGATAAGTGGACGATGATCACGGCCGATCACCGGCTTGCGGCGCACTACGAGCACACGCTGGTGATCACCAAGGGCGCGCCCATGCTGCTGACGGCGGCGTAAGGCTGGCTAGAAAAGAGAACTTTGAGCATCTGGTGTATCCGCGATTTATCAAGAGTCGACCTGTCCGCAAATCGCCGTTCTAGCGCTAGGTCAGTTGAATTTTACTTTAGAGGCCTGCCCGCTGCGAATGATCCACGCAGCTGTTTCGGCGTTTCTTTTCCAGTGCATGTCCGTGCCGTGTGACCTCCGTTCATCCACGATGGGCTTTGCGTCGGTGACGTAGCACGTCTCATCATTGCTCATGGCGAGAAAAGCCCAATATTCACCTTGATCGCTGCCAGGAACCTGGGGAGACAACAACTGCCATTCACTCCCCGTGAATCGGAAGATGCCGTGACTGCGAAAGCTGGCGACGAGGTTACCCTGGCCATTTACCGCAACTGCTTCACATGCACCAGGCGTCGGTATCGGTGTAACCTCGCTTTGGGACACAATCAGCATTCTGCCGTCCCTATCGCAGATGTAGCCGGAATCATTCGCAACTGTCCACGTTTCCGCGAGGAAGGAGGTCCCCTCCTTTACGCCCAGCTCGTGTGGTCCGGAACCATTGACCAAGGTAATGGTGTCCGACTTGAATGGTTCGCCCGGTCGAACAAGAAACGGCAGCAGTTCATGCCTGACAATGTAAGCCATTCCGCCTTGGACCGGTAGCGCGCCGAGAACGCCATCGTCGGCGCTCATCAGTGGGGGCTCTGGCTCCGCCATACAGCTACGTGTCTTAGCACCCCATCGCCAGACTCCGCCAGCCGCTGAAATCCAGAAACCGGCGTCAGTGCCGATAGGCTTAACGCCTCCCAGGACTTCACCTCGGGAGTAATATCCTTTCGGCGGTTGGGGCATGGCAACGCGTTGCCAAGTCGAACCGTTGAAGTTCAGGAGTTCGTGAGTGTGGTCGTCCATGACCCAGAGTAGATGGTCAGTACGGTCGAACCATGGACCTGAAACAACGGAATCGCTCTTCTGCATCTGGAACAACTTCGCGACCGCGCCATTTTCGATCTCCAATAAACCAATATTGCTGCCTACATACAAGCGATCATCAAAGTACGCGGCGCCCGTCAACGAGAATGAAGCATAATCAGGCAGACGGCGCACGATTCCATTGACTGCAGCCCCGGATAGCACCCTGGGCGGGCCGGAGTTTGGAGCCTGTGAGCGAATCCAAAGCGATACTCCGATTACGGCGATCACGAAGGGTAGCGGCGCAAGAAAGAGCGAACGTTTACCGAGTCTGCGCCGAGACAACCGAACCAGCAAATACGCCAGCGCCGTTAGGACGACAACGGTCACCAACAACGCGGCCATCAGCATCGGGATGATTTCTTCGCCGTCGACTAGAAACGCTACAGTTCGATGCATCGTGAAGAACCTCGAATGCGAGGCGCGCCCTCTCGTGAGAAAAGATTCGCACACCTGCTAGTCATCCGTAAATGCCAATGGAGGAATGTCGAAAAGATTCGGATGACTGATAACAGGCCTTAGCGTCGATTGGCACGACAGACGAGCGGGCTCCGGGATGTAGCTCTGGCTCATCCTCTGTAAGTCGTTGAGTCTTGGTGTAAGTGATTGAAAAGTCGTAGAGGTCCTCTGGGAGGCTCCAGGACACGCGATTTTGCGGCCGATGAACCTACCCCTAGTTCGGGTAGAGATCGTCGCAGCAAAGGCCGTTTCCGGCCCCGCAAAGGCCATCCTGCGGGACGAATGATGCGGGCTGTCTCGACTTGAGACTGTCTGATGCGTCGCTTAGGCCCGATGTATGTACGCCGCTGTACATACACCAGGATATATCAACTCGCTCGCTGCGTTTCACGGCACCAGAGTAGCCGCGAGCACGGCGACGTCTTTATCGTTGGGCAAAGTAATACTCTGCACAATCTTCTTCGGATTCAGCGTGAACTGATATTCATACAGGTTGAACGTCCGCTGATCCTTGGTGCCGTTGTCGTAATTCCGGTAGGCCATGGCCACGCCTTCCGACTCGTGGGGATACTTCTGCGGGGTATACCAGTCGCTGAAACTCTGCGTAAATTCCGAACTGGTTCCATCGGTGTAGGTGACGGTCAGAGTCTGCGAAGCCTGATTTCCCTCGACACCCGTGGCCAGCAGCGCGAGAGCGGAAAACTTTCCCGTGGGCAGGGAAACCGTTTGGCCGCTGCAGCCGACCGCGTCCAGTTCGTTGGCCGGTCCAAATTCGAAAAGCGTGCCGTCAAACACGCGCGACACGGTGAGCAGGTTCGCCGAGTACGAGTAGCCTCCACCGTCGAGGCCTCCAGTCGTATAGGTTGTGCCGTCTTTGTAGATTCCGTACAGAGTAAATTCGGAAGACAGATTGACGTGCGTGCCAGTTCCCGTCTTGCCCACGCCTGCGCTTACCGCCAGCGTGAAAGTAATGGACTGCGTAATGGTGCCGGAGGTGCCGGTCACGGTGACCGTGGTAAATCCGGTGGCGGCGGTAGAAGCGGCTTTGAACACGGCTTTTTGCGTGTTGCCCGTGCCCTGGAACGACACCTGCACGCCTTTCGGCAGACTCGACGAAGTTAGAGTCACCGTCCCGGTAAAGCCGCCGAAGTCGGTGATGGTAATCGACGCGTTGGCGGTGGAACTCTGGTTCAAGAAGACGCTCGTTGGTCCGGCGAGAGTGAATCCGCTGCTGCTGACTGCATTGTTGATCGCGGCGGCATATTGAGCCGCCGCCCCGGTGCCGACAAAGTCGTCATAGAGCCACATGAATCCGCCGAGGATGCCGCATTGGCTGTGCCAGCCGGTCATGATGCTCTGCACCTGGGCAGGAGTGTCGTCCTGATCCCACAGGCCGGGGAAGACCGGAACGGTACCGAAGTTCCATCCTTCGCAGGGATTGTTTCCGGCGCCGCCGGCGTAGGCCTGCAGGTGCACGCCGTCCGCGGTACCGGGGAGTTGGCTGTTGATTTGGGAGACCACGTTGGTCCAGTAACTGCTGTCATCGAACGCGTCGGGCATGACGTGGTAGCCGAGTTGGCCGAGCATCACGCCGAACGAGATTGTGGTTGGCGAATTGAAGCTGTTCTCATCGTCGAAGTCGATCGCATCCAGGGCTGGGATGGCGGCTTTCAGCGCCGCAAAATCCTGGTAGAGAATGCTGGTGGGGCCAGTGCCCTGCGAGTTGACCAGGGCGGTGATGTCTTCCCAGTCGCCGTAGTTGGACGAGCCGATACTGAAGGTGACCCGCTTGACCGTGCCTTGTTTGAGTTGCGCCATGTCGGCGGGGAAATCGGGATAGTACTGATTGCCGACATAAACGCCGCCGGAAGTGAGCGGGAACTCTCCGTTGAAATTCAGGTCGCCGGTGCTGCTGACCTCGACGCTCCAGACGATGGCTTCGGTGAAGCCGGAGTTTTCGATTTCGGTGATGTTGTTGGCCGCGTTCTTATAGAACGGGCCGCCGCCGAAGATGCCGGTGTAGCCAGTCTGGGCGGACGCCGCTTCGCCGGAGAATGCCACGGCTAGAAGCACAAAGAGAACCGCCACGCTGTAGCGGGCGAGAGATGAGTGTCGGGAAAAGTGCAGGGACCGGATTCTTGTTGAAGATTTCACGTCATCTCCTGGTATCGGCTGGGTTGCGGCGCTGGATGCAGGTTCTGCCGTTGAGGCAGGATTATACATGGTCGGGGTTCCGCTGCCGCGGGCGGCATATCGAGAATTGCCGCATGATGACGCCGAGAAATTCCCACGTCTCGAATGCGAGACGTGGGGCACCCGCACTTTCTGCCGTGCAGGTTCCTGATCGGTCATCGGACAATGTGCTACGCTTTGATGTGGCAGCTGGCCATGCCGCGCTTTTCCAGATACTGCTGGTGGTAGTCTTCGGCTGGAAAGAACGTAACGGCCGGAACGATCAGGG
>JBELAE010000270.1:0-7153 GCA_049509155.1 Candidatus Sulfotelmatobacter sp.
GCGTTGCTCTTGTCCAGCCAGTATTTCTTGTAGGTGGAGTCGTTCATATCCACCATCCGCAGCGCGACTTCGCGATCCGGGCTTCCGCCGTTCGGCAGCAGCACCTGAATCCTTTGCGTGCCTTTCCAGTACTCGCGCTTTCCCAGCAATATGTCGCGCAGTTCGTCGGTGCTCAGGTTGTTTACGGCATTACTCTTGTTCACGATGACGGCCAGAGCGTTCGAATTCTGCGCCGCGCCGCCTTCGACCTCAATGTCTTCGATGCGATTCACAAAAATCAGCGCGCTCAAAGGCTTGCCATTAGGGTCGAGATGAATGCCGCTCACCCCATGCACGCGCACCGTCGCCCCAACCAGTTTCTGCGCGGCTGCGGTGCTCTTCGTGGGAACCACCACTAATGCCGAGGCCTTTCCATCGGCGATGCGGAAACAAATCCGCTTCCAGGATTGATCACAGGCCCACAACACGCCGCGGGTCTCGATGAAATGGCTGTCGGCCTTCAGGGCATCAAGGTCAGCAACGCTGCGGTGTTCAGGCGTTGGGAGTTGCCCCTGGCCGAGGACATGGATGGTCGGCTGCGCGAGCACTGTGCCGACATCTCCCGGCCCAGTGACCGCGTCTACGCGCAGATGACTGCCCGCGGGGAAAGATGCGCTCATCCCGTGGGTGTTGACGTAGATCGCGCCAGTCGAGTCCGCGAGAAACAGCAGTCCCCACTCTGAATCGGAGTAAGTGGCGATGCCTTCGAGCTGCACGGGATAAGCATTCCGCGCTTCGGTGTTGCTCAACTCCCGAACTTCCTTCACAGTTCGCAACGTGGGATGCGGAGCCGGTGTCTGTGCAAACGCCTGCCAAGAGGCCCCGAAGAGCGCCAGCATGCACAGAGCTGAGTTAATAAACCAAGAAGTATGTTTCCCCACAGCTTTCTCCTGAAGACTCGAATGCCACCTCGGCGTTCGATGATGTTGCGGGCGGTCCGGCCAGGTAGTTGAACAGCGTGTGCTTTGCGATGTAAAAACTTGAAAAATCCGGGGGGATAGCGTGGTTGTAAACGTTTCCGTAACCGGCCGCAAGTCACCGAGGTAACGAAGTTGTCGCGTTAGCACAGAGCGTCAACGGAGTGGGTAGTGGCGCAGTCGGAAAAAAGATTCGTATCAGGCATGCCTTCAGGCATGCCGGCCCGCAGCGAGGATTGAGCCGGCTTCAGCCGGCTGAAGCGCTTGTCCCTAAGCCAGGTGGTTCCGGTCCAGGCAGAGCTCGTTCGGAAAGCAGTTGCCAATATCCCGCTGAGATGTATAATCTAACTAACTGGTTAATTAAGAATCCCGAAACCACTATTCATGGCTCGCCTTTTCCAGCACCGTCACGTCCTGCACCGCCGCATGGGGTCCCGCGGCCAGCCTGAGGAAAGCCGTGCGGCCATTCTGCAGGCCGCCGCGCAGGAGTTTGCCGAGCACGGCATTGCCGGAGCCCGCACCGACGCCATTGCCCGCGAAGCTCGCGTCAACAAGGCGCTGTTGTATTACTACTTCAAGGATAAGGAAACTCTGTACGGCGCTGTGCTTGACGACGTGTTCTCCGGCCTAAAGACCACAGCCTTTCGCGTGCTTGATGGCGAACTGCCGCCGCGCGAAAAAATCATGGCCTACGTGGGCGCCTATTTCGATTTCATTGCTTCCAATCAGCACTATCCCCGTCTGATGCAGCGCGAGATGATGCGGGCGCGCGAGGGCCAGTCCCTGCACATCGACAAAGTGATCAAGAACTATTTCCAGCCGATCTTCGCCCGGGTCAGCGAATTGATGCGGAAGGGAATCGCGGACGGAGAATTTCGTCCCGTGAACCCCGTGCACTTCGTGCCCTCGATGGTCGCCATGATTGTTTTCTATTTCAGCAGTGCACCCATGATGCAGAAGATCGTCGGCCACAATCCCCTGACTCCGGAGCGGATCGCCGAGCGGCGCGCCGCGGTGCTCGACTTTATTTCCGCTGCCCTCTTCAGCAAGGAAAGCAGCAGCAACCAAAGCCGTCGTCCGGAAAGCCGCCGCAGCGCACGCAACCACCCGGAACGCGGCCGTCCGGAACACCACGCCACGCAAGGAGCACGCTCATGAGCGCGCGTAACCGATTCCTGATTCTCCTCGGCATCATTTTCGTGATTGCCTCGACTTACTACTTTTTCTCGACCGACCACTCGCGCGACCTGGTGCTGATCGGCACGGTCGACGCCAACCAGGTGATCGTGAGTGCTCAGGTCGAAGGCCGCATCCAGAAGTTGCTGGTGGATGAGGGCACTCCGGTGAAAGCTGGAGATCTGATTGACGTGCTCGATCCCTCGGAACTGGCGGCGCAAGAAGCTGCTTCCACCGCCACGATCACAAGCCTGGAACACAAAGTCACGGAGATGCAGGACACCGAGCAATCGACCTCCGGCTCAACGACCAGCGATGTGGCCAACGCGCAGGCCAAGCTTTCATCAGCGAAGGCACAGTTGCTTCAAGCTCAGGCTGCCTTGGACCGCACCGCTAGCGACAGCCGGCGCGCCATCGAACTCGCGAAGGCGGGAATCACTTCTGATCAGGAGCGGGTGCAGGCCGAGACCAATCTGCAGGCCGCGCAGGCGACAGCGCAGGCGCAGCAGGAACTGGTGCGGGCCGCGGAAGCCGATCTAAACTCCGCCATCGCGCGTACTCATCAGGCGAATGCAGCGAGGAGCACAGTTGCCTCGACCGAGGCCGACCTCAAGAACGCGGTCGCTCTGAAAAATCAAGCCGCCGTCCGCCTGGGTTACACGAACGTCTACGCGCCGGTGAGCGGAACCGTTTCGGTGCGCGCGGCGCGCCAGGGAGAAGTTGTAAACATCGGCGCGCCCATCGTTACCATCGTCGACTTGAGCGACACCTGGGCGCGCGCCGCGATTCCGGAAACTTACGCTGACCATATCGGATACGGCGATGTGCTTCGCGTGCGTCTGCCGGGTGGAACCATCATGAGCGGCAAAGTCTTCTTCAAAGGCGTGGAAGGCGACTTCGCCACGCAGCGCGACGTGAGCCGTAGGAAACGCGACATCAAGACCATCGTGCTGAAAATCCGCATGGAGAATCCCAAAGGCGCGTTCGTCCCTGGCATGACCGCCGAAGTGCTGGTCTCGCCCGAGCAACTGAAGGCCGGCAACACGCAGAGTGCGGATGCCGCGGAGCAACAACAACGATGATGGCCGAATCGATTCCAGAAATGAACGCAGGAGTAAATGCGACTGGCTCGCCCGCCTCGTCGCCGAGTGCGGCGCCCAGTGCGGCGCCGGAGAAGCCGGTCTACGATCCCAAGGCGCCCTCCGCCATCGAAGTCGACCACATCGTCAAGAAGTACGGAGACTTTACCGCGGTCGACGATGTTTCCTTCAGCGTGAAGGAAGGTGAAATCTTCGGCCTGCTCGGACCGAACGGGGCAGGGAAGTCGACGCTGATTCGCATGATGACCACGCTGATCCCGATTACTTCGGGGCACGCGCGCATTTCCGGGCACGATGTGGCCAAGGAGCCGAACGCCGCGCGGCGCATGATCGGCGTGATTCCCCAGGCGCTCACCAGCGACCTCGACCTGACTGTCGAGGAGAACATGAATATTTATGCCAAGCTCTACGACGTTCCGGCGAAAGAACGCAAGAAATCGATTAACGAACTACTGGAGCTTGTGGACCTGACGAAATGGCGGGATGCGGCGACGAAGACGCTCTCCGGCGGCATGCGTCGGCGCCTCGAAATTGCGCGCGGCCTGGTGCACCATCCCAAGATATTCTTCCTGGATGAGCCAACTACCGGACTGGATCCGGTCTCGCGCGTGGCCGTGTGGGAAATGTTGGGCAACATCAAAGAGCATCGCCAGCTGACGATCCTGATCACGACGCACTACATGGACGAAGCCGATCGCCTGTGCGACCGCATCGCCATTGTCGATCACGGCAAGCTGGTTGCGCTGGACGCACCCATGGCGCTGAAGGCCAGCGTGCCGGGATCGAACGTGATTGAAGTGCAGTTTGAGAATCCTCCGGCCGATTGGGAGCAGCGACTGCACACGCTTGACGACGTGACTTCGGTGCAGCACGAAGGCGCTGGAATGTTTCGCGTGCTCACGGGCAGCGGTTCGCGCACCACCACCGAGCTGGTCGAGATGGCCGTGCATAGCAAAGTGCCGGTGAAATCGCTCTCGGTGCAGAACACGACGCTCGATGATGTCTTCGTGCACTACACCGGAAGACAACTGCGTGACGAGCTGCAAAAAGCCTATGCGTTCGTCATGCCGCAGCGGCCGGGGTTGCAACCGTAAAACCGTCGTCAGTCGCTGGTCGTCGATCGTCGATCGTTGATCGTTTGCCCTGGCAGCGCGCAAAAGTCTGTTCGCGCTAACGACCAACGACCAACGACCAACGATTAATGGCGAAACGACTCGCGGCTCAGGACTAGCGACTCGGGACTCAGGACTGACTTATGAATCGAATGATGGCCATTGTCGAGCGCGAAATGCGCAAGTTCTTCCGTTCGCCGGCGCTGATGCTGGCGTCGATGATTTTTCCGCTGGTGCAGCTGATCATTCTGGGCAGCGCATTCGGCGGAAAGATTCGAGATGCCCGGGTCGCCATTGTCGACCAGGACGGCGGCCCGCAGGCGTTGCGGGTTCGCGAGGCATTCGATTCGGTGCGGGCGAACATTCGCACTTTCGTTCCCATCGCCTACGACAGTGACAAGCAGGCCATGGAGGATGTGCGCAACGGCAAGATCGAAGGCGCGGTAATCATTCCGCCGCAGTTTTCGCGCCGCGTGTATGAGGAAAATCATCCGCGCATCGCGCTGGTCGTCGACAACAGCGACAACTTCATGAGTTCGGCGGTTGAGGCAGAACTGTCGGATCTTACCAACTCCCTCAACCAGCCCACCGTTTCACCCCGCATTCTGCAGCAAACTGCGCTCGACGTCGTCGAGCTTTACCCCTACATCGAATACATGAAGTTTCTGCTGCCCGGTTCCCTGGCGCTGGCCATGTTTGTGTCGGTCATGATTGGCGGCGGCATGCTCTACATCGACGATAAGGCGCGCGGCGTGCACGAAGGTTACCTGGTCACGCCGATCACGAAGCTCGAACTCGTGCTGGGCCTGAATCTCGCCGGTGCGATTAAGGCTGTAATGACGGGTGTGATCATTGTGATCATCGGGTCGATGATCGCGGGGGTGGGAACGATTTTCAATCCCGTGACTGACCTTGGGTTACTCGTCATGATCGTGCTGACTTCTCTGGCCTTCAACACCATGATGTTCCTACTCATGGTGCGCATCGAAGATCCGCTGGTACCGCGGGCCATGTTCGGCATTTTAAACACGCTGCTGTTTTTTCCCAGCGGCGCGGTCTATCCCATTCAGGCGTTTCCGCCCTGGCTAAAAGTGATTGCGCGGTGCGATCCGTTCGCCTATGCGGTCGATGGCTTCAAATGCCTGCTGCTCAAGGAAACGAGCCTCTCCGCCGTGTGGGGAGACATGCTCTTCCTTTCCATCTTCTCCGCGGTCACGCTGGGCATCGCGATTCCGCTGTTCAAGCGAACCCTGTAAGGCGATTGAGTAATTGGGAAATCTGGTAATTGGGAAATTGTCGAGCCAAAAGCTTGCCCCCTTGATTTTCAATTTCCCAATTACTCAATTCTTTCTGGGAACTTTTGACTTGTCCGCTGTGTCCGTTATGCTAGAGAGGTATGACACTTCTGGATGCTCAAGAGTACGACCCGAAGAAGGCGCAGAAACGCACGCGGCGAATCGTTTCGGCAATCACGATCCTGCTGATTGTGGTTGGCATCGTCTGGTGGAATCGCTATTTGCCGCAACGGCTTGTCGTGGGACATTTTTTCGACGCCCTGCAGCGGCAGGATTACAACACGGCCTACGGCATCTGGATGCACGATCCCGACTGGCAGAAGCATCCGCAAGAGCACCCGAAATATCCTTTCAACGAGTTCTATCGCGACTGGGGGCCGGGCGGCGAGTGGGGCCTGATCAAGACCCAAAAAGTTTACGGCGAGAGCACCTGCCCCGGTGGAGGCAGCGGCGTGGTGGTGGATGTGATCGTGAACGACCGCACGGAACATGCTCAGGTATGGGTGGAGAAGTCCGACAAGACACTGAGCTATCCGCCGTGCGAACTACTTTTTCGGTGAACTGCTTGAAAATGAACTGCCGGAACATGAGCCGCCGGAACATGAGCCGCTGAAAAAACAACGGCCCACTCGAACTCGATCGGGCCGTCGTGTCCGAGCCAGAAGACTATTTTCCGATCATCCCTTTGTTGGAACCGACGCCGGTACAGAAATCCCAGCCGGTGCCGGCGGTGTATCCCGCATACGGGCCGCAGTAGTCGGTCGCGATGTCCGTGAAGTCCGCCGCCACGCCGAGCTTGCCATAAATCTCCGTCAGCTCTGCGTTCGACGAAGTGTAGAAACTCCCCGCCAGATTGATGATCCCGGCCAAGGACGGCGAGGCCACGCTGGTGCCACCTACGATGTTCCATCCGCCCGCATTCGAGTCATACACCCAAACGCCGGTGACCGGATTGGAGTCGAACGCAAGATCCGGAACGCCGCGGTAATTCCCAACCGTGGCGGACATTTTGCTTTGATAGCTGGGACGCGCCTCCAGCGCGCTGATGCCGCCACCGGCCGAATCCCACGGAGCTTCCCCCACAAAAGCGCCCGTCGATGGATTGCGGCGCACGGTTGTGCCGCCCGCGGCCACTACGTTCGGTGAGGTGCCGGGCCAGCTCGTTCCTGGATAGTCCCCCGTAGAAGCGAGAAACACCACGCCAGCCTTGACGAAGTTCGAGTCATAGGACGTCTCGCCGGAGAACTCGCCCCCGCCCCAACTGTTTGAAACTTCTCCGCCGCCCGCCGCATTCACCATTTTGCTGGCAACATTTTCGGCAGTCATCAGGTCACTAAAACTGTTCGATGCTGCCTCGACCAGGACAATCTTGGCCTCCGGTGCCATCGCATGGGCCCACTGCACATCCAGGGATTCTTCAAATTCCCATCCCATGCTGTATTGCGGTCTGGTCCCGCTGGCATAAACGACCTGGAAACTAGCGGGCGTCAAACCGAACTGCGTGGAAAATGCCG
>JBELAE010000271.1:0-7141 GCA_049509155.1 Candidatus Sulfotelmatobacter sp.
AACTCCCAGAGCGGGCGTTCGCCTTGAGCGTAGCTGTAGCCTCCGCCGCCGACCAGAGGGGTTTCAGTCGCCATGGAGTGTATTTCGGCGTGCTGGGGATGGCTGGGAGACTCAAGCACTTGCGGCTGGTTGGACAGGGTGGATACTCCGGCTTGGCCGAAGGCGGAACCGGTCCAGAGGCCGGCGCAAAGAATGAACAGGACGATAATTGTGATTTTCATGGTGTGATGGCTCATGAGCTGATCGATCAGAGTGTGGGTCATGGTGAGTGGTGGATCAGGGGGGAAAGTCGAACTCACCCAGGATGGGTGCAACCTCCATACCAACCTAAAGAGCTTTGCATTCGTGGACTTACAAGGAGGCTTCGGGCGGCGGCGCAAGACTTTGCACATTTAGGGAAGGCTGGGCATTGACGTCTGACCCGGGTCGAAAGCCGCGCTGGACGCGGGAAGTGGGGGGTTCGTCTGCGTCGAGAGAGACAGCGGATTCCTCCGCCTCCCGCTGCGCTTCGCTTGCGGCAGGGTCGGAATGGCAAAGTCATGAAGCGGGATTATGGTTGCATCTTCAACCGCACGTTCGGCGATTCGTACGGGGCGTTGCGTGGTGGAGGTTTTGCGGTGTATGTTTCGGCTGACGCAGCATGAGGCCGGGAATCGGAGAGTGGGAATCGGATGAGCATGGAGATGCGGGACATGCGGGATCGAAAGCCGCTGCCGGAGAAGTGGCGCGAAACCATGGGATTCGCGCCGGCGATTACGATCCTGATGGCGATGATGATGATGATGATGGGCGGGTTTTGTGTGGACGCGCAGGCGCAGACGGACTGCGCGGAAGGCGACAGCCCGCTGGACACCTCTCCGCCGAAGAATATGGCGGTGCCGGAACTCATTCAGAAATTCACTGCACAAGAAACGAAAGTCAAAGAGGCGCGGACGCATTACACCTATACCCAGGACGTGCTGGTGCAAACGCTGGGTGATAAGGGAGTCGACGGGCAATTTCACGAGACCGCGATTGTGTCGTACGACGACAAGGGAAAACGGGCGGAGAAAGTGACGTTTGCCGAGCAATCCACGCTGCGGGGGATTCAGTTGACGCCGCAAGACATGGACGACATCCGCGAATTCATGCCGTTCATTTTGCCCACGGAAGTTGTGCCGGAATATAACCTGACCTATGCGGGGCAGCAGCATGTCGACGATCTGGACACGTATGTGTTCCACCTTGTGCCGAAGAAAGAAGAGAAGAACAAACGGTATTTTCAGGGAAAGATCTGGGTCGACAATCGCGATTTTCAGATCGTCAAGGTGTGTGGCAAGAGCGTGCCCGATCTCGTTAAGGTGAAAAGGAATGAGCACATGGAGATCCGGCCGGTGTTTGTGGGCTACCGGCAACTGGTGGATGGGCTGTGGTTCCCGGCATATGCGAAGGTCGATGACACGTTGACCTTTAAGATACAGTCGGTGCACGTGCGCGAAATCGTGAAGTTGAAGGATTACAAGCGAGTCGGCGCGGCGGCCCCGGCCGCGAAGCCGTAGCGGGGGAAATCAACGCGACACTTGAACCGAAACTTGAGGTATGCTGTACTGCACTTTATGGCCGAAGAAAAGAACCGCAGTAAAGATATCGTTCTGTGGATCATTACTATCGCCCTGGTCGCGCTGGCATTTTTCTGGTATCACAAGCCGCGATAGTTTTTCGGCGAACGTTATTGGGGCGAACCGGGGAGATTGCTGGAGCGCGGGCGGTTGCACGCCTGTGCTTATCTCGTTGTCTTTAATCTTCGTATTCATGCAGAGAGAATTCCAATGTCTCGCAAAGGCAGCGAGACATTGAGCACCCACGTATTTTTCTTTCGCCCCTTCGGGGCTTGCTGACCCCGCCTGCCTCTTGACCCACGGCTTGCGCCGTGGGCTGTATTCTTTCGCCGCTTTCGGCTGCCTTTGTTTAGCGACGCGCGGCTAGCAGGAGTTCGGCGGCGACCAGGTCTTCGAGGGCGCAGCCTACGCTTTTGAAGACGGTGATTTCTTGCGGGTTGCGTCTTCCCTGTTTGGTTCCGCTGATTAGTTCGTGAAGATCGGCGGCGACGTGATCGCGTGCGATCGCGCCTTCCTGCAGTGGAATTACCAGCTCTCCTACTTCCAACGCGGCGATATAGGTGTCGACTATCACGCGGGAACGCTTGATGGTATGGGTGTCGACTTCGCGCGTCTCGGGGCGAAAAGCGCCGACCAGGTTGAGATGGGTTCCGGGACGCAGGTCGCGGCCGTCGAATAGCGGAGCGGAATTCGAAGTGCAGGTGCAGAGCACGTCAGATTCGGCGGCGCAGGTGCGGGCGTCGGCGGTGGTGATGGTGAGGTCGGGGAGTTGCGCAGAAACTTTCTGGACAAATGCGTCGGAGCGGGAGGGGTTGCGTCCGCAGACGAGCACGCGCTCAAAGTTGCGAGCTAGAGGAAGCACGGCGAGATGAGCGAGGGCCAGGCGTCCGGTGCCGAAAATGCCGAGCGTGGAAGCAGCGGGGCGAGCCAGAAATTTTGTGGCCACGGCAGAAGTGGCCGCGGTGCGGAGGTCGGTGAGGTAGTTGGCGGCGATTGTCAGACGGGGCTGCGCGGTTTCCGGATCGAGCAGCAGGTAGGTGGCCTGGATGCGGCCTTCGGAGAGCGGAAGGCCTGCAGCTATATCGCGAGCATTTTGATCTCTGACCAGGATCAGCTTCATGCCGAGGGTGTTGGCGGCGCCGTCGTAACAGGACATGGCCAGGAAGATGCCATGCGCGAGTTCGGCGTGGGTGCGCGGCGGAAGGCTAATGGAGGGATAGCGATCGCGAAAGGCGGACTCCAGCGCGGCGCACAGCGTGAGCGGATCGAGCAGGCGGCGAACATCGGCTTCGGTGAGGTGGGTGGTGGGCATGGTTTAGAGATTCGGAATTTTGATGGAGCGATTTGATCGTGATTGGCGAGCGGAATGATTTTACTGAAAAGCTGGGGAAGTCATTTTCCCGTGACTTGAAAAAGTACGTGAAAAACCTGGATGATTCCCCGCGCCGAATTTAGAGAAGACAGTCGCAGTGCGCTCTGCCGAAAATCCCCACTTCTCACGCAAAGAACGCGCGCGAAATGGGGCACCCGGAAGCGCTGCGCCACCCAAAAGCGGGTTTCAGTAAATTATTGAGCCGCTTTGGTCTTTCCTCCACGGCACGCAGCCGCTAAAGCGGAGCATGCCCTGTGCGCCGATACGGCATGCCTGAAGGCATGCCCTGATACGGATCGCCCTTGCTAAGACGCGCCGTATCCGATACCGATCGCTCTGATCAAAATCCGCCGAAAGGAAAGAGGCCGCATGAAAAAGGCCCCACTTCTCGCGAAGGACGCGAGAAATGGGGCACCCGAGCTTTCTGAAGTGGCTGCGAACCCCGGATTTAGGGGGCGACGGTGGTCCACAGGTCCACCAAGTTGGTGGCGTTGACGGTGCCGAGGCCGGTGGCAAAATCCCATCCGGTGGTGGTGGCGTAGGCCGGCAGGTAGGAGGAGTCCGAGGTGGAGAGGACTCCGTTGGTTCCTGACGGCAGGTAGCAGTCGTAGGTGCCGGTGCAAGGCACGTCCATATCGCCGAGAGTGACGTCATAGAAGACGCAGCTCTTGGCGACGCCGTTGCCCAGCGTGGAATTGCACTTGGTATTTCCTGCCGGGCCGTATTCGTTGGCGGCCAACTGGTAGTAGACGTAGTTGGGGTTGCCCTGACTGGATCCTGTCTTCTCATTCACGAGGGCTTGAATTCCGGCGAGGATTGGCGAGGAGAACGAGGTTCCACCCGCGCCGGACCAGGTGTCGGGAGCGCCGCCGCAAGGGGAACCTCCGATTCCAACATTGGAATCGCAGAGGACGTAATAGTGTCCCCAGAGGCCGTTGGCGGCGAACAGAGAAACGTCGGGAATGTCGCGAACGCCGTCGTTAGCGATGCCAAGCACACCCGCTTGCCAGGAGGGTTTGGGATAGCCGGCGCAAGTGCCGCTGACTACGCCGGCGATCGAGGGCACGCCGGTGGCGCAAGCGCTGGGACCGCCGCTTCCGCCGATGATGTCGAGGAATTCTTCGCCGGTGGTCGTGTTGCAGAATCCCGTGGAACCGTAGGTGATGGGGGAACCGGTCACAAAGTTTGCGATCAGAGTGCTGGCGCAGGCATCGTTCCAGGGAATTTCAGGAACGTAAGAGAGAGCGGAGCCGTAGAACTTGGAGTTGGTGGTGCTCCAGTAGTCGTTGACGGTGCCGGCATAGGTGTCGCCGAAATCGGTGCCGCCGACGGCAACGTTGTAAGGAGTTTCGCCCCAGCCGGTGATACCGATGCCGTGGGTTGCGTCGGCAGAGCCGCGATCGCAGCCGGCCGCGTTGGCATCTCCGGCGGATACGAAGACGGAGGTTCCCTCAGTGACGGCCTGTTGAAATGCGGAGTTGAACATGGCGTTTAAGGTGGCACCGGTAAGAGCTTCGCACTCGCCATAGCTCATGCTGATGATGGCGGGCGGAGTGGTGGAGTTGAGCAGGTTCTGGATGGCGATCAAGCCGCCGAAGTTGGTGGCGGTGTCTTCGCAGGAGGCCAGTTCGATGGTGGCATCGGGAGCGGCGGCGCTGGCCCATTCGGCGTCCACGGCGGCTTCGATGTCGTCACCGTTTCTTCCGGGGTCGCTGCAGTTATTGCCGGTGGCGGTGGGATGGACCGTGAGGAGGTTGCCGCCCATGTATTTCGCGAGGCCGAACGCCTTGCGGAAAGCGACCCAGTCGAGGGGCTGGAAGTCAGTATCTTCGACGACCACGATGGTCTGGCCGGCGCCGGTTATGCCTTTGTCGAAGAGCGGATTCAGGTTGTAGATGGTGGCCAGATCGGCGGGCACGACGGCCTCGTATTGGAAGCCTCCGCTGTCGAAAGTGTAATTGGACGTCGGGGTGTGCATGGCGTGGGGCTTGAAGTTGTGCAAGGAAACGATGCCTTCGACGGCGGGAGCCAGGGCGGCGGGAATGCGCGGATCGCTCATGTTGGCGATGTGACTTTCGCCTTTGACCTGGAGGTTGTGAATTTCGGTTTGAAAGGCCTCATGCAGTTGTCCAGCGGTGCCGGAGAAATCGATCATCATGCGGCTGGTGTAGACCATGTTGACTTTGAAGCCGTAGCTTTCGAGCCAGCGGGTGATGGTATCGAGATCGGCCTGGGCGAGGCCGAAGCGGTCGCCAAACTGGCGCGCGGTCAGCCAGTGGTGGTAGTTCTTGGAATCGGGATTGTGGAGGTCTTCGATCAACTGGCGAGCGGCGGCTTCCTGCTCGGCGGGGCGACGCAGTTGCAACAGCAAGTGGTCGAGAGCAAAATCAGAGGCAACGGGGCCGCGGTCGTTTTCGACGGTGGCTTCGGGACGGGTATTGCCACCCAGCGTAATCCGATTGGTTTCGTCGATGGGTTGGGTGATGAGTGCGCGGGAATGATTGCCGCCCGAGGTGACTTCCGCGCCGGCAGCGGGATTGAGGTTGATGGCGAAAGCTAGGGCTAGGGCACAGAACGGGAGGAACTTCAGTTTGCGCATCGTACGTCTCCTCTTCTTCTTATGTGGCTGGTCTTTAATTGGCTGATCTTTGTTTGGCTGATCTTTGTTTGGCTGATCTTTAAACGCTGACCTGTCTGGCTGATCTTGGTTCGCGAATTTCCGGGGACGTCAGGAAACAGGGAGGTCCTAACACCACGCCCAGCCGGCGTTAAGCGCGCCTAGGCTGGGTTGCCCGCTAGTAGGCCACGAATCCGCGGAGGAGTCAACTGGAGAAAACACTAGAGCCGAAAGACTCTGGGAGGAAGTTCCCCGCGGAAGGCTCCATCGAGTAAGATATTTCGGCTGCGGAGGACGCGGGGCGGGCAGGGGCTAAAGCCCTTTCTCTTTTGTGGCGCTGAGCGGCACGGCTAAAGCCGTGCCCTTCCACGAAAATCCTATCAACCGTAATTCATCGGTCATAATCGTCCATCATGAATCGCGAATACAAAAAGGCTTATAGCCAGGAACTACAGCGGGATATGGAAGCGCTGGTTTACGGGCATGCGGGGATGCCGCTGCTGGTGTTTCCGACTTCGATGGGGAAATTTTTTGAGTATGAGGATCGGGGAATGATTGGGGTGTTGGCGCCGAAGATTGAGCGCGGGGAACTGCAGGTGTTTTGCCCGGACGCCGTGGATACGGAGAGTTGGTACAACAAGGGCGTGCATCCGCGGGTGCGGGTGATGCGGCATTTGCAATATGAACGCTACATTTTGCATGAGTTTTTGCCGTTTATTAAGTGGAAAAACCAGAACTGGCAGCTGGCGGTGACGGGGTGCAGTTTTGGGGGATATCATGCGGTGAATTTTGCGTTCAAGCATCCGGATGTGGTGACGCATTGCGTGAGCATGAGCGGGGCGTTTGATATCAAGCAGTTTCTGGATGGGTATTACGATAACGATTGCTACTTTAATAATCCTCCGGACTATTTGCAGGGGATGACCGACGACTGGTTTTTGAGCCGGTATCGGCAGATGAAGATTGTGCTAGGGTCGGCGGATTGGGATATTTGCCTGGACGCCAATGTTAAGTTCTCGGCGATTCTGAACGGGAAGGCGATTCCGCACTGGCTGGATGTTTGGAACGACCATTCGAAGCATGATTGGCCGTTGTGGCAGAGGATGGCGGGGAAGTATTTTTAGGGCGGGCGTTGGTCGGTCGTCGTTCGGGTCTCGGGGAGAATGCCTTGCGGCGGCGGTTTCGAAGGCTGGGAGTGCAGGGGTCCTTCGACTACGTAAGTGCTTCACTTCGTGAAGCACTTACTTCGCTCAGGATGACAGAACTTTAGGAGAGAGTCGTGAAGAAGATTGGGATTTTGTTTGGGATGGAGAATACGTTTCCGCCGGCGTTGGTGGAGAAGATTAACGCGATGAAAGTCGACGGCGTCGAGGCGGAGTTTGTGAAGATTGGCGGGATTCGGATGGATGAGCCGAAGAAGTATGACGTCATCATCGACCGGATTTCGCAGGATATTGAGTTTTATCGGGCTTATTTGAAGAATGCGGCGCTGCACGGGACAATTGTGGTGAACAATCCTTTCTGGTGGACGGCGGACGACAAGTTTTTTAATTA
>JBELAE010000272.1:0-7118 GCA_049509155.1 Candidatus Sulfotelmatobacter sp.
TCCAGCGGAGGTTCGCTCATCCAGTTTGAGAATAAGGGGCTTATTCAGCGCCTGTTCGGCGATCCACGCAGCTTCCTGGCGCCAGCTGTCGGAATAAATTATTCCCAGCAGATCGGCATAGGTGGCCAGGCGCTTTACAACCGCGCCGTTCCGGGCGACAAAGCCGTGCGGAAAAACAAACGCCACGCGCAAGCCGGCTTGACTCGCCTTGGCGGTTAACGCCAGGCGCACCAACCCGAAAGCGAAAAGATTGGGAGCAGAGAGCGGTTCTTTAACTCTTATTTCGATAATCAGTCCGCGCAACCGGGGCGCCGAGAGAGGTAGCTGCTTCAGGAACGAGTCAACCCGTTGCGTAATTTGTTTCTCAGACTCCTTGCCGATAAGAGAACCCGCTCCCACCACCACATGCAGCCAGGACTCGGATGCTTCGGGCATGGTCTGAAGAGCTTGATTCTGCTCTGCTACAACGCTGGCCGGATTTTCGTCGCCGGAGAAATCGAACGACAGCGGCGGCAGCACGATCAGCTTGCCCGTGATTTCACACTGTTCGGCGGCTTGTAAGCCTGCGGCGAGGTTCTGATCTGGTGGAATCGAGATGGCGGAGCGAGGCAGACCGGCTTGGGCTGTCAGCGGCAAGAACAGAAAAACCGGAAGCAGCAGAAGAGCGGGAAGCCGTCCCACCCCTGCCACTCGGAAGAAGAACAGCGATGCCGAGTCAAGCGACGATTTCATGAAAACTAGATCCGAAACTTAGAACCGGAACTTGTTGGAACCAGGAACTTGTTGAACCAGGAACTTGATCGGCGATCACGGAAGGGAATCTGTGGTGCGCCCGGGGTGTCGTGACGAGATCGAGTCGATGACGGGTTCGCGAACGTGCAGCTTCGTGGATATGGATTAGAGATAAATTTCTCATCAATGAAGGCTTAACTGTTCGAAGTAGTATATACGAACGAGTGCAGGCCGGCTCGCACGCTGCCGACAGTGGCGATCCGCGCGAGATCCCTCGCTCCGCCTGAAGAGCGGCTCCGCTCGGGATGACGCCGACGATGTCGCGCTTCAATCCTGATCAGCCGCCGAGCGGGTATCCGTCGTTGTGCGCCGTCGTTCTCCTAACAGGATGACCGCGGGAACCAGGCAGAGGCCGCCGACCAGCGCCAGAGCAACTCCTAATGACGTTACCAGACCCATCTCGGCCAGAGGCGCGAAACTGGAGGCCATCAGAGCGCCGAATCCGACGATTGTGGTCAGGTTGGATTGAATCAGGGCCGCGCCTGAAGCTTTCGCGATCGCGAGAATTCCGAGGCGCTCGTCTTCCCGGTGAGGGCTGCTCGGGTAGCGGCTCGCCAGGTAACGTTGGACTAAATGAATGCCGTTGTCGATCCCTATGCCGATGATGAGCGGAATCGCCGTAATCGACATAAAACTGAAGCGGTGCCGGAACAGCAGCAGCAGACCGAAAGTTACAACAATGCCGAATGCGATCGGGATCAGCACGATGAGCGACACGCGCACGTTGCGGAAACAGAGATAGACAATTAGGACGATGCCAGCCGCGGTCCATACCAACGCGCGGCGGCTGTCATGCAGTACCTGGTTCTGCACGTCACGATTCATCTTGTCGTAGGAGAACTCCACGAACGGACCAAATTGATTCCGCCACGACGCGATCACACTGTCGGGAATCACGTTGATCGCGTTGGGATCGGTGGCATAGAAGGCGATGGCCGCGACGTAGCTGCCCTCTCCGGTCTTGCGAATGCTGTTGTCGAGCAGGCCGGGCGGCAGGAAGTCGGCGGCCTTTTCGAGTGTGACCGGGTCGCTGCCGCGTCCTAGCTTTCGCAGTTGGTCGATAAACGGCTGGAGAGGCTCGATCTTAAAGCCATTTTCGCGCAGCGAATCCTCAAGAGCGCGGGCGGAGGCGGAGAAATCGACTCCTGACAACGAACTGGCCCGCTCGCGCTGGGTTTGAACTGAGGGAAGCAGGGCTGTGGGGGAAAAGATGGACTTGATAACACCGCTCTGCCGATAGGCTTCGAGGCCAGCGGTTAATTCTTCGGCGCGGCGCAGTACTTCCTGCTCGCCGCCGGCGATCAAGAGCACATTGGGACTGCCCTCGATGCCGAACTTCGCGGAAAGGCGGTTCTGCGCGGCCACGGCAGGATTGTCGGCGCCGGTGATTTCGAAACGGCCTCCGAGATTGATGGAGGGTAGAAACAATAACGACAGCAGGAAAGCTCCGAAACCCAGGGCGACGACGAGGCGGGCATGCCGGCCCACAAAGTCAACTGTTTTCCGCGCGATGAAGGGGAGGACGCGGAAGGTGATTGTCTCCGGTGCGCGCGGCTTGGAGAACCGCCACCACAGCCCCATCAGCGCAGGAACCGTCAGCAGAGTGTGGAACATCATCATGAACATGCCAACCGTGAGGATGAACCCGAACTCCGCCAATGCTTTGAAACCGGAGAAAGCCAGTGCGGCGGTGGCGGTCGCGGCGGTGACGATGCAGAAGACAACGCTAACGCCAGTGGTCTCGAAGGCGCGCAGCATGGCGTCATTCAGCGTCCCGCCCTTGGCCCACTCCTGCGGCACGCGGTTGAAGAAATGCACGACCTGGTCGTCTCCCAGTCCCGCGAGGATCGCAATAAACGAGAGGCTGATGAGATTGACTTCTCCCGGATAGAAACTTGCGACACCGGTTGTCCAGAGAATGCCCAGGCCTGCGGGCAGCAGCGATAAGAGCAGCAGTGGAATCCTCGGATAGATCAGAAGACACAACAGCAGATTGCCGACGATGGAAATCAGTGAGATTTTGCGGATATTCTTTTCGATGAACTGGTGCTCCTGCTCGGCGTAAACGTAAGCTCCCGCCGCAGTGATCCGCATTCCCGAGTCGTGAAACGCCGGCTCTGCACCGATCGCCTTGATGTGTTCGTGGGTCCACTGCACGACTTGCTCGGCGAATTTGTAGTCCAGGGCCGACTGGCGCGGCTCGGCAATGATCAGCAGAGCTTTGTGGTCTTTGCTGAAGAACCGGTTTCCTGATCCCCAGTTGAGGTCGAAGTTGGCGAATTGAGAAAACCCCTGGCCGCTGCGCGCTTCCACTTCCATCAGGCCCAGAGGATCGACTACGAAATAATTTGTTCCTAATGACGAGAACGGTGTGATCAGTTCGGTCGCGGCGCGGCGAATGGTTTGATGAATCTGTTGTGGGTCGAGCCGCCGTTTCAAATCTTTTATTTGCTCTGGCGCCTGCTCTGGCTGGATGAATGACGGAAAGTTCCAGGTGAAGTACCGCACCATGTTGAGCAGTTCGTCTTCCTGCAGGCCGCAGCGGGCGTGGAGGAACAGTCCGCTGCTTAGCATGTCGGCGGTGAGACGGTCGGCCGTTTCCTCCATCGCGCTGGTTGGGTCCGTGTCTTCTTTCTCTTTTTCTGGGACGTCGATTTCTGGGGCCTCGATCAGCACGAAGAGTTGGTTGCCGTAACCCAGTTCTTTGCCGATCTGGCTGGCGGCTCGCCATTGTGGATCGCGATTGCCAAACAGGTCGGTCAGGTCGGTACCGGTGCGCAGGTTGTGGATATTCGCATACAGCAACAGGCTTCCGACCAAGCTGAGCGCAACCACGAACGCCGGATGATTCACGACGAGACGTCCCACCAGGCGCATCACGCGGACCATCATGTTGCGGCCACCCTTGCGGGATCCATTGCTCCCTCCGTCGTTCCTTTAGCCAATGGTTTTTCCGCGATGAAGAGAATATGAGCAAGGGGCAGACGGTTTCGGAAGCGGCGCTGTTCAACGTTCATGCCGGAGTTCTCCAGCACACAATGATAGTCGGCAGTTGCCAGAATCAGGGGCCGTGTGCCGGCGCGTCCGTAAGCGAATATCAGCCGGTCGAATGCCATGGTGATCGCGGACCACAGGCCGCGTTCGCGATCGTGGACCCGGAAGATTAATCTTCCCTGGGGCACGAGCGCCGCGCAGCATCGTTTGAGCAAGGCAAGTTGCTCGTCGGCGGGCAGGTACTGCAAGACATCCAGAATCAGGATCAAACCGGCGGGCGGAATATCGAGACTGCGAACGTCCGCAACGCTCAAGTCGGCGTTCAGCGCGCTGAGGGCCTGGCGAGCAACTGCGATGCGATGTGCATCCAGGTCGCAACCCACCAGGCGTCGGCCGCGGTCACGGAACGCCGCAAAACTCAGAGCCATGCCGTAGCCGCAGCCTAGATCCACGACGGTCTCCGATGCCAGTTCTTCCGATCGAGAGTCTTCGACGGCGAGCAACCCGGCCAGCAATACAAAGATCCGATCAAGCCGCAGTTTCCATCGGACGAAGCCGCGATCGAATCGTGCGCATCGGGCAAACATGCGATTCACGAAGACGATGCGGTCCCGCAATTGTTGCTGGAACAATGCATGCTCGGATAATTCCGGGTCTGACGATTCTAGCTCGGGCGATTCTGAGGCGAACGATTCTGACTTGACAGGCTTCATAAACCGGACCACCACCGCCGTAATTGCCGCGCCAGCGCCGCCCACGAGTACACCCAGCACCACGCTGCCCATGCCCCAGGCCAGAAGCCCTTCCTTCATGTGCGGGCCAGTCAATGAGGAAAAATGAAACGGCCGAAATGAACCGCTGCGCAGAAAATATCCGAGTTCCACTGAGGACACCACTATCACGGGCTGGAGCAGAGGATTGTTGATGAAGGTGCCGGCCACCGTCAGCGGCTTGTTCAGCTTGAAGAAGAAAGCCAAACCCACTGCCACAATGGTTTGAAGTCCATAGATGGGGACGATGCCGATGAATATCCCGAGGAACACGGCGGCGGCCGCGGAGCCGGGCGCAAGCCCCTCATGGAGCAAGTTGGTAACGAACGCCCGCACGCGAGTCTTCAGTGCTCGAATCACAATCTTCGGATTACCTAGTTGCCCGACGCGACCGACAACTCGCCGCTCGCTACCATCACTCCATCTACCCAGACCGTGCCGCTGATGCAGGCCATGCGCCCGACCTCGGTCAGCTTTTTCGTTTCAATGCGCAGTTCCTGTCCCGGAGTGACGGGCTTGAGAAACTTGAAGCGGTTCACGGCTGCGAGCAGCGCCACGCCTCCCTGGGAACTTGCAACGCCGGAACTAGCCGTTCCAGGATCGGCAGCATCCGGGGCGGCCGATCCTAGCATGACTCCCGCGGTCTGGGCGACGGCTTCGATCAGAAGAACGCCCGGCAGAATCGGCTTGGCGGGAAAATGTCCGGCGAAAATCGGATCCGCCGGATCGACGAATTTCACGGCCACGCAGCGAACTCCCGGCTCCAACTCCTCTACGCGGTCGATCCACAGGAACGGAGGGCGGTGAGGAATCATGGTCTCGATTTCGCTGCGTTCGATCATTTTTTGTGCCGCCACTTTTCGTTCCGTCACTCTCGATCACTTTCGTCCGATCACTTTTCGCTCGAATCAGTTCGGTTTGTACACTTCGAACGTTTCCGCCGGAATCTTCGGGTTCAGCGAGTTGACGTCGATCGCGAATACGCTGTTTACGCCACTCTTGCCGTCCACTTCCAGCGAGCGCAGCAGGAAGGTTCGCTTGTCTAGCTTCACAACAAGATAATTCAGCCTGCGGCGAAAAGCGTCAGTCCGCGGAACCAGCTTCATGGCGAAATCCTGGCTGTCTTCTTGCACGGTGATGGTGAAGTTTTTTTTCAGGTTCCCGATGGAACTTTCCCGGCTGAAATAAGACTGGGCCCGGCGCACGCTGCTGCCGACTTCGAGGACCTCCGTCTTGTCGCCGGTCGTAACGTTGAGGTAATTATCGTTGTAGCGAATGCGCACTCGGGCCGGTTCGGAGTACTCCAGCTCGAATCGCGTGGTGCCCTCGGCGCAAAACTTGCCGCGCAGCACCAGAGGCTTCGCCATGAGGCTGGAAGTGCGGGTTTCCACAATCGTCCCACAGCTGCTGGTGTATTTTTTCTGCGCTTGCTGAACCCCGTCCCAAACCCGGGTCAGCAGATCGTTTGACGGCAGATCGTTTGATGGCAGACCGTTGGATGGCAGACCGTTGGAATCGGACTGGGCAGCCAACGCCGCCGGAAAAATCAGAAGTGAAAACAGAGCGGAAAGCAGTCTGATCCAGCGGATCATTTCGCGCCCTTCATTTCACGCCCCAATTTCACGCCCCAATTTCATGCTCCCAGAAAGCGAAAGGCGACCGACCAAAGGCAGACTCGCACCGTGTCTCGCACCGGCCTCATCTTGGAGCGCGCCTGGCCGTCGTGGTAGACCGTGCTGACCGGCGCGTGCGCGATGCTGCAACCCGAGCGCGCCATCTTGATCAGCATTTCCATTTCCAATTCGTAGTAGCGGCTGCGCAGTTTGGTGCCAAGAAGCTTATCCAGCCGGAACAGGCGGAAGCCGCTCTGGCTGTCGCGGATCTCGCGGCCCACCAGCGACGAGGCCATCCGGCTGCCGATCGTGTTGGAATAGTAACGGGACCGCGGCATCGAGGCGCGATCGAACGAGCGCGCCCCAATCACCAGGTCGGCTCCGGTTTCTTCGGCCACGCGAAGCATGGCGGGAATATCTTCCGGCAAATGCTGGCCGTCGCCATCCAGAGTGAGCACGTGGGTAAAGTTATGAGCGCGCGCGAACTCGATGCCCATGCGTAGGGCCGAGGCCTTGCCGCAGTTGGTGGGCGATCGCAGGCAAGTCGCTCCGGCAGCGCTCGCAACTTGCCCGGTTCCGTCGCCGGAACCATCGTCAATCACGACAACTTTTTCCACGTGCTGCTGCGCGCCCTTGACCACGGCGGCGATGTAGGGAACTTCGTTGAAGGCCGGAATGAGCGCGCAGGTTCGCATGCGGTAAGCTCCAGCGTGCGCGGAGATGCGCAACTACACTGGAATGGGCTGAGTGTATCACGCGTCTAGGGCCGCCCAGAAACGCCGTTCCGCTCCGGTCGTGGCTCAAGTTGAGGTTGAACACCTAACGGATTCACCGCCCGATGTCATCCCGTCTATAACAACGACGGCGATGTCAAGGAACACAGGAGCGCGCCAGGCACTCCGGAGGGACCTTATGGAACCGGACATAGGTTGTACTGACGCCAGGAGCG
>JBELAE010000273.1:0-7106 GCA_049509155.1 Candidatus Sulfotelmatobacter sp.
CGGCCCAGGTGATGCGGATCTTCCCGGAAGGATCCTCGAGTTCCACGCGGAATTCACGGCCCGGCAGGCGGTCGGCCGCCTTGGACGAACCGGGCTTCAATGGCTGGGGTGTCGTGGGACCGGGTTTCGGTGGAGATGGTCTGCGTCGACCGTTCGCGCTGCGATCGGAGTTCGATCCTGGCTGGGGCGGAAGTGGTTTCGGGTGCGCCGGCTTATTGGCTTCGAGTGTGGAGGGGTCGGGCAAGGCTGAAATTTCGCGGAGCACGGGCGTGCCCACAATCTTGAAATCGGAAGAGCGCAGTACCGGCCCCTCTTTGGGCACCAACTCAAAAACACTGCCGTGGAGAGACAGAGTTGTTGCCGTGAAGTGGTTGGTCAAACTTCGCCAGCGCAGCGACCCGCCCCGAATAGACCACGTCGCCGAGATGGCTGCGTTCGAGAGGGTGATGCTTTCGCCTGGACCAGGGGGCGCGTCCGGCGAAGCCTTACTCCGCGAAGCTTGGCTCAGCGAAGCCGGAGGGAGGAGCAGCAACAACAGAGCGAAATAGAAATTGAGACGCCGTGGCATTGGGCAGAATTCCTAAAGAGTGTTATTCGTAAGAGCGCTGATGATGAACAGCCAAACAGACTACGGGACGAACCAGCTTTGAAACAAGGAGAAAGCCCGCCTCGGCAGTGGCTCAAGTTGAAGCTGAGCACATCCACACCGATGTCATCACAGGAACGCACCAAGCGCTCCGGAGAGACCTTATGAAACCCAGACGCTGGTTGTACTGATGCGAGGAGCGGCTACACTGCATGAGGCCGAGGCAGTCCCGTCCACCACATCAACAGCGTCGGCCGTCGTAGGGTCCCTCGCCCGGCTGTCGCCGTGCTCAGGATGACAGCGGGTTGAAATGATTTTGAAATGGACGACTGCCGCCGAGTTTGGAGCTTTGATTTTGCTGCGATTTGACTTGACTTTCATCATAAACGAAAGTAATAGTGTTGACTCGTAATAATATGAAAGCCCTTGCGGGGAGGCTGCCATGCGTGTCTTCGGTCGCAGTTGTAGTCGGGTTACCGGTCTCATCATCTTCGTCGTCCTAGTAGGGATGGGATTGCTGGACGCGATGGCGGCTTATGGCCAGGGCGGGTACACAGCCCAGATTCGCGGGGTGGTGACCGACCAGAGCGGGGCGATGGTGGGGAATGCCTCTGTGACCATCACGAACGACGGCACCAACATCTCGCAGACGGCGCACAGCGACGAGCACGGGCAGTTTTTCCTGTCGGGATTGCGGCCGTCGGTCTACACCATCAAGGCGCAGGCCTCGGGCTTCCAGATCGCGGAGAAAAAGAATGTCGTGCTGCAGGTGGATCAACAGACCAGCGTGGATTTTGTGCTGCGTCCGCTGGGGGTGAGTCAGACGCTGGAGGTGAAGGAGACTGCGCCGCCATTGCTGGACACCGACAACGCGACGCTGGGCACCGACATCACCAGCGAATACGTGAAGGAACTTCCACTGATCAACCGCGACTTCTTCGGCCTGGCCTTCTTGTCGGGAGGAGTGACCGAGGCGGCGGGATCGGGCACGCAGGATAACTATCCCAGCGGCACCAACTTCGTTTCCAACGGGCAGCGCAACGCCACGGCTGAGATCAGGATTGACGGAGCGTTGATCAGCGCGCCGGAACAGGGCGAGGGCGGAAACTCCAACGTTTATTACGAGCCGCTGGTCGAGAGCGTGCAGGAATTTAAGGTTGAGAACAACAGCTTTTCGGCGGAGTTCGGCAATAACGGCGGCACAGTCGTAAACATGGTTCTGAAGAGCGGAACCAATGCATTTCACGGCAGCGGCTGGTATTTCCTGCAGCGTCCGCAAATGGATGCGCGCGATTTCTTTAACCCGGAGCCGAATCCCAAACCAGACGCCCGGCGCGACCAGGGAGGATTTTCAATCGGCGGGCCGATAAGGAAGAACAAGACTTTTTTCTTTGCTGATTTTGAAAAGGTTCGCGCGCTCAACGGGTTCAACAATATCGCGACGGTGCCGACCATGGCCGAACGGGGACTGGCCACGCCTGGCTTCTACGATTTTTCGGCGACCGCGACCGCCATTTATGACCCGAAAGAAGCTCTGGTCTCCTGCCCTGCAGGGACAGGTCAGTGCAGACCGGCAGTGCCCGGCAACATGATCCCCACCACCGTGGGGGGAGGGCCAAATCCGGAAGTTGATTCAACTGGGTTGGCCGTTCTGAATCTCTACCCGCAGCCCAACGTGCCGGGAGCGGGAGAATTCAATAACTACCAATTCAGCGGCGTGGCCCGCGCCCCCGATTACCAGTTCGACATTAAGTTGGATCACGAGATCAGCGACAAGCAGCACATCAGCGGGCGCTACAGCCGGGGCGTCTCGAACTATTACACTCCCTATTTTCTGGGAGACGGCTTCGACGACAACGGAAGCGGAGACGGGATCGGTAGCACTCCTACTACGGCACAGAATGGGTCGTTCGAATACACCTGGACGCTGAATCCGCGGATCATCTGGACCAACCGCGCGTCCGTCGACCGGGTCCATGAAGTGGAGTCGTCTAACCTCCCCACCATTTCCAGTTTCAACGCCTCCTTGCCGAGTGGTGCTGCCCCGCTTTCGGCGCTTTACCAGCAGGCCAATGGATTGGACCGGATGCCGGCGTTCTACATGTCTGGAGCGGCTTTGGCGAATGGCGCGTCGACTACGGCGGACCTTTTCGACCAGTGCTGCGTGAACACGACTTTTGCGCATACGCTGTACAGTTATTCGTCGCAGCTGGTGGTTTCCAAAGGCTCGCACCTGATGAAGTTTGGGGGAGAGCAGAGACTTTTCTATAACAACTTTTTCCAGCCGCCCGACCCTACCGGGGTGTTTAACTTTACGGATTACACGACCTCGCCGAATCCCAATAGCGAAACGGATGCGAACGGCAATCTGACGGGCAATCCATTTGCCAGCCTGCTTTTTGGCTACGGCGACAACATTAACCCGTATTCGTCGGAACCGACTTCGCTTATTGTCTATCCGTCGGTGGCCAACAAATCGGGTGAAACGGGCTTCTACTTTCAGGATGACTGGAAGGTCAACGCCAAGCTGACGGTAAATCTGGGCTTGCGTTACGAATGGAGCACGCCCTATGACGAACGCCATAACCAGCTCCAATTCAGCAATTTCACGGCGGATACGGGTGTAAGCATCAATCTCGCCAACGTAAATGCCGGTGCTCCGGCAGGCACTCTGAGCGCGCAGCAAGCACTGCAGGGGATCGCGAATCTTCCGACATCGCAGGAGTTGTACGGCACGACGGAGTTCGCCACGCCGAGCATGCGGAGGGTTCCCACGTATCGCAAGGACCTGGGACCGAGGCTGGGCTTCGCCTACGGGTTGGATGGGAAGACGGTAGTACGTGGCGGGGCCGGAATTTATTTTGGCATGAGCCCGGCCACTAATTTCCAGTACCCGGGGACCGCGTTCCGCAAGACGGCCTCGATATTCTTTACGCAAAGCGATTTTTCCAACCTGCAACCGTACGCGACCCTGGCCAATCCGTTTCCCAACGGCTTTACCGGCCCGCAGGGCACGCAGTATGGAAACCTGGCCGATTGGGGCTATGGCAACAATAATGACCTCGGCACAACGGCGGCACGGGATGCGAACCTTTACCAGTGGAACCTGGGAATTCAGCGGGGGCTGCCTGGCGAGATCGTCATCGGCGTGGACTACTCGGCTAACCGGAGCACGCATCTGCCGTGGTCGGGCACGAACAACCGTGATTTTATTCCGTCGGCCCTGTTGGCCAAGATTGCGGCCGCGGTTTCGCCAACTGATCCCACTTGCTCGGCCGACAGTTGCGTGAGCAATTTTCTTCAGACGGGAGTGAGCAACCCGTTCCTTTCCATGTTCAGCGCGGGGTGTACGCCGACGCCGTCGTCGCCCTGCTTTAACGAGCCGGATTCGCTGTACGGACCGCCGAGTCAGACGATCCCGTTGGGGTATTTGCTGAATCCGTACCCGCAATTCACGGGAGACTTCGAAGGGCTGATGCTGGAGGAAGCCAGCTCCTGGTACAACGCGATGCAGATCCGCTTCCAGAAGCGCGCGTCGCACCATTTCAGTTTCGAGGGCAGCTACACGGTATCGAAGTCGACCGACAATTCCTCTGCGGGCAGGAACAACTGGGTGGGCTCGGTGGGCGCCGGCTTGCCGCAACAACTCGACCGGCTGAATCTGGAGCACAGCATCAGCGCCAACGACACGCCGCAGCGGCTGGCAGGCGCCGTGATGGTGGACCTGCCGGTGGGGCGCAAGCAATGGATTGGCGGGAATATGAACCGCGCGCTGGATGCCGTCATCGGTGGCTGGTCGATGGCGACCTTGTTCACGGAACAGTCAGGTCAGCCCATGGTGATCTCGGATGCTTTCGGGCGGCTGGCAAACGGGAGCCAGCGTCCGAACGTGGTGTGCTCTCAGCTGAAGAGCGGCATCAGTTATAAGACTGTGGCGCTGAACTCGGCGGCGAACGCGAACGCTGAGAGCAATGGCAATCCGCCGGTTGCGTCTTTCTTTAACGCAAGCTGTTTTGCCGATCCCGGCGACCAGATTCCGGGCAACGCGCCACGCTATTTTTCCGGATTGCGGGTCAATGGCATCCACAATTTCGATCTGAATCTTAACAAGTCGTTTGTGCCCAAGGAAGGGACGCGGATTGAATTGCGGGCCGAGATCTTTAACCTGTTCAATCATCCGCGGTTTGCGGCGCCGGACAATGGTTATGGGGATGCGGGGTTCGGAACTGTTTCTGCTGACGCCAACGGATATTTACCGCGGTACTTCCAATTTGGAGCGCGCTTCGAGTTTTGAAGAGAACTGAGCCCGCTTCCCTGCTTATCTCATATCCATCCATGCTGATCCTATGAAATATCGACTCGCATTTTGCGTTGCGCTGGCGATGGGCGCATGCGGGATTGCTCTTTTCGCGCAGAGCGTTCCCGCCGCCAAAGAATCGGTAAATCAGGATTGGACCAACCACGATTGGATGAACCAGGATTGGACGAACTATGTTCGCATTGGCGCGTATGGGTTGAAGGGCGGTGATGCGCTCGAGATCGCACGCCGGGCGCGGGAAGACGGCGTATTCGGGATTGAGGTCGACAATGATATTGAGGGGCGCTATGAAAGCTTTCTGCATCCGGAAGAAAAACTGAAGGCGATCCACGACGTAGCGGAAGCGGCGCATCGCGCGGGCAACTACGCGTTCGTTTACATTGCCGGGACGGAGTGCATTACCGCGCATGGTGACAAGGTCCCGCACACGCTGGCGAAGGATCATCCCGATTGGCTGCAGCGGAACGTGAAGGGCGAACCGGCGATTTTCGGGGGCGGAACGGCGTTCTGGATTCGGCCCGGGGACGAGGATGTTTGGGTGACTCCATATGCGACGGAGTGGCGGAAGACTTATATGGAGCGGGTGCGGCAGATTGCCGCGACTGGCATTGACGGCATTTATGTCGACATTCCTTATTGGATGACTCATTTCGACGGCTGGGAAAATACCTGGGCCAGTTTCGATGACTACACGGTCGCGGCATTCAAACAGCAGACGGGACTGGACGCGAAGCATGACGTGAAGATTGGAGATTTTTCTGATCCGGCGTTTCGCAAGTGGGTTACGTTCCGGATTCAGACTTTCACCGATTTCATGCGCGAGATCGACGAGACGGCAAAGTCGGTGAATCCGAAGATTAAGACGATTCCGGAAATCTATCCTGGGATTGAAGAAGAGTCAGTGCGGGTGGGCGCGGACGTCTACAGCCTGTATGGGGTGGTGGACGCGATTGCGCACGAGTATGAATTTGGTAGCGGCGACCATATGGCTTCGTCGCGTACGCCGCTGGACTGGTTCCGCTATCAGGTGGGGATGCATTCGTTTCGCGCGTTCGCGCAGGGGCCGCAGGGGCGGGACAAGGCTACGTGGATTCTGAATTATTCGTGGGATGGGGACAGGAAAGCGGATGGAAGCGAAAGAATGATTCGCGAGTCGATGATGAATCTCGCGATGTCGGAGGTCATGGCGGGCGCGAATTTCTGGGATGCGCCGGGACATTCGATGGCCGGGTCGAACGATCGGGCGACACGAAAGAAAATTTTTTCGTGGATTGGGGCGAACGAGAAGACGTTTTATCTGCCGCGGTCGCCGGTCGATCCCGTTGGCGTTTATTTTTCGCCGGATACGCGAAATTTGTATGCAGAGGATTTCCTGGCTTCGTATCGCGGAATTCTGATTCTGCTGATGCAGGAGCATGTTGAATTTCAGATTGTGACGCCGCGGACGCTGGCTGATTTCCACGGCAAGACGCTGGTATTGCCGAATGTGCGCGCGCTAGGCGACAGAGAGAAGAGTTGGTTGCAGGCGTTTGCGGCGCAAGGCAACAGGCTGGTCGTCACGGGAGCGGACGCCACAGGGATTGCGAGTTCGGACAATGTCGTCCGGTTTCCTGAGTGCCCGGGAAAAGCCTACAACGCGGCGCAGGAAAAGGATTTCGAACACGCGTCTCCCGAGTCGCAACGCGAATTCTTCGACAGTCTCCAGGGTGGAAGGACGGTGCAGGTCAAGGCGGGGCCGCAGGTTGCGACCTCGATCTCTCGCACGTCTGATGGACATATCAACGTTTTCTTCGCTAATTTCGCCGGGCTGCGCGGGGGATCGAATCCGGTGCAGACGCCGCAGACTGGTGTCGAAGTTGGCGTGACATCGAAAGGCGAACGTAAGGGATTCTTCCTTCCTTTTCTTGGAGAGGTGCAGGCGATTCCGGGGACTCGTCACGGGGACAGCATCACCTACGCGCTACCGCCTATCACCAAGGGGGCGGTGTTTTGGTATGAACCGTAAATCTGTCGAGCGATTTGAGTCCCCACTCTAGCCGCAAAAAATGCGGCTAGAATGGGCCACCGCCTGAGTTCGGCGCTGCTATGACGACCCGGGCTCCCAGTTTTTGGATCGTGCGACGGCTTCGTTCCAGCGATTGCGCAGTTGACGCGCTTGAGATGCTGGCATGCGCGGCTCGAAGCGGCGATCCCTGGCGGCAG
>JBELAE010000274.1:0-7096 GCA_049509155.1 Candidatus Sulfotelmatobacter sp.
CGAAAGAACTATGAAGCGTCGATCGCCCTGACCAAGGAGTTGGACGACCGGGAATATGGCGCACAGGCCTCGGTAGCGCTAGCCGCGCTGGCGCTGGCCGAGAAGAAATATGCCGAGGGAGAACAGCTCACCCGACAATCTGTGGAATTTTTCGAGAAGACAAATTCCTCAACCAGCGGAGCGTGGGCCGAGGCCATCCTGGCGCGCAATCTGCTGGGCGAGGGCAAACTGCAGGACGCCCAAACGGCCGCGGCCAAAGCCATGAAACTGTCGCAGTCGGGCCCTGGGCAAGCTGCCCGCTATGAAGCCGCGTTCGCGGACGCGCGCGTCCAAGCGAAAAGCGGCAAGACTGCCGAAGCGCGAAAAGAGCTGGAGGCCGTCCAGAGTTCGACCCACAAGCTCGGTTACCGCCTGTATGAATATCAAGCGCGGCTGGCCATGGGCGAGATCGAGTTGTGGTCTGGTTCGCCATCGGCAGGCGCTTTCCTGGCCGCCCTCGAAAAAGATGCACGCGAGCACGGAGCCGGCCTGGTAGCCGACCAAGCTCGCGCTCTGCGAACCGAACTCCATGCGAAGGGCAAATAACTGCCGCGGCGGTGGCGGCAGTTTCCGAGCAGCCCGAAACTCACAGGCTTTTGAAGGGTCAAAAAAAGTGGCGCACCGAAGATCGAGCGTCACTTAAGTAACACTCAATCGTCGGTGACGTTGGTCAACGCCTCGGGCCTGAAGAGACGAAGCGACGCAACTTGCAACCGCTTCGTGGCTCAATTCATTTGCTTAAGGGCGGGGCTGGGATATTCGGGGAGCTTTTCTTTGTTCTGGTTGGCGCGCTTTACTTCGAGCTCGTCGAACAAAATGGAAGGAGCGACGATGCTGTGCGGGATATTCAGCAGGCGATTGTCGACGTAGCTTTCGTCTCCGGCGGCGATCAGGTCGCTACGCAGGGCGCGAATGTCCAGGTCGCCGAACGCCGCGCCGCGCACCAGTTCCTCGTGTCCATCCTTGGTCCAGACTTTGTAGAGAAGACGCGGAGTGAGTCGTGAGCCAAAGGTCTCAACGTAGTAGCAGTAGGGCAAGTCGCGCTGCTGGCAGAGGTCGATCAGCTTCTTTTTTAGTTCGTCTTTGGAGAGAGCTGGCGTGGAAGTCACGATCAAGTTGCCCAGACTTGCCCCGGGAAGATTGTTGGGGATGCGGGCGCGTCCGTGGCCGTTGGAGGTGGGGAAGTCTCGAATCGGCTCACGGCCGATTACGTAATTGACGAGCATGCCCTTTTCGATGAGGGAGACGCGTTGAGCGGGAACGCCTTCATCATCAATCGCATAATGGCCCAGCAGGGTTTGGCCGCCATAAGAGGAAAGGCTTGGATCGTCGACCACCGAGAGGAAGTCGGGGAGAACGCGGGTCTTATAGCTGGCGGCAAAGCTTCCCGTGGTGCGCGAGTTCTTCCCCAGTTCCGGCTTCTGGCCCAGAACATTTTCACCGACCAGGTCGGCAAAGACGGCGGCTGCGGCATCGGCGGAGAACAGCACCGGGCCGCGGTATTCCTCTTCGGTCACGGGCGCTGCGCGGAGTTCCTTCAGGCTGGTAGCCAGCTTGGTGGCGCGGGCGACGAAGTCTGAGGCGGAGGGGAGTTCCTTCATGGTGGTCGCTTTGAATCCCGAGTCGCGGGCGAGGCTCATCCCGTCCTCTGCCTGGGTGCTGGCGTCGATGGTCATGTCGTAAAAGGTCTGGCCGCTGCGCACGACCGTGCCTTCAGAATTGACGAAGTACCGGTTCACGGCCTGAAAATTCGCGCTCGATTCAAAGGACTCGATTGCAGGGTCGCCCTTATAAAGGGCCGACGCGTCCTGGATCATCCGCTTCCAGGGTTCGGGGTCGAACTCTAGTGTGGCGAGCGGCCCGATGGATTGCACGGGATCGGCGTGCGCAAAATCGTCCACCGGCTGATCGACGGTGAGTTGCTTCAGCTGCGACTGCTTGGCGGTAAGAGATTCGGCGGCGGCTTTGTAGGCGCGGTCGGTGGCGAGCCACAGCTGGTGCCGAAGTGCCAGCATGTCGTTATCGAGCGGCATGAAGTCGACGGTGCCCTTGCCCTGACTGAAGTAGCTGTCCTGTTTGTAGTCGCCTATGCGGACGACGACGCGCACGAAACGCATGCGGAAGCGCAGGTCGCTGCGCAGCGCCCCGAATGCGGCTTCGGCGTTATATTGATCCATATCATCGACACGGTATTCGACGTAGTAGGGAGCGGCCACCTGCTCCATTTTCAGCTGCGACTTGGAGCGGTCGAGTTCGGCGCGCATAGCGGAGAGGACGACGTCGTCGCCGGCCGGAACGTTTTTCTGCTGGGCGGATGCGCCTGCGATCAGCGCAATGAGAGCGAGCAGCGCGAGCAGAACTTGCGTCGTCAGTCTCTTGGTTGTGATCGTTTTAGCGACGATCGTTCTGAAGATGATCGGGATGTTTGCAATGGTAGTCATGGTTTATTTTGCCCCCGCGGTTTTCCCCGCGTCGGTTTCGGCGGGAGGCGGCAGGATGGGCGGGCGGTTGAGGGAGTGAGCGCGCTTCTGCACTTCAATCTCGGAGAACAACATGGCGGGGGCCGCTGCGGCAACCGGGACCTGGCCGGATTCCGCTCCGCATATCCCGTTAAAGATTTCCGTTTTTTCGCCCGTGACCAGGATGCGGTTCATCGCGGCCAGAGGAGTGCCGACGATATCAATGCCGCGTACCAGTTCGTCAGGCTTTCCGTCGGCATACACGCGCCATACCAGTACTGGCAGAACCTGGAACGCTTGCGGCGCGGAACGCTGGGTGAGAGTGAAGCCGCCCTGGATGTCTTCGAAGTACAGTCCGTAGGGTTTGCCCTGTTTTTTGACTTCGTCGATCAGCGCCCCCCGCAACTCGGAGTCCTTGATCGTGTGCGAGGAAGACACGATCAGGTTGCCCTGGCGGCCGGTGGGCATCAGGCCCGGTTGGGAGCGGCCGTGGCCGTTGGAGTTGGCAAAGTTCTTAATGGGCATGCGCGACATGAGAAAGTTTTTCAGGATTCCGTCTTTGATGACTTCGACGCGGGTTGCGGGCATGCCCTCATCGTCAAACTCGTACCAGCCGCCGAGGTCCATTCCGTTGAGTTGGCGCAGCGTGGGATCGTCGACCACGGTCAGGAAGTCCGGAAGCACCGGCTGGCCCACCTTCTTGGTAAAGGTTTGTCCTTCCTGCTCGCCGCGTTGGCGGTGACCTTCGAGGCGGTGACCCAGCACTTCGTGGAAAAAGACTCCGGCGGCGCGGCCGGATAGCAAAGCAGGTCCGTCGAAAGGTTCAGCCAGCGGAGCTTCACGCAGAGCTTTCAAATCGGAAGCCATCTTTTCCACGCGGGTTGTAATCTCGGACTCCGTGGGCAGGTGGTCGAGGCTCTCCGCCTGAAAAGTCTCGACGCGCATGAGTTCCATGCCGTCGTCGGCGCGGGTTTCCGCCTCAATGGCGACCCGGATCATTCCGCTGGGGGCGACCACGTGATTGCCTTCGGTCGAGACGAAGTGCAGGCGCGTTTTCTGCGCGGTGATCATTACAGCTGAGGAATAGATGTAAGGATATTTGCTGAAGGGCGCGGAATACTCGCGGACAAATTTTTCCAGCAGGCGCTGATCGGGGGCGGTAGCCACTTCTTTGTAGTCAGCAGAGGTCGGCGGCTTCTCCTCGGAAAAATCTGGAGACGTATCCTCTTCCTGAGCGTGCACCTGGGTGTTGGTTTTCACCGTTAGATAGGCCTTGGAGGCTTTGCGATATTCCTGGTAGGTCAGGCGCCAGAGCTCGTGGGCAATAGCGTTGCGATCGTCTTCGAGCGGGAGAGATCCGTAGGAGCTTGCCGAGGCGCGATTCTCCGCGTGCGCGTTATCGAGGGCAGGAGTTCCGATGCGCATGCGGACGTCGACCGAGCGCCGGCGAGCCGCGGTTGAACTGACCAGGCTGCCGTGGCTGCCGAGGGCAAACGCCACACCTTGGTCATAGACGGAATAGCTGAGGAAGTAGGGCGGAGGATCCAGCTTGCCCAGGCTGGTTTGGGCGCGCTGCAACTCCTCCTGCATGGTCGAGAGCAGCGCATCGTTTTTTTCCTTCTCTTTCTCACTCGAAGCCTCACCGGTTTGGACGCCGGTGACCAGAGCGATGGCAACGATGGCAAAGACGAATCTGAGAAAGCGAGGCGCAGTTCGATTGTTCATGCGAGGCGGACTCTTCCCTGAGTTCGCGAGCTAAGTTCGCGAGCTAAGTCCGCAAGCTTAGCAGATCGATCCGCTGACGAGGGCATCGCGAGTCGTCTTTAATCGCTTGTGAAGTAATCCACGGTAACCGGATTTTCAAAAAGCGAATAGTCTCGGGTGACCACCGTGATGCCGCTTTCGGTGACGAAATAGCGCTGGCGGTCGGCTTCGGCGTCATAGCCGATCGTCGTGCCTTCGGGAATGTGCACGTCGCGGTCGAGGATGGCCTTGCGGATGCGGCAGCGGCGGCCCACGCTGACGTGGGAGAACAGGATGCAGTCATCGACTTCAGAGTAGGAGTTGACCCGCACGTCGGGCGAGAGCACGGAATTCTTTACCGCGCCGCCGGAGACGATGCATCCGTTGGAGACGATGGAATCGAGCGCGGTGCCGGTGCGTCCGGCCTCGGCGAAGACGAATTTCGCGGGTGGGTATTGGCGCTGGTGGGTGCGGATCGGCCACTCTTCGTCATACAGGTTGAAGATGGGCGAGACCGAGACGATATCCATGTTGGCTTCGTAGTAGGCCTCGAGCGTGCCTACGTCGCGCCAGTAGAGCGCTTCTTTTTTGTTCTCATCGACGAAATCGTAGGCGAAGACGCGATAGTCGTCGACCATTTTGGGGAGGATGTCTTTACCGAAGTCGTGGCTGGACTGCGCGTTCTCCGCGTCCTTGAGCAGCACGGGAATGAGCACATCGGCATTGAACAGGTAAATGCCCATGGAAGCCGCGACCTTTTCGGGATTCAACGGCGAGCGCAAACTGGTGGTCTTCGGCTTCTCTTCGAAGCCGTTGATGCGGCCGTCCTTGTCGACGTCGACCACGCCGAAGCGCGTGCTCTCCTCGGGATTGATCTGGATGGTGGCAAGAGTAATGTCGGCAGCTGAGTCGTGATGCTGCTTCATCATCTTGCCGTAGTCCATTTTGTAGATGTGGTCGCCTCCAAGAACGAGGACGTATTTGGGCTGCTCCGAGCCGATGGAATAAATGTTCTGGTAAACCGCGTCGGCCGTGCCTTGATACCACTGGTCGCTCACCCGCTTCATGGGCGGCAGCACTTCGACGAACTCCCCCACCTCGCGGCCCAGGATGTTCCAGCCTTCACGAATGTGCCGGTTGAGCGAAAGCGCCTTGTACATGGTCAGGATGTAAACCCGGCGCAAATCGGAGTTCAAACAGTTGGAGAGAGTGACGTCAATGATGCGGTAGATGCCGCCGAAGGTGACGGCGGGCTTGGCCCGGTCACGAGTGAGAGGATATAGGCGCTCGCCGGCCCCGCCCGCCAAGACAACCCCTAGAGTATCTTTCATTCCTGACCCTCAGATTCCGTCGCTGTGGCAGCTGGCTGCGTTGCTCACGCGGAATCTCGCTTTCCGCACGGCAGATGCGAAAAGAAAACAGTAGATGGTAGCACAGGCGGGCAAGGTTGCTATTGCCTTCGCCAGAGCGGCGGCGGCCAGTTGCTGGATCAGGGATTGGCGCGGTCTGATTCCGAGTCGAAAAACCCTGCCCGCTCGAGTTAACTGTCTTTGTCGTGCTTGTCTTTTTCCAGCTTGTCTTTCTCGTGCTTCTCTTCATCGATCTTGATGCGCAGCGATCTGAGGAACTTCAGGTCCTGGTCGTTGATCTTGAATTCAGGATTGGTAGACAGGGTGGTCACGAGGGAAGTCTTGTCGGGCGATTTTTCGCCTTGCTTGCTGACGCCGATGGTGGCCTCAAGGACCAGAAAAATATCGTATCCGCCTTCTTTGATGCGGGAGACAACTTCAGAGATCTGCTCGGAGTCGGAAAGAGACTCATTTATGGCGTCGCCCAGTTCCTTCATGAGTTGCTTGAGTTGTTGATCCACTGAGTCCCCCTGGACTGAATCGCCGGCCTGCACAACCAGCTTACCTATCTCAGTTCACATATCTTGGATGCTGCCGAGCGCGGAAACGGCGCGCCGCACCCTCTGGTTGCGTCATTGTAGCGCCGGAGCCTGTTAAAATCGAGGCCGTGAGCAAAGTTTCTGCCTTACGAAAGCTGGGAGTGGCGGCGGGAGTTGCCGGGAGGTATGCGGGTCAACAGGTTGGCCGCAGCCGCACGCTCCGGGCGGCAATGGGTGCGGTCCGCACCGTGTCGCGATCGTTTGGGCGCGCCGCTCACCAGTTGTGGCTGGAGGTTATGGGACTCTTTTTTCTCATCATGGCCCTCAGCTTCGCCACTGCCACCGTGAAGGAGTACGGGAAATATCATTCCGCGGGTGCCGGGGTTGGGCGTTTGGCGATTGCAATTTCTTTCACACTTGCGTTCGCGTGGTTCGGTCTGAGTTCGTTTTGGAGAGCGCGAAGCAAGAGTTCGCGCCCGTGAGTTCCGGTAGTGGTGCAGCGCGCGGCGTCGGTTGGTGAGGATGATGAGTGAAGATCGATGACCGAAAAGCTGAAGACCCGCTCCGATCCTGCCGCAGAGATTGAAACCTCCTCGCATATTCCGGTCAATCCACTCTACACGCCTGCCGATCTCAAAGGCTCTGACTACGAAAGCGAAGTGGGATATCCCGGCGAGTATCCCTTCACGCGCGGGGTGCAGGCCACCATGTATCGCGGGCGGCTGTGGACCATGCGGCAGTATGCGGGCATGGGTGACGCCGAGGAATCGAACCGGCGCTACAAATATCTGCTGGCGAATGGCACTACGGGGCTTTCGGTGGCTTTCGATTTGCCGACGCAGATCGGGCTCGATTCCGATCATCCGCTGGCCGCGGGCGAAGTGGGCAAGGTGGGCGTGGCCATCGATTCGATCGAAGACATGCAGCGGCTGTTTGACGGCATCGAGCTGACGAAGATTTCTACATC
>JBELAE010000275.1:0-12583 GCA_049509155.1 Candidatus Sulfotelmatobacter sp.
TTCGTGATCGCGCTGCGCTTCAAGAACATCGCCGCCTTCGCCCTCGGCAAGATGGACGCCTGGGGCCTGAACACCGAAGCCATGACGCAGGACCCATGGGACTACGTCCACATCACGACGTGGAACTTTCTGCCGTTCCTGCTGCGTCGAGTGGGAGCGGCGCCTCGCTGGGTGGTGAACACGGCGTTCGCGGTGTGGGTTGGGGCGCTCGCCGAACTTGGCGTAGCGCTAGTCCGACTCAGAAGCGTGCTCAAGGCTTCTTCTACTTACGAATGAGTTTTGGTAGGGCCGGATGCGAGCTTCCTCTGTGGTAGAATGGTGGACATAGACGGTAGACAGGTGGATATATGAGCTTGAACATAAAAAACGAGGAAGCCCACCGGTTGGCGAGGGAATTAGCCAGCGTCACAGGCGAAAGCATGACCCTCGCGGTGAGTGAGGCGATTCGCGAGCGTTTGGAACGCGTCCGCGGGAATTCGAAGCGAAGCTTGGCGGAGCGTCTCCTGAAGATTGGAAGAGAGTGCGCGGCCCACCTCAAGGAGCCCTATAAATCCATTGACCATGGCAAGTTGCTCTATGACGAGAAGGGAATGCCGAAATGATCCTGGACTCGTCAGCGATCCTCGCGTTGCTGCGGGCGGAACCGGAGAGTCCCGAGTTTGCGGTGGCAATCGAATCTGCGGCCAAGTGCCGCGTTTCCTCGGCTAACTACCTGGAAGCGGCCATCGTCATCGACGGCAGCAGCAGCGCCGTTTCCAGTCGTCGCTTCGACGATTTTTTTCGCGCATCAGGCATTGTGGTGGAACCCGTAACCCTTCGGCAGGCAGAGATCGCCCGTCATGCCTACCGCGATTTCGGCAAGGGCCGGCACAAGGCGGGCCTGAATTTTGGCGATTGTTTTGCCTACGCGCTCGCGAAAGAGATGGACGAACCACTGCTTTTCAAAGGGACTGATTTCGATAAAACCGACGTGGAAGTGGCAAGGATATGAAGATCTGGACTCTTTCGTCCTACTCCACCGTCACCGACTTAGCCAGATTCCTCGGCTGATCCACATCGCAGCCACGCCGCACAGCAATGTGGTACGCCAGCAACTGCAGCGGGACGATTTCCAGAATCGGCGCCAACTCCTCCGGCGCTGCCGGAACGTAGAGAACGTGATCCGCGGCTTCCTTGATTTCCTCGTCGCCCTCGGTGGCCAGCGCAATCACCACTCCGGAGCGCGCTTTTACCTCTTTCAAATTTGATGTCGTCTTCTCGTAGCGCTGCACCGAGCCGGGGTTATTCACGTCCCGCGTCGCAATCACCACCACGGGCAGGTTCTCGTCGATCAAGGCGTTGGGCCCGTGCTTCATCTCGCCCGCGGGATAGCCCTCGGCGTGAATGTAGGAAATTTCTTTCAGCTTGAGCGCGCCTTCGAGGGCGATCGGATAATGAATCCCGCGCCCCAGGAACAGGAAGTCGTGCACTTTCTGGTAGCGCTTGGCCAACTCATCGCACGCTGCATCCTGGCCGAGCACAGTTTCCAGCTTTCCCGGAATACGCGTAAGTTCGAGCATCGCCCCTTGCGCCTGCTCAGCAGTCATGACGCCGCGCAACTGCGCCAGATACATCGCAAAGATGTACAGCGCGGTGAGCTGCCCGGTAAATGCCTTGGTCGAAGCTACGCCAATCTCCGGCCCGGCGTGCGTGTAGATCGTGCCCGCGGCCTCGCGCGTGATCATCGATCCCACCACGTTGCAAATGGCCAGCGTCTTCGATCCCTTGGCTTTGGCCTCGCGCTGTGCGGCGATCGTGTCGGCCGTCTCGCCCGACTGCGAAATTACCAGCGTGATCGTCTCCGGCTCCACGATGGGATTGCGATATCTCCACTCGCTCGCGTAGTCCACTTCCACCGGCACCCGCGCCAGCGATTCGATCATGAACTTGCCCGCCTGCCCGGCATGCCAACTGGTCCCGCAGGCGATGATATTAATCTTACGCGCTGCCTTGAACTCGGCCTCGCTGATCCCCATCTCATCGAGAAAAATGTGCCCCGTATCCTGCGACACACGCCCCAGCGCCGTGTCGCGAACCGCCCGCGGCTGCTCATAGATCTCCTTCAGCATGAAATGCTTGAAGCCGCCTTTTTCCGCCAGGATCGGGTCCCAGGTGACGTGCTGAATCTGCCGCCGCACCGGCCTTCCCTCAAAATCGGAAAGATGCACGCCGTCGGGCGTGACGACGGCCATATCGCCATCCGCCAGAAAGAAAATGTCGCGCGTGTGATTCAGAATGGCGGGCACATCCGAGGCCACGAAATATTCGTCGTTCCCCAGCCCGATCACTGCCGGTGGCCCATTGCGCGCCGCGACAATCTTGTTGGGCTCGTCGCTCGAAATCACCGCCAGCGCAAACACTCCGGTCAGTTGTTTCACTGTCTGCCGCACTGCGTCTTCCAGAGCCGGCCGCCGGCCGTCGCCCGCGCTGGCTGAATATTTCTCGATCAGATGCGCAATGATTTCGGTATCAGTTTCGGTGGTGAACGTGTGACCTTCTGCAATCAGCTGTTTCTTCAGGCTGAGATAATTCTCCACGATCCCGTTATGCACAACCACGATCTTGCCGGTGCAGTCGCGATGCGGATGCGCGTTTTCTTCCGTCGGACGTCCATGTGTGGCCCAGCGCGTGTGCCCAATGCCATAGGTACCGTTCAAGGGCCTCTGCCGGATTACTTCTTCCAGGTTGCGCAGCTTGCCCTCGGCCCGCCGCAACTGCAGACCGTCGGCGTCGCCGGCGACCGCAATGCCCGCCGAATCGTAGCCGCGATACTCCAGCCGCCGCAGCCCCTCAATAATGATGGGGACCACACTTTTTTTACCAACGTAGCCGACAATGCCGCACATGGAAAAACCTCAAATTCCCCGGCCTTACTTACTCAGCCCTGCTCACTCGGCCCTGCTTACTCGGCCAGGGAGAAACGGAATTCTTCAATGACTGGATTGGTGAGTACTTCACGGGCGATTCGTTCGACCTCCGCCTGCGCCTCTTCGCGAGAGAGTCCTCCATCCATCGTCAACTCGAAATATTTTCCCTGCCGAACGCTCTCCAGACCCTTGTAGCCCATCTTCTTGAGAGCGCCTTGAATGGTTTTGCCCTGCGGATCGAGCACACTTTTCTTGAGAGAGACGTAAACGTAGGCTGTCATAAAAGACTCATTATACGTGACAGCGGGAGTCGTACCTCAGGCGTCAGACCTCGGACTGCAGACCTCGGGCCTCCAACCTCGCACACACCTGGGGCCTTGATGCCCGAGGTCCGAAGCTCGGAGGGCCAAGGTCCGCCGTCTGAGGTCTGACGTCCGGGGTGGCTCTTTTCACATCCCCAGGCTGCGTAGCTTTTCATCGAGATCCGCCAGCGAGTCTTCGAGCAGCTTGCGGTGCCGCGAATTCTGGCTGGCTTCCATCTGCTGCAGAACTCTCTGGCGCGACAGGCGAAGAATCTCTTTCTCGCGCCAACGTCCCGCTTCGTCCGGGCTCATCGGGGGACGCAGCTTGGCCGACTTATCGCTCGCCTCGGCCTGCTGCGCTTCGACGGATTTGCTTTCCCATCCTCTCGCCACAAGATAATTATAGTTCTCGGCTTCATCATTCTTTGCCGCGGCCCAACCGTAATACCACCCGACCATTCGATTTCCTGAAACAGTTCCTGAAATCGTGTCAGGACAGAAAAAAGCGATCCGGCGCATCATTCTGTGGTTATAATGCTCGCCGATTCGTAAATGGTTCGTAAATGGGCCGCCTTTTGAGGGGGAGGCGGCCACCGGGAGTTGTATCCGTGCACCCCTCAAGCGCGGCACGCTTGGATTATGATTTGCCGCAACGGTCCATACCCTCCGGTGTGGCCACGACTGCATTCCCGTGCAGTTCTTTCTGTGAGTGTCGCCGCGAATTCTCGCGCTTGGCGCGCGCCGTCTTTTTCGTCGCCCGCGCTTTGACTCATTGTTGTGCAGGGCTGGCCCAGAGCCATCGGCCGGTCTCGCGGAGCGTCCCCTGCCATGGCGACTAACCCGAACTTCAGTGCTCACGATCTGATTCCCTTCGCCCGCCCCGAAGCCCTCACCGAGCCGGAGAAATTACTCGCTGCTTATTTCAGTTCGTCCAGCGTGGGCCTGTGCATCCTGGATACGGAGCTTCGCTATCTCGCCCTCAACCAAGCCCTGGCGGAATTCCACGGGGTTCCCGTTTCCGACCACCTCGGAAAAACCTTGCGTGAGATTCTGGGAGACATTGCTGCCGATCGGATCGAGCCCCAGTTTCAACGCGTGCTCGCCACGCGCGAACCGGTGAACTACGTGCTCTCTGCGACATTGTCAGCGAAGAAAGAGGTCGGCCACTGGATCGCGCACTACCTCCCTATCCAGGATGCTTCCGGCGTGGTCACGCGCATCGGCGTCGTTGTGGTGGAAATTACTGCTCAGAAAAAGCTGGAAGAGTCTCTGAAGGATGTCGGCGGCAAACTTCGCCGCGCCACGAGTACGCCGGCTTCGAACTGCACGATCCCAACACCGGACTCCTGGTCCGCCAAGTCGAAGACTTTCCCTTGGGAAGAGGATTGCTCTCATCCCTTCCCATCAGTCCCCACAACAGTCCCACTGGCCGCGCTTTGCGCGAACGCACACCTCTGATTTTCTCGAAACACCAAATCCAGGACTTTGAAGCCGAGATCGCCAAGAACTTTCTCGCGGAAGGTTTTCGATCCCTGTGTTGCGTCCCGCTGGTCCGTCCGAAAGGCGCGTTGGGAGTTCTTGTGCTAGGCAGCACTCGGGCCCACGCCTTTCAGCCCGAGGACTTGACCCTGCTCAATCAAGTTGCCACCCAACTCGCCGTGGGTCTGGAAAACCAACGAACTGCCGCCGAGATCGAAGCCCTCAGGCAGCGCCTGGCCGAGGAGAGAAAGTATCTGCAAGGCGAGATCCGCTCCGAGGGCCGCTTCACGGAAATTGTTGGCGACAGTCCGGCTCTTAAGCAAGTACTCGACCAGGTTGCCACGGTCGCTCCCAGCGAGGCCAGTGTCCTCATTCTGGGCGAGACCGGAACTGGCAAAGAGCTGGTTGCCCGCGCCGTCCATCGCCTGGGCCGTCGTAAGGACGGGGCCTTCATCAAGGTCAATTGCGCCGCCATCCCCACCGGTCTGCTGGAGAGCGAACTCTTCGGACATGAGAAGGGAGCCTTTACGGGCGCGATCAGCCAGAAAATCGGGCGCATGGAACTCGCCGACGGCGGAACCCTGTTTCTCGACGAAGTCGGCGAAATTCCCCTCGAGCTGCAGCCCAAGCTGCTGCGTGTGCTCCAGGATCAGGAGTTCGAGCGCCTGGGCAGCAACCGCACCATCAAAGTAAACCTGCGCCTGGTGGCGGCGACCAACCGGGATTTGGCCAAGGGCATGGCGGAGCACGAATTCCGCAGCGACCTCTTCTACCGGCTCAGCGTGTTTCCCATCCGCGTGCCTCCCCTGCGCGAGCGGCGCGAGGACATTCCCCTGCTCATCCGCTACTTCGTTCACAAATTCGCCGCGCGCATGGATCGACACATCGAAACCATTCCCAAAGAGACCATGAAAGCGCTGACTGAGTGGTCCTGGCCGGGCAACGTTCGCGAACTCGAAAACCTTATGGAGCGTTCCGTCATTCTCAGCGACGGCAATGCCCTGCGTGTACCCTTGGTCGAACTGCGCGGCGAACCCCGGGCAGCTGCCGCCCAGCCCGCTTCCACTCCGGATCACAGTTTGGATAACGCCGAGCGCCAGCACATTCTCCGGATACTTCGGGAAACCCACGGCGTGCTCTCCGGACCCGATGGCGCCGCGCATCGCCTGGGGCTGAAGCGCACCACCCTCCAATCGAAAATGCAGCGCCTGAAAATTACCCGCCATGATTACATGGGCTCCTGACTCAACACCCTTCTGCGGGTATCCCATTGCCTACCCTGATCTTGTCGAAGGGTCTCGCGCTTTTTGCGAGACATGGGAATTTCGTGGGGCCCGTAGTGACGGTGCCATTCGCGGCGCGACGGCTAATCGGCAAATTGCCCAATGGCCGACATCTTCCCGGAACGGATTGTTTTTGTCTAATTTCGGAACCTGTTCCAAACAGGGAAGTTCTACCGTTTCCCATCCCCTCCCATTTGCGGAACACGACGTGCAATGCACTGTTGCATACTGCCACTGGCCGGCGAGCGTTTTTTCCCCACCTCCCCAGTAGGCTTTGGTTCCAAACCAGCAGGCTCCCGGCGGACGCGGCCGGTTTAGTGGGGTGAGAGAAGTGTCTCTGTCGAACCGATGTCGGCCCTTGAACTCCGTCGCTTCCCCTCGCCTGTTTCCAGTTCCTCCCCCGCTCCAGCCGCAGAGGCTCGTCAATAGCTGCAGCCCCGCTGTGGGATGGAACTCGGCGTGGCTGCGGGAACAGACTCTACCCGGCGCGTCGGGGTTCAGGAGCGCCCATCGCCCCGATCTTCAACTCAGTTCCAACACCAGCCCTCAGGAAATCGATCCTTTCTATTTGTTTGCCTGTCACCTCGAGTGGGAGCAGCGGGAAGAGGCCGGCGCCGCCTGGGAATTGCTGGCCGCTGCTCAAAGTTCGCACGGCGATACTCGTGCCCACGCCCGCGCCCTCCTCGCCTATTCGCACCATCTCGGCGGTGTCGGCACGGGTTCGGCATGTGCCACCAAGAAAAAGCGGTCCGCCGCTATGGAGACAAACATGAAGGCGCCCTACGGCTTGGAAATCCTCGACGATTGTGCGGAGTGCTCGAATCCCACCTCCGGCTTCTTTTGCAGCTTCTCTTCCGCCGCTCGGCAGTCGCTGAACGAGGTCAGCCACAAAAGCGTTCTGCCCGCCGGGGCAATCCTGTTTGTCGAGGGCCAAAGTCCGCGCGGCATGTTCATTCTCTGCTCGGGCAAAGTGAACCTTTCCACGACTTCGCGCGAAGGCAAGATTCTGATTCTCAAAACCGCGGAAGCCGGCGAAGCACTCGGCCTCAGCGCCGCGATTTCCGGCGTGGGTTATGAGTCGACCGCCGAGACCTCCACTCCCTGCCAGCTGAACTTTGTGGATCGCAAGCACCTGCTCGAACTTATGCAGTCCCACAGCGAGGTCGCGGCCCACGCGGCAGAGTGTTTGAGCCGCGACTACCAGACCGCCTATCGCGACATACACGATCTCGTGCTCACCCGTTCCTCCGCCGGTAAACTGGCGCGGTTATTGCTCTCCCACTCCCCGAACCAGGGACTGGAAGATGCCGAGAGCCGCATCCATGGCGCCATGACGCATGAAGAGATGGCGCAGCGCATCGGTTCGTCGCGCGAAACTGTGACCCGGCTGTTGAGTGATCTGAAGAAAAAGAGGTTGATTCGTCTGGACGGATCGACGCTGGTGATTCGCGATCGTACGGCGTTGAAAGCTCTGGCGGTTTAGGCTTCCCCCCTGGGAACCGGAGGACGGTTGCTCTCTCTCTCGCGCCGTCCTCCGGGGTTTTACTGAACACTGCTCCGTCCCCTCTTTAGGGGCGGAGATTGCGGAACCTAGATGTTATGTATTCCGGCACGCTGATCAACGATCTGTTCGCGGCGGTGGAACGGGCCGACGGGAGCCGAGCCCGCGCGAAACGAGCGCGCCCCTCGCCTGCGGATTCGCGCACCCCTCGCGCGGATTCGCAGGCGGAAGTCTGTCAGTGCGCCAGCCGGAGCTTAGAGCCGGAACAACTCCCGCAGACGCCGGGTCTGAGCCCGGCTGACTGGAATCTCTGTCTGTTTCTTGTCGTCCATGCGCAACTGGTACGAGCTCTTGAACCACGGGACGACTTCGCGAATGCGGTTGATGTTCACCAGGTAGGAGCGGTGCGCTCGCCAAAAAAGATTCGTGTCTAAGCTGGCCAGCAGTTCTTCCAGCGTCCGGCAGTTGGATTGTCCTTCCATCCCCACTGGCCCGCCCGTCACCACCGTAATCACGCCATCTTCGATCCAGGCGTAACAGATCTCTCGCTGGTCCACCAGAAACATGCGTCCCAGAGCTTTGAGCAAAATCTTCGCCGCCGGTTGCTTTTGCGACTCGATCATGCGCACCAGCGTGTCAATCTTCTCCGCCGGCAGCCCGCCCGCATCCTGCTTGGACCGCGCCTTCTGGATCGCCTGCGCCACCCGCTTCTTGTCGAACGGTTTCAGCAGATAATCGACCGCGTTCACTTCGAACGCCTTCACCGCATACTGGTCAAACGCCGTGGCAAAAACAATCTTGGGCAGGGCAATCTTCTTGTCGAGCAGCTTCTTGATCACTCCAAACCCGTCGAGCCCCGGCATCTGTACGTCGAGAAAAACCAGATCGGGATTGTGCTCCTTGATGAGGTTAACGGCTTCGAGCCCGTTCTTGCCCTGGGCGACCACATTCACATCGTCGGTGTTCTTCAGCAGGTAGGCGAGTTCGTCGCGGGCCAGTTGCTCGTCGTCCACGATCACCGCAGATAAAACCATCATTGCTCCCGAAGCCGGGTACTAAACCGGGGTGCCCCATGTCTCGCGGTTTTTGCGAGACGTGGGATTCGCCACCACACTAACTGAGCAGAGTATAGTGCTCCGATTTTCCCACCGCAATGCAATCGGCCAATGCGGGGAACAACCCTGGTGGAAGAGCGGCCCTTCAGGGCCGCGTTAGGCGCCACAATTCACATGGGCTTCAGCCCCGGCGTTTTCACTGCGGCCTCTGCATCATCCCGCCCATATCCATCTTCGTGTATCCCGCGGGAACCTCAAACAAACTCGCCGGCTGCGTTCCTTCCTGAATATTGTGCAGCTCCCAGCCCGCATTCTTGCCCTGCCACTTCACGGGAAAGCGCAGCTTCGGATCAAGCCAAACGTCGCTCGTGTCGCCATTCGCGTTGGTGGACTCGTACTTGGTGGTGCTGCGGCCGTTCACCGTTTCACTGCCGACTTTATGACAGCTCCCACCCTTGTTCTGCGCCAGCTGCATCCAATCCGAGCAAGCCGCCTCCACGTCGCCAGTACGAAAGAAGTTGTAGGCAGTCCGCTGCCCGCCCGTTTGCGCGGACATTTCCATATACATGTGCATTTGATCCATGAACACAGTCGTAGTTTGCGTCGCCAGATTGATAATGACCGCGCCCCCGCCCCGCGGGTCCTTCTTCGCCGACTCAAACCGCACCTTATCTTTGGAGAAATACATTTTTCCGTTGGTCGGATGGTCAGGTTTCTGCATGTCCACCATCTCAGCGGAAAACTCAGCCTGCGCAAACGAAAAACTTGCAGCCAGCAAGAACGCAATCAACCACGAAGTGCGCATCATCATTCGAAGCATGTCATTCTCCCTGAGCTAGATAAGCTAGCCGATCTGATCGCCCGTGGTAAGCAACAGCGCGGGGAAAGCATAACAGAAGTCGATACGCAACCGACTGTTTCTCGCGGAGTTTCAAGCCAAGAGCCAAAGGCTAAGAGCCAAGAGCCAAGAGCTAAAAGCTCGCCCTCACACCACATTTTCCAGCGCCACCGCCATCCCCATACCGCCGCTCACGCATAGCGAGGCCACGCCGCGTTTCGTATTGCGTTTCAGCATCTCATGCAGCAGCGTGACCGTGATGCGTGTCCCCGTACATCCAATCGGATGCCCCAGCGCAATCGCCCCGCCATTCACATTGAGCCGGTCGCGATTGAAATTCAGCGTGCGGTCGCAAGCCAGCACTTGCGCTGCAAAAGCCTCGTTCAATTCAATCAACCCAAACTCATGCAGCCGCAGATTGTGTTTATCTTCGAGCTTGCGCAGCGCCGGGACCGGCCCAATCCCCATCGTCCGCGGATCCACGCCCGCCGATGCGAACGCCACAATCCGCGCCAGCGGCTTCAGATTGTTCGCCCGCACGAAATGTTCACTGGCCACAACCACCGCCGCCGCCCCATCCGTGATGCCCGAAGAATTCCCGGCGGTGATCGTCCCAGCAGCGATCGTCCCGGTTTTTTCTCCGGACGTCGAATCCCCGGCCTTCGAAAACACCGGCGGAAGTTTCCCCAGCTTCTCCATGCTCGCATCCGCAAACGGATGCTCATCCTTGGCGAAGGTGATCGCGCCCTTCTTACCTTCAATCGTCACCGGAACAATTTCCGCGTCAAACCGCCCCGCCGCAATCGCCCGCGCCGCCCGCGTCTGCGACAGCAGAGCAAATTCGTCCTGCTCCTCGCGCGTAATCTTGTACTGCTCGACCAGCACTTCGGCAGTCTCGCCCATTACCATCTTGGCCAGCGGACAAAAGAAGCCGTCGCGATACATCCCGTCCACCACTTCCTGATTGCCCAGCCGATATCCCCACCGCGCCCCGTCGAGATAATAAGGAACCCGCGACATCGACTCCGTCCCGCCCGCCAGAATGCAATTCGCGTCGCCCACCAGAATCGCCTGATACGCCAGCGCAATCGCCTTCATCCCCGACGCACAAGCCTTATTCACCGTAAACGCCGGAACTTCCCCCGGCACCCCAGCTCGCACCGAAATCTGCCGCGCCACATTGGGCCCGCCCCCCGCCTGCCGCGCATTTCCAATAATGGTCTCGTCAACCTGCCCCGGATCGATCTTAGCCCGCTCCATCGCCGCTTTCGCCGCGACCACGCCCATGTCCGCCGCCGTAAGCGAAGCGAGCGCTCCCCCAAACTTCCCAATCGGCGTCCGCACGCCCGAAAGAATATAGATCCCCGGCAAACCGAACCTCCAAACGCCTGAGTCTAGCAGGGTGAGGAAAACTGCTGGAAGAGCAGGCGCTAGGCGAACGGATTCTCAATCCGCAGGTCTTCTATTTTCCGCCCGTGCTGGAAGTCCTCGCTGTAAAGCTTGTCGCACCGACCCTCCAAAGCGGCCGCCACGATCAGCGAGTCATACCACGAAAATCGGTACTTCTCCGCAATCCGCAGGGCCTCGAAATAAATGGCCGGCGAGGAGTGTACCGCGAGAAGCGGGCGCAGCACTGTGATGAGGTATTGTTCCGCCTCCGCCACGCTCAGAGGTTGTGGAAAACGGCGGAAGGCAACGCTGAAGAACTCTTGCACCACCTGGTAACTGATGATCCCTTCCCCGGTATCCGCAGCCCGGCGGATCAGTTGCGCCGCCTTCTTGGCCTTGGCGGGCGCTTTGGCGTCGAAAGTGTAAACGAAAAGGTTGGTGTCGAGGAAAAATCTACCGCGCATTCATCTCATCCCGGGTGTAAGGACCTCCAGAGCGCACGTGCCGCAGCCGGCGCATCAGCGCATCCACGGCGGCTCCTCCTCCGGCTTGCGCGGCATACTGCTCCAGCCACTCCCGGAAGGCAGCATTTAAGGTCTTGTGCTGAAAGACAGAACCCAAAGCTGTCTCCCCCTTGCCATTCCACCTAACCTCCGGCATAATAAGAGTTTGCCTCGATCTCACCGGACTCTTCCGGAACAAGGATATAAGACCTGTGTTAATGATTCGTCTGGCGCGCCGTGGTGCGCGCAAACAACCGCACTATCGCATTGTGGTGATTGAGAAGGCGCGCGCCCGCAACGGCCGTCCGGTGGAAGTGGTCGGGACCTACAATCCCCGCACCAATCCCGCCAGCGTCGAGCTGAAGCGCGAGCGCGTCGAGTACTGGGTGTCGAAGGGCGCTCAGATGTCGGAGCGCGTGAACAAACTGTTCTCGAAAGCTCCGGCTCCGGCTGCCGCCGGCTCCGCCGCCTAGAATCGCGCCATCGACAACGGGAGGCCGATTCGTATCAGGGCACGCCTTTAGGCGTGCCGGTAAGCTACGGCGACTCCGCGGCTTTAGCCGCTGCGGCATCGAAAATCCTTCACTTCACCGTGAGAATGCAGACTTATGACTGAGCCCTCTGGAGATGTGCGCGCTCTTGTTGAGCTGATTGCCAAGTCGCTGGTCGACGCCCCCGACGAGGTCTTCGTCGAGAAGTTCGACGACGACGTCATAGAACTCGAAGTCGCCGAAAGCGACGTAGGCAAGGTCATCGGACGCCAGGGCCGCACCGCCCGCGCTCTACGCGCCCTGCTGAGCGCCGCAGGCCATCGCGCGCACAAGCGTTACACGCTCGAAATCCTCGAGTAGGACCGGGCGTTGAGTCCTGAATCCCACGGCGAGTTCATCACGCTGGCCCGCGTCGTGAAGACGCAAGGCCGGCGCGGCGAGGTCGCCGCAGAAATGCACAGCGATGTTCCGGGACGATTCGCCGAAGGCATGAAGCTGTTCGCGCTGCCGAAGGCAGCGGACACGCGGCGCGAACTGCAAGTCGAAGAGTTGTGGCCGCACAAGGGCCTGATCGTTCTGAAGTTTCGCGGCGTCGATTCAATGTCTGACGCCGAGTTGCTGATCGGATCGGAATTGCAGGTCCCCGGCGTCGAGCGCGCTGGCCTGGAAGCGGGCTGGAATTACGTCAGCGATCTGATCGGCTGTAAGGTTCTCGATCACGGGCAGGAAATCGGTAGTATCGAAGATGTTCAGTTCGGAACCGGCGAAGCGCCGCTGCTGATCGTAGCAAACGGTGCCGGGAAGAAATTCGATGTGCCCTTCGCCGAAGCGTATTT